>JALYZY010000142.1 GCA_030948665.1 Actinomycetota bacterium | reverse complement strand
ACCTCGTTGGTGGGGCCCATCACCCAGCCCGCCTTGGCGTCGCGCAGGTAGCGCTCGAGCTCCATGTCGCGCTTGTAGCCGGTTCCGCCGCAGGCGTGGAGCATCTTGTCGACCACGTGAGCGGTGTTCTTGGCGGCATTGAACTTGATCTGCCACGCCCAATGTAGGTAGTTGGCGCGTGCGAACTCCCCGGGAGGAGGCTGCACCGTGTTGTGCTCGGTCGCGTTGTCCATTGCCTGGGCGACCGAGTAGACGAACAGCCGCGAGGCGTTGGTGTCCATCACGGCCTCGCCGACGTAGTCCTGGATCGTCGGGTAGTCGGCAACCCGAAGGCCCACGTCGACGTGACGCTTGCGGGTCGTCTGGCGCTTGCCGATGTCGATCGCGCCCATTGCGATTCCGTTCCACACGCTCGATGACCCGATCAGGAACCAGGGGTCGACCGACTCGTCGTTGGAGGCGGCGCCATCTCCCTCCGGTCCGACGATCTGGTTGGCGGGGATCTCGACGTTCTCCACCTCAATCGGACCGGACTGGTTGCCACGGAGGCCAAGCGCGTCCCAGGAGGACGGATGCGACTTGACGTGCTCGCCGTCGATCACGAACACCGACAAGTCGTCGTAACCCGAGAAGTCTGGGCTGGTGGTCTGCACGACGTAGAAGTCGGCGAAGCCGCCGGAGGTCGTCCAGGAGGCCTTCTTGCGGACCTTGTAGCCGCCGTTGGCCCGCTCGGCGCCGGAGGAGATCGGATACCAGAAGTGCGAACCCGTCTCCGGGTCCGAGTAGGACAGCGTCCCGATCTTGCCACTGTTCAGCGGCTTGATGTAGCGCTCGATCAGCTCATCGGTGGGCCGCAACATGATCGTGTTGACCGCGCCGATGTGCATCACGTAACACATCGCGGTCGACGCGCAGCCGTAGCGCGCGATCGTCTCGCAGGTCATCGCGTAGGCGACGTGATCCTGTCCTAGGCCGCCGTACTCAGTCGGGACGGTCAGCGCCAGGAAGCCGTGCTTGCCGAGCAACTCGAGGTTCTCGCGGGGGAATTTCAGCTCGTCGTCGGAGACTTTCGCGTTCGCGCGCATCTCCTTCTCGCACAGCTCGATCAGGAGATCTCGGAGCTCCCGCTGGCGGTCGTTGAGCACCCATTCGGGATCCCACTCGTACCCCAGCCCCCAGAAGGGCTCTCCTCCCCAAGTCTTCTCGGACATCAACTCCTCCGGTTTCGTGCTGTGGGCTTAGGATCCGGGCGGCCGGACCACGGTGCAGCTGGACTCACGCAGGCTGCACAAATATGTCCAAGCGATTTCTAGCGGAGCGGGGGCCATCTGTCTAGATGAGTTGATCGGCCGGTTGGGGTTCGGTTAGGCACTCCCGGCTGTCAGGCGAGTATCAGGAACCGCTGCTTACATGCCGCTCGTGCGGGCCTCTGACAGCGAGTGGATCGCGTGATCGAAGTTACCGATGTCACCAAGCGCTACGGCGGGACGGTTGCTGTGCGCAACCTCACGTTCACGGTGAAGCCAGGGATCGTCACAGGGTTCCTCGGACCGAACGGTGCCGGCAAGTCGACCACGATGCGCTTGATCCTTGGCCTCGACGCTCCCAACTCGGGGCGGACGATCGTCAATGGCAAGCCGTACCGCGAGCATGCGGCTCCGCTGGCCGAGGTCGGCGCGCTGCTTGAGGCACGCTCGGTGCATCCCGGCCGCTCGGCCTACAACCATCTGCTTTGCCTGGCTCAGACGCATGGCGTCAGCCGCGCCCGTGTCCGCGAGCTGATCGAGATGGTCGGTCTCGACACCGTCGCCCACAAACGCGCGGGGACGTTCTCGCTCGGAATGGGACAGCGGCTCGGGATCGCTTCGGCGCTGCTGTGCGACCCGCGCACGCTGATGTTCGATGAGCCCGTCAACGGCCTGGACCCCGAGGGGATTCAATGGATCAGGTCGCTGCTGAAGCAGCTCGCTGGGGAAGGTCGGACGGTCTTCGTCTCGTCGCATCTGATGAGCGAGATGGCGCAGACCGCGGAGCACTTGATCGTGATCGGGCGCGGCCAGTTGCTCGCAGACGTGGCGGTTGACGAGTTCGTCAGGCGCTCGTCGAAGCAGTCGGTGCTGGTCCGCTCCCCGCAAGCAGGCAAGCTGAGAGAGTTGCTCGCCGCCCGGGAAGCAACTGTCGAGGATCGCGAGCCTGCGTTGATCGAGGTGATCGGCCTGGGTTCCGACCAGGTGGGCGAAATCGCAGCGGCGAACGGCATCGTGCTGCACGAGCTAACTCCTCAGCGCGCATCGCTCGAGGAGGCATTCATGGAGCTCACTCGCGATGACGTCGAGTTCCGCGGTGACGGTCACCCGGCAGCGATCGAGCAAGAGGCGACCGCGGCATGAGTGCGGTCGCCGCCCCGGCCCAGCTCGCTTCGCGCGTAACTCAGGCCCGCGTGGCCCGATCCGAGTGGACCAAGCTGCGCTCGGTCCGCTCGACGCGTTGGTCGCTGCTGATCACGCTGCTGCTGATCATCGGGCTCGGCATTCTGGTGTGCGTCATCTTCAACTCCCGCTGGTCGCACCTGGCGCCTCGGGAGCGGGTTGACTTTCATCCGCTTCGCGCCAACCTCGCAGGGATCAACTTCGCCCAGCTCGCGATCGGCGTTCTCGGCGTGCTCGTGATCACGGCCGAATACTCGACTGGGATGATCCGATCGACGCTCTCGGCCGTCCCGCGTCGCCTCCCGGTGCTGTGGGGCAAGGCGCTGGTGTTCGGAGCTGTCGCCTTCCTGGTCAGCCTGCCGGCCGTGTTCATCGTGTTCTTTGCCGGCCAGGCGATTCTCTCCGGCCAGCACATAAACACCACGATCTCGCACCCGGGAGTCCTCAGGGCGCTGTTCGGCGCCGCGCTTTACATGACCGTGATGGGGCTGTTCGGACTCGGCCTCGGAGCGATCGTTCGCAGCACGGCCGGCGGGATTTCCCTGCTCGCGGGGATCGTGTTCGTCCTACCGCCGATCATGGGGCTGCTCCCGTCGAGCTTCTCGACCTCGGTCGACCCCTACCTGCCGAGTAACGCCGGCGGCGCCATCTGGACGGTCAATCCGGATCCCAACACGCTCGCGCCTTGGGCGGGCTTCGCGGTGTTCTGTGCCTACGCGGCAGTGGCGATCGCGATCGCCGCGATCCTGATGGTCCGCCGCGACACTTGAGCGGCTCCGCTCAACGTCTCGGCGGTCGAGAGTTCTCACGCCGATAGCTGGCAAGTCGGAAAGTTTCCGGCCGCGTGCTCACTACAGTCCCGGCGATGACTGAAGGCCGTTCGAGCAGGCGGCAACAACGTCGCGCTCAGATAGCCCGCCGGAGAGCCGGTGCCGTGGCGCTGCTGGCGCTGCTGGTGCTCGTGGCGGTCGTCACGCTGGCAAACGCGGGGGCCGGGGGGCCGAGCCGCCCGGCTCCGGTCGCCGCCCGTCCCGCGAAAATTCCCGCCGCGGAGGCAGGATTGCTGCCCTGGCGGCTCCCGGCCCCCATTAGCAGGGAGGTCATCCTCCCCGGTAGCGGCAATCAGCTGACGATCGTCGGGGGCCTCAACGGGTCCACATCCGCTTCTGGGGTTTTCGCGCTCGACACCACCAACGGAAACCTTCAGCAGACTGGCACGCTGGCAGCAGGGGTACACGACAGCGCCGGGGCACTGATCGGGGGCCAGGCGACGCTCTTCGGCGGCGGATCGCCCGCCACCGTGGCCACCGTTCAGGCCCTCTCCGTGGGAGCCGGCAGCCCCTCGAAAGGCTCCGTGGTAGGTGCCCTGCCGACGCCGCGCTCAGATGCGGCCTCGGTGAGCATCGGTGGCACAACGCTCGTTGTCGGGGGCTACGACGGCTCGAAACCAGACCCGGCGGTGCTCGCCACGACCGGCGGCCGTTCCTACCGGTCGATCGGCTCGCTGAAGGTCCCAGTGCGCTACCCGGCCGTCGCCGCGGTCGGGGGCAAGCTCTACGTGTTCGGCGGCGACGCGATCACCGGGGTGCAGGCCGGAAGGCCGGTCGACGACATTCAGACGCTCGATCTCGCCACCCACAGGGCGCGTGTGGTTGGCCATCTGCCTGAGCCGCTTGCGGCGGCGGCTGCGGTCTCGCTGGGCGGCCATATCTACCTCGCCGGCGGTGAGAGCACCACCCCCCAGCAGTCTGTGACCGGCGTAGGGACGACTCAGCTCGAGCAAGCGCCGCCTAGCGGCCCGAAAGGGGGTGTCTCCACCGTCTCGACGATCTGGGCCTTTGACCCGCGGCACGACCAGGCGCTGGCGGCCGGCCGTCTGCAGGTGCCCGTCTCCCACGCCGGAGCAGCAGTCCTCGGATCGCGGGTGTGGCTGGTGGGCGGGGAGTCCGGCGGCGCCCAGCTCACGACGGTGCAGATGTTCACCCCGCAGGCTCTCTTCGGGATTGCCGGCGCACCTGGAGCCGGCTCGCCGTACTACCGCGACAAGCTTCTGATCGCCGACCGCGCCAACAATCGGCTGCTGGTGATGGACGCGTCGATGAACATCCTTTGGAAGTTCCCTTCGGCCGCCTCCGGACCTGATCCGTACGGGTTCTACTTCCCGGATGACGCGTTCTTCATCAACCACGGCACGGGGATCATCTCCAACCAGGAGCAGAACGAGACGATCCAGCAGATCGGCTTCCCGTCGGGGAAGATCCTCTGGGTTTACGGGCACCGTCTGAAAACGGGCTCCGCACCGGGCTACCTGCACGAGCCCGACGACGCTTATCTGCTGAAGACCGGACAGGTCAGCATCGCCGACGCGCAGAACTGCCGTGTGCTGATCATCAATCCCGACAAGTCGATTGCCCACCAGATCGGCGCCACCGGTGGGTGCATCCATAACCCGCCCACATCGCTCGGCGCCGTCAATGGCGATACTCCGCTGGCCAACGGCAACATTCTGATCTCGGAGACAACCGGCTCGTGGGTGTCCGAGTACACCCCCGCGGGTCATCTGGTCTGGGATGTGCACCTTCCGATCGGCTACCCGTCCGATCCGCAGCAGCTGGGTCCGGACCTGTATCTGCTCGCCGATTACGTCACCCCGGGCCAGCTCCTAAAGTTCAACCGGGCCGGCCAGATCCTGTACCGCTACGACGTGGCCAGCGGTCCCGGAATGCTCAACCAGCCCTCGCTGGCGGAGATTCTCCCCAGCGGCGTGATCATGGTCAACGACGACTACCGCCACCGGGTGGTCGCGATCGACCTGGTGACCAAAGCGCTGGTCTGGCAGTACGGGACAAATGATCGGCCGGGCACCGCTCCGGGGATGCTGAACATCCCCGATGGGTTCGACATCTTGACTCCGAACGGGACGACTCCCACGCACCTGGCCACGCGTTAGGGGTGATTCGGCAGTTGATCGTTTTTGACCGTATGTCGGTCAAGGTCGGTCACACGGTGCGCAGCCTCCAGGCGGCGTGTTAGCTCATCATCCCGGTGAACTGCCCGCCGGTGACGTTCAGGACCTGGCCGGTGACGAAGTTCGACCATGGCGAGCACAGGAAGAACACCCCGCCCGCTGCCTCCTGAGGCGTTCCGGCCCGGCCGAACGGGTTCATCATCATCCCGATCGAGCGCAGCTGCTCGGGGATCCCCAGTTGAACCTGCTGGCCGCCGATGTCGGCGACGTTCTCCTCGGTCTTCGGCGCAGTCAGCCGCGTCTCGATGAACCCGAAGGCAACGGCGTTGACGTTGATCTTGAACTGCCCCCACTCCTTCGCCAGTGTCTTGGTGAGCCCGACAACCGCGGCTTTCCCCGACGCGTAGTTCGCCTGGCCGGCGTTACCCATCGTCCCTGAGACCGATGAGACGTTGACAATCTTCCGGAATAGCTCGCGGCCCTCCTCGCGCTCGCGCTTGGCCGGCTCTCGCATGTGGGGGGCGACGGCGCGACACATCCGGAAAGGCACGATCGAATGGATGTCGAGCATTTTTTGAAACCACTCGTCGCTCATCTTGTGAATCGGCGTATCGAGCGTGTAGCCGGCGTTGTTGACGAGGATGTCGACCTTGCCCCAGCCGTCGAGGACCGTCTGGACGAGCTTGTCGCAGGCCCCCTCCTGGGTCAGGTCCCCGGCGAATACAAGTGTCTCGCCGGGGATCTCGGCGGCGGTCTGCTGGGCGATGTCTCCGTCGAGATCGTTGATCAGCACGCTGGCGCCGTGCTCGGCGAGCAACTCGGCAGTGGCGCGTCCGATCCCGCGCGCCGAGCCCGTGACAATTGCCACCTTACCGTCGAGTACGCCCATGTTTCTGTCCCTTTCTTCCGGTGTGAGAGCGGAGCATCATGCCAGCCCGGCCTGCCGGTAGAGTCGTGGCGCCGATGAACGCCAGGGAATGGATCGACGCGTACGCACAGGAGCTCGGGACGGCCGCGCCGAGCTCCGACGAGTTCAAGCTGCTCCTCGAGCTCGCCGGCGCAGCAGCCCACTCCTCCGAGCGTGTGGCGGCGCCGGTGGCGTGCTGGGTCGCGGCCAAGTCGGGGCGGGATCTCTCAGAGGCGATGACGGCGGCCCGCGCCGTCGGCGGCAATGGCTGACCGCCCCTGGGACGTGGCGATTCTCGGCGCCACGGGATTTACCGGAAACCTCACTGCACGCTATCTCGCGGCGCACATGCCGACGCAGGCGCGCTGGGCGATCGCGGGGCGCAGCCGCGCGAAGCTCGAGGCCGTCCGCGCCGGGCTGCCCGAGTCTGCCCAGGAGGTGGGGGTGATCGAAGCCGACATCGAGGACCCGGCCTCGATAGCCAAGCTCGCCGAGCAGACCCGGGTCCTGATCACGACAGTGGGCCCGTATCTCAGCTACGGCGAGCCGGCGGTCGCGGCCTGCGCGCAGGCCGGCACCGACTATGTAGACCTCACGGGCGAGCCTGAGTTCGTCGATCAGATGTGGCTTCGCTATCACGACCGTGCGCGGGAGAGCGGGGCGCGCATCGTCCATTCCTGCGGGTTCGATTCGATCCCGTATGACCTCGGGGCGCTGTTAACGGTGCAGCAGCTCCCGGAAGGGGTGCCGATCGCACTGGAGGGATTTGTCCGCGCCGGCGGCAAGTTCTCCGGCGGCACCATGCACTCCGCGATCAACGCCATGGGAAGGCTTCGCGAGGGTGCCCGAGTGGCCCGCGAGCGCAGACAGCGGGAGCCGCGGGCGGATGGACGGATCGTGAAAGGTGTCCGCGGCGCGCCGCATCGGGACGAGCGGGCGGGCGGTTGGGTGGTCCCGTTTCCGACGATCGACCCGCAGACTGTCCTGCGCTCTGCCCGCGCGCTGCCTCGCTACGGGCCGCAGTTCACCTACAGCCACTACCTCGTGGCGGGGAGCCTCCCGTTGCTCGCCGGTCTAGCCACCGGAGCCGGAGGCGTGATCCTGCTCGCACAGCTGCCGCAGACTCGAAACCTGCTGCTGAAGATCAAGAGCCCGGGGGAGGGCCCGAGCGCCGAGCAGCGAGCCAAGGGCTGGTTCAAGGTCACGCTCGCTGCCCGTGCAGCGGGGCAGGAGATCGTCACCGAGGTGCGGGGCGGCGACCCCGGTTATGACGAGACATCGAAGATGCTTGCCGAGTCGGCGATGTGCCTTGCGTTCGACGAGTTGCCCCAGAGCGCCGGCCAGGTTACTCCGGCGGTTGCGATGGGCAATGCCCTGATCGATCGTCTGCGCGCCGGCGGAATCGAGTTCCGGGTCAGGGGACAGGGGTAGGGCGTGCCGGCCACGCCGGAGCAGGCGGTCCAGGCGGCCAACGACGCCTACGGCCGCCACCCTGGCTATCGCGCCCTGCACGCGAAGGGCCTGCTGCTAAAGGGCACGTTCACGGCGAGTCCCGAGGCCGCCTCGCTGAGCCGTGCGGTCCATCTGCTGGGCGAGCCGGTCCCGGCCACAGTCCGCTTCTCGAACGGATCGGGGGATCCCCGCAGTGCTGACTACATGCCGGACGTTCGGGGCCTGGCGGTCAAGCTCTACCTGCCGGACGGGTCGCGAACAGACATCGTCGCCCAGACGTCTCCGCGCTTCCCAGTCCGGACCCCCGAAGCGTTCCTCGAGCTGCTGCGGGCCACGAGCCCGTCGCCCGCGAGCGCTGTGAGATTCCCGCTGTTCCTGATTCGCCACCCCGGGGCCCTCACCCGGCTGCCGCCCAACATGGCGGCGCTGACGCCGCCCGCAAGCTATGCCACCTGCCGCTACTACCCGATTCACGCCTACAGGTGGATCGATCCGAGCGGCGAAGGGCGCTACGTGCGCTACACCCTGGTTCCCGAGGCGGGCGCGCGGAAGCTTGGGATGAGGCAGGCCCGCAAGCTCGGTCGCGACTATCTCCAAGCTGAGATCCGCGGGCGGATCGGGCGTGAACCCGTGCGGTTCGCCGTAGAGGTGCAGATCGCGGCGCCCGGCGACGAGGTCGACGACCCGTCGGCGCAGTGGCCGGCGGACAGGCGCCGGGCTCGAATCGGCACGCTCGAGATCACCGGGCTCGAGACCAGCCGGGAACGCGATGGGGACGTGCTCGTGTTCGACCCTGCGCGCGTGACCGATGGCATCGAGTGCTCGGAGGACCCGGTACTCCGCTTTCGACCGCGGGCCTACTCCGAGTCGGTGGCGCGCAGGACGTTGTGACCGCGGCGAGGCGTGGGCTGATGGAGCCACGGTGGACGGCCGCGGATATTCCCGACCAGAGCGGCCGGGTGGCGCTGGTGACCGGAGCAAACAGCGGCCTTGGTTTGGTGACCGCCACGGCTCTCGCGCGGGCTGGCGCCACGGTCCTGCTCGCATGCCGCGACACTGTGAAGGGCGAGCAAGCTCGTGCCACCATCGAGCACGGCGACGCACGGGTGATCGAGCTCGATCTCGCTGACCTTGGCTCGGTTCGCCGGTGCGCCGACGCGGTCGCGGAGCGACACCCGCGTCTCGATCTGCTGATCAACAACGCCGGCGTGATGGCGCCGCCAAGACGTGTCACGAAGGACGGCTTCGAGAGCCAGCTCGGCACCAACCACCTCGGTCATTTCGCCCTCACCGGACTGCTCCTCGGAACGTTGCTAGCTGCACCTGAGCCTCGAGTGGTGACCGTCTCGAGCGGCATGCACCGCATCGGCAGGATCGCTTTCGACGACCTGCAAGCGGAGCGCTCCTACCGCGCCTGGCGCGCCTACGGGCAGTCCAAGCTCGCCAATCTGATGTTCTGCTTCGAGCTTCAGCGTCGTGCGACGGCCGCCGGCACACCTCTGAAGAGCGTTGCAGCGCATCCCGGTTATGCAGCGACGAACCTCCAGTCCGCAAGTACGACCCGCTCATACGAACTCGCGGTGATGGCTGTCGCGAACAAGGCGATCGCTCAGAGCGCGGAGATGGGTGCGCTACCGGCGCTGTTCGCGGCAACGGTCCCTGACCTGCCCGGGGCCACGTTCATCGGGCCGGATGGATTCATGGAGCAGCGCGGCTATCCGCACGTCGTCACAGCGGCGCCGAAGGCGTACGACGAGATGGCGTGGCGGCGGCTGTGGGGGGTCTCCGAGGAATTGACCGGCGTGCAATACGACTTCGCCGGCGGATGAGCTTTCTCCGTGACGAGGGTCCAGCGGCGCTCGAGTGGGCCGCGACATACCTCGAGCGCGTCAGCGAGCTCCCCGTCCTCGCCCAAGTCGCCCCCGGCGAGATCTCCGCGCGCCTGCCCGAGCACGCGCCCGAAGAGCCCGAGCCTTTCTCCGCGGTGCTCCGGGACCTGGACGAGGTCCTGCTCCCGGGGGTTACGCACTGGCAGCATCCGCGCTACTTCGCCTACTTCGCGACCAGCTCGTCCGAGCCGGCGATCCTCGCCGAGCTGCTCGCGGCGACACTCAACTCCGTGGCGATCCTGTGGCGAACCGCTCCGGCCGCTACGGAGCTCGAGGGAGTGGTGCTCAAATGGGTCGCCGACCTCCTTGGGTTGCCGGCCGGCTGGCACGGTCACATAGAGGACACCGCTTCGACGTCCACGTTGACTGCGCTGATCGCCGCCCGCCACGCAACCGGGCGCGACCTTGTGGTGTGCTCCGACCAGGCTCACTCGTCGGTCGAGAAAGCCACGCGGATGCTGGGGATGCGGCTGCGCAAGGTTCCCTGCGATGAGCAATACCGAATGCGCGCGGGCGCACTGGGAGACCTGAACGAGGTGGCCACGGTGGTGGCGACCGTCGGCACGACCGCGACAACCTCGGTTGATCCTGTCGCGGCTGTTGCCGACGCGTGTGCCAAAGCCGGGGCCTGGTTGCACGTCGATGCCGCCTACGCCGGCGCGGCGATGGTGTGTCCCGAGCACCGCTGGGCGTTCGAAGGCGTGGAGCGAGCCGACTCGGTTGTCGTCAACGCCCACAAGTGGATGCTCACTCCGATGGACTGCTCGCTGCTGTGGTCGAGACGCCCCGACGATCTGCGCGCCGCCTTCAGCCTGATCCCTGAGTACCTGCGCACGCCCGACGCCGAGGATGCGCTCAGCCTGAGCGAGTACGGCCCCGCGCTCGGTAGGCGCTTTCGCGCGCTGAAGCTATGGGCGGTGCTGCGCTGCTTCGGCCGCGCCGGGCTACAGGCGCAGATCCGCCGCAGCGTCGAGCTCGCCTCGCTGTTCGAACGCTGGGTTGCCGATGCACCTGGTTGGGAGCTATGCGCGCCGCGCCGGTTTTCGGTGGTGTGTTTCCGCATGGCTGGCGACGAGGAGCGAAACCGGCAGCTCCTGGAACGAGTGAACGCCGCCGGTGAGATCTTCATCTCGCATGCAGTGCTGAGCGGGCGCTATGTACTTCGCCTCGCGGTGGGCCATATGAGCACCTCGGAGGAGGACGTGCGCATGGCCTGGGAAGTTCTGCAGAGAGAAGGTCGGGAGCCGTGTTCTTCGTAGTCGAACGTCGTTCGGGGCCGGAGTGGGACCCGTCCTTAGCGCTCGAGCAGCAGGAGGGTTGGCTCGAGCACGCGGCATTCATGAACGACCTGGTCGACCAAGGGTTTGTGGTGCTGGGCGGACCACTCGCGGACGAGCACCGCGTCGTGCTCGCGATCGCAAGCGACTCCGAGGACACGATCAGGGCGACGCTAGCGCGGGATCCGTGGCACGGGACGCACCTCGAGATCGAGTCCGTCGATCGCTGGACGATCCGACTCGACGGGCGGGGCCGATAGCGATCGGCTCTTACGAAGCTCTTACATAGAGATCGTCACGCTCGCGTCGCCACGAATTCCGCCGCGAGGCCGACGGACTCTTCGTAGCGCGGATCCGGCCGACGTCCCCGCGTACCCCGCGGCCGCAAGGCCGATGATCGCGCTGCTCGGCGGCAACGCCGGAACGGCGTAGCTCAGCGCCAGCCCGCCCCACATCGCCGCGACCGCGAGCGCCGCCGACAGCGCGACGCCCCGGTACGGGCTGGCAGTGAGCTTGTGGGCGGCGCCGGCGGGAGCTGACAGCAGTCCGAGGAGCAGGAGCGCGCCGACCGCCTGCGTGCTCTCGGCGGCGACGATCGCAAGCAGGCCGAGGAAGCCGCCGCCGAGCGCCCGGACTGGTACTCCTCTCAGCACAGCAAGCTCCGAGTCGAGCGTGCTCAAGAGGAGCGGACGGAAGATCGCGGCGACCGCTGCGATAACGAGCAGCGCGATCCCCGCGGCAAGCTCCGACCCGCTCGCGCTGAGGGCGTAGATCCCGCCGAACAGCGTGCTCGAGGCGGTCACCGCGTCGCCGCCGGCAGAGCTGCCGGCCAGCACGGCGAGCAGCAGCACGCCGATGCCGAGCACCCACGCGAACACGATTCCGATCACCGTGTCGTCGGCGGCACCCTGGCGTCCCAGGGCAGCCATCGCGCCCGCCAGCCAGATCGTCACCGAGAACAGCCCAATCCGCAGATCGATGCCGGCGGCGGCGGCCCCGACCGCGCCCACGAACGCGAAATGGCTCATTGCGTCGCCGGCGAACAGCTGCGCTCGCAACAGGACGAACCAGCCGATCACGCCGCAGGCGAGCGCGATCGCGGTGCCCGCCAGGTAAGCGTTGCGGACGAACTCATGCGCGAACATCAGCGTTGCGTCCGGGTCGCCAGACGCCGACCGCCCCGCGCGAGGAGATACACCCCAAACGCCAAGCTCGTGATGTAGAAGCCGACGGGGTAGATCGAGAAGTAGGCGATCCCAAGTCCGAGCCAGGCGATCAACACCGCGAACCCGATGCTCAGCGCAAGCGACGCAAGCGGGCGGTTGGTCAGAACGTGCGCGGCCGCCGGCGGCGCCACCAGGAGCGCGAAAACGAGTAGCGCGCCCGTGATCTGGCTCGTGGCTGCGACCGCGATGGCGAGGATCAGCAGGAAGGCGATGTCGAGCGCTGCGACTGGGACGCCGCTTGCCTGCGCCACGTCGCGGTCGATCGTCGCGAACAGCAGCGGCCGAGCCAT
This sequence comes from Actinomycetota bacterium, assembly GCA_030948665.1. Lineage (GTDB taxonomy): Bacteria > Actinomycetota > Thermoleophilia > Solirubrobacterales > Solirubrobacteraceae > Palsa-465. Next base: position 47,213 of record JALYZY010000142.1, on the reverse strand, counting down.
GAGGCCGAGCACCGAGAGGACCGCCGCAGCGATTGCCAGCAAGCCCACAACCTGGCCGGAGGACACCCCGAGGATATCCCCGAATAGGAGCGTCTCGAGGCCCCCCAGAACCGCATGGTTCAGTGACAGGAACAGGAATCCGGCGGCAAGTCCGGCGCTCTGGATCGTTCCAATCGCTGCGGTCTCGGTGCGGGAGCCCCGGCGGGAGCGTCCGATCGCAAGCGCCGCGGCGCCACACGCAAGGTAGTAGCCGAGCGCCGTCGGAAACCCCGCGAGCGCCGCGCCCGCCGCGCCCGGGAAGGCCATCACAGACAATGTGTGCCCGGCGAAGCTCTGGCGCCGCAGCACCATGTACCAGCCGACACTGCCGGCGAGAACCGCGACGATCGTCCCGGCCTCGAGCGCGTTGACCATGAACGGGAACGCGAGTAGCTGCCGGATGTCGGAGAGCAGGTCGAGCGACAGGGACGGGCTGGCGCTCACGGGTGCTCGTGACGGTGTCCGTGGTGATGGGGGGCTTCAGGCGCTCCGACCACCACGAGCCTCCCCTGGCTTGTCCGCAGCACCTCCACGGGGGCTCCGTACAGATCGCTGAGCTTCGGGGCGGTGATCACCTCGTCGACCGGCCCTTCCAGGGCACCTCCACCGGCAAGGTAGATCACGCGGTCCAAGTAGCCGAGCAACGGATTTACATCGTGGGCCACGAGCAGCACCGCGACCGACCGCACGGTGCAGATCAGGTCAAGGAGCGCGGCGACCTCGGCCTGATTAGGGAGGTCGAGGCTGTCGAGGGGCTCGTCGAGGATCAGCAGTTCCGGGTCTCTGACCAGCGCCTGCGCGATCAGCAGCCGCTGCTGCTCCCCGCCCGAGAGCTCGCCGATCGCCCGGCGGGCGAGGTCGGTGGCACCGACCAGCTCGATCGCATCGGCAACGCGGCGCCGAGACTCCCTCCGCCGCGCGCGTCCAGCCGGTGAGACCGCGAGCGGAAGCCCCCACCGTGCCCCATCGAGTCCCAGCGAGACCAGGTCGACGCCGCGCACGCGGGTGCTCTCATCGAATGCCCGTCGCTGGGGCAGGTACCCCACCCGCGGTCGTGCCGCCACCGGCGAGCCGCCGAGGACGGTGGCCTCGCCACCATCAAGCGGAAGCAGTCCCAGGATCGCCTGCATCAAGGTCGATTTCCCAGCGCCGTTGGGTCCGAGTACCGCCACGAACTCCCCGCGGCTGACCGTCAGATTGACTTCGGCGAGCACTGTGCGGCCGCCGCGGCTGATGCTTGCGGCGGCAAGCCGAACCGCGGAGGACTCGAGAGGTGGGGGCTGCGGTTCGCTTCCGGCCTGGGGTGTTGCGGTCAACGGCCCGTCGCCTGATGTAGCGCCTGTTCGATCCGCTCGAGCTGGGCGACCTGCCACTGCTCGAAGCTGTCCTGGGGCGGGGTCAGGGTCTCGGTGAGGGTGGCGATCGGGATCCCCTGTGCGCGAGCCTCGGCGTTCAGTCGCTGGATCTCCGGCGTGGCGTTCTGCGAGTTATAGATCCAGACCTTGATCTGATGCTGCCCGATCTGGCGCTCGGCGGTGGCGGTGTCCTGCGCCGTCACCTCGGCGCCCTCGCTGATCGCCTTCATCAAGCTGTACGGCGTGATCAGATCGAGGCCGAGGGCGGGGGCCTGAAGCGCGAAGATGCTCTCCGACGCCCCCACCGGGACTCCCGAGTAGCGGGCTCTGATCGCTGTGAACAGCGCGTGGTAGCGAGCCAGGCCGGTCGTCTCGAATTGCTTCAAGCGTCCCGCGTAGTACCCGTTGTTCTTCGGGTCGAGCTTCTGGAGGTTGGAAGTGATCGCGTGTGCGACGGCCTCGACATCCGTCGGGTCGTACCAGCGGTGGGGGTTCTGGCCCGCGTGCAGGCCGAGCAGCCCGCCGACGGTCAGGACGATCCGGTTCGAGGCCGGGTTCGCGGCAATCAGCCGCTGCACCCAGGGGTCGTATCCGATGCCGTTGGCGATCACCAGACGCGCAGTCGCGAGGCTTCGGGCATCGGCCGGTGTGGGCTCGTAGGAATGCGGGTCCTGGGCCGGGTTCGTGATGATGCTCTGCACGCTCGAATGGCCGCCGGCCAGCTGGCTCGAGATGCTGCCCCAGAAGTTCTCGGCCGCGACAACTGTCACCTCACCGGTTGCTGCGCTCGAGGATCCTGTCCCGCCGCAGCCGGTGAGTAGCAGCGCAACGATCGCCGCGGCCAGGAACGCCCTCAGAGCGGTGCGAGGGTGTCGCATTCGTAGCCGCTTACACATCGCTTCGACCCTACCACAAAGATGAGACTGAGTCTCGTTATCGACAAGGGAGGCGGCTAAGCTTCTTCGGCAATGGCATCCGCGTCCGACTGGAGCAAGCACGTCCGCGGCGTCCTCGCCCGCGCAGGGCTCAGGCACGGAGAGGCCCGCGAGCGGGTAATCGAGCTGCTCGCGGGTGAGTCGTGCGCGCTGAGCGCCGTCGAGATAGAGGACGCCCTACGCGCCAGTGGCCGCCCGACGGGGAGGGCGAGCATCTACCGCGTCCTGGAGCTGCTGGTAGAGAACGACCTGGTCGAGCGGGTCGAGGTGGGGGACGGCGTCTCGCGGTTTGAGCCGAGCCATCCCGGCGGCGAGCATCACCATCACCTGGTTTGCGATCGCTGTGGCAGGCTCGTCGCGTTCGACGATCCCGGGCTGGAGCGTGCGATCGGCAGGCTCTCTGACCGGCTGGGCCTGCGGGTCGATCACCACGAAGTGGTGCTCCGCGGTAGCTGCGGAGCCTGCGCCTGATCGCCATACTGCCCGCGATGAGCGAGCCACGCCTCCTCTGGCAGCCGTCGCCGGACGCCGTGCAGCGGGCGACCCTGACGCGCTACACCGAATGGCTCGAACGCGAGCGCGACCGTCGCTTTGGCGGCTACGCCGAGCTCTGGGAGTGGTCGGTCAGCGACCTCGACGGGTTCTGGAGCTCGATCCGCGACTTCTTCGATGTCCGGCTCGAGCCGCAAGACGCGCCTGTGCTTGGGCGCAGCGAGATGCCCAGAGCAGAGTGGTTCCCCGGCGCCAGCGTCAGCTATCCGGAGCACATGTTCCGCGGTAAGCGCGACGAAGATCCGGCGATCCTTCACGCCTCCGAGCTGCGCGAGCTGAGCACGATGAGCTGGGGCGAGCTGCGAGCACAGACTGCTGCCATCGCCGGGGGGTTGCGCGAGCTCGGCGTCGAGCAGGGAGACAGGGTCGTCGCCTATATGCCGAACATCTCCGACACTGTCGCGGCGTTCCTCGCCTGCGCGTCGATCGGGGCGGTCTGGTCGGCCGCGGCCCCGGAGTTCGGGACTCGAAGCGTGATCGACCGCTTTGCCCAGATCGAGCCGAAGGTGATGCTCGCGATCGACGGCTACCGCTACGGCGGCAAGGACCACGACCGCAGCGGCGTCGTCGACGGAATCGCGGCGGAGGTACCTTCGCTCGAGCGGGTGGTCCGCTTCGGCTACCTCGACGGATCGGGCTGGGAGCCAGGGTTCCTGCGCGACGGGGCAGAGCTCGAATTCACCGCAGTGCCATTCGATCACCCGCTGTGGGTGCTCTACAGCTCAGGGACGACCGGGCTGCCGAAGCCGATCGTCCACGGCCACGGCGGCATCCTGCTCGAGCAGCTGAAGAAGGCCAATCTGCATCTGGACGCGCAGGCCGGCGACAGGGTGTTCTGGTTCTCGACCACCGGCTGGATGATGTGGAACTTCCTCATCGGCGTGCTGCTCACGGACGCGGCGATCGTCCTGTTCGACGGCAACCCGGGGCACCCGGACCTCGGGACCCTGTGGGATCTGGCGGCGGAGACCGACATGACCTGCTTCGGAACGAGCGCCGCGTTCGTCGCCGGCTGCATGAAAGCCTCGGTCACACCAGGGGAGGGCCGTGATCTCAGCGCTCTGCGAGCTGTCGGCTCCACCGGCTCGCCGCTATCGCCCGAGGGCTTCCAGTGGGTCTACGACGAGCTCGGTGAGGACACCTGGCTGTTCTCGACCTCCGGCGGGACCGACGTCTGCACCGCCTTCGTCGGTGGCGTGCCCACCCTCCCGGTGTATCTAGGCGAGCTCCAGGCGCGCTCGCTCGGCGCAAGCGTGCGGGCATGGGATCCCGACGGCAAGCCCCTGATCGACGAGGTCGGTGAGCTCGTGATCACCCAGCCGATGCCCTCGATGCCGCTGTTCTTCTGGGGCGACTCCGACGGCGAGCGCTACCGCGAGAGCTACTTCGATCAGTACCCCGGGGTGTGGCGTCACGGGGACTGGATCAAGATCACCCCGCGAGGGACGGCTGTCATCTACGGGCGCTCTGACTCGACGATCAACCGCGGCGGTATCCGGATGGGCACGAGCGAGATCTACCGTGCTGTGTTGTCTCTCGATGAGGTAGTCGATGCGCTGGTGGTCGACGTGCCACGCGAGGGAACGGACGGGTGGATGCCGCTGTTCGTGGTGTTGCGCGACGGAGAGTCGCTGAGCGATGAGCTGATCGCGGAGATCCGCAAGCGCATTCGCGTCGATTGCTCGCCTCGGCACGTGCCCGACGAGATCCGCGAGATCGCCGAGGTGCCGCGGACGCTGTCGGGGAAGGTGCTCGAGGTCCCGGTCAAGCGCATCCTGACTGGAACGGCTCCGGAGAAGGCCGCCAGCCGCGAGTCGCTGGCCAATCCCAAGGCGCTCGACTACTTCGTCGAGCTGGCTCGGTCCGCCGACTAGACGCGACTAAGCTCTTACGAGGCTCTCACCGATTTCTGATCGGATTCTCACGGGCGACTGTTCTACTGAGCAGCGCCAACCCGACAGAGATCGAATCTTCTAGGAGCACCGGACAAAAATGAACCGCCTAACTCGCCTGCTGCCGATAGTCGGCGGCGCCGTGGCCGGTGGGGTTATCGCTCTCGCCATTGCCAGCGGCAGCACCAGCACCCGATCGGTCACCACAACCGTGGTCCAGCCACCAGCCGGGACTCAGCTCCCCACGTCGCTGAGCGCGTCCCGCGGCCTGACGGTCAACCAGATCTACCGCCAGGCCAGTCCCGGCGTGGTCGACATCGTCGTGACGCAGAACAGCCAGTCGCCCTTCGGCGGGAGCACGCAGAGCTCCGGCGAAGGTGCCGGCGTCGTGTACGACCGCAACGGCGACATCCTCACCGACGAGCATGTCGTGTCGGGTGCGAGCTCGGTGACGGTTCACTTCGCGGGCGGGCGGTCGGCCAGCGCGAAGGTGCTGGGAACCGACCCCTCCACCGACGTCGCTGTGATCCACGTCAATGTTCCGGCCTCCGAGCTTCACCCGATTCCGATGGCCAACTCCTCGGCTGCTGCTGTCGGCGATCCCGTTGTCGCGATCGGGAGCCCGTTCAGCCGCCCCGAGACGACGACGGCGGGAATCGTCAGCGCCGTCGGACGGAGCATCCAGGCACCGAATGGCTACACGATCACCGGCTCGATCCAGACCGATGCCGCGATCAACCCGGGCAACTCGGGTGGCCCGTTGCTCGATGCCGACGCTCAGGTGATCGGCCTGAACGACCAGATCCAGACGAACTCAGGCTCGAGCGCTGGTGTCGGGTTCGCGATCCCCTCGAACACGCTGGTGCACATCGCGAACCAGATCATCGGCGGACGCCCGGTGAGACACGCCTACGTGGGAGTCAGCCTCGACCCGACCAGCACGGGCGGCGCGCGGATTGCGAGACGCCCAGACCAGAACGGCCACCCGCCGGTCAGGCCAGGTTCTCCGGCGGCCAAAGCCGGCCTTCAACCTGGCGACCTGATCACCGCAATCGCCGGCAAGCCGATCGCCTCGACCCAGCAGTTCATCGAGACTGTCGACGGATACTCCCCCGGCGACAAGGTGACGATGACCGCTCAGCGCGCCGGCAAGACGCTGAAGTTCACGCTTACGCTCGGCGCCCGCTCACAAGCCGCCCCCGCCGGGTAGCAGGCCGACTGCCCCAAGCCCGGACACCAGCCGCGGGCGGGGCGACTCCCGCGCCCGGCCCGCGGCGTCCGGGGGGCCATACCCCCTATGGCGCGGCGTTACCCACAGGGACCGCGAGAATGGGCGAGTGCTGCGACCGATGCTTAGGGACGGGCTGGTGCCACCGCCGAGGCTCAGGGATGGGCTGGTACCACCACCGAGGCTCAGGCGGCTGATCCAGCTCTACGCCGGACTCCTCCTGTACGGGGTCAGCGACGCGATGCTGCTGATCGCAGGCCTCGGAGTTGACCCGTGGGACGTGCTGCATCAGGGGCTGTCGCGCCGGCTCGGCTTGGGGGTCGGAACGTGGGTGATCCTGATCGGGGTGGTGGTGCTGGTGCTCTGGATCCCGCTTCACCAGCGCCCGGGGCTCGGAACGCTCAGCAACGTGCTCGTGGTCGGGTCGGTGATCGATCTGGTGCTGGCGCTCGTGCCATCAGTCCACGGCCTGGGACTCCAATCCGCGGTACTGATCGCAGCCGTGGTGCTCAATGGAATCGCCACCGGCGCATACATCGGGGCGGGGCTGGGGCCCGGTCCTCGCGACGGGCTGATGACCGGACTGGCCGCCAGGGGGCATTCGATTCGGGTGGTGCGGACGGGCATTGAGCTCACCGTCTTCGCTGCCGGATGGGCGCTGGGCGGGACTGTGGGAATCGGCACGGCCGTGTACGCGCTGGGAATCGGCCCGATCTCGCACATCACGATCCCGCGGCTGGCGATCCGAGCAGATCTACCTGAGCATCGGCCCGTTCCCGTCGCCTCTCCGTAACTGATAGAGCCCCCGGCGTGAGAGGGGCGGCTCCCGAGCCCCGCTCACACGGCAACAGCGAGCTCATCACTCGATCGGCGAACGCGCCCTGCTCGAACCCTGCGCGGCAGCTACTTCGCGGACATCACCACGATCCCGGGGACGATCACTGCCAGCACGGCGATGGCACAGACCCCAGCGATCACCCCCCAAGCGGCGCTGGCCGCGGTGCGTCGAGTGCGGACGGAGTCGATCAACCCGCCTGCGCTCCAGACGCCGATGCCGAAGACCACCGCGATCCCCAGGCCGAACAGGAGTGAATAGGCGATCACCTTCAGCAGCGTCGTGGTCTCGACGATTGCTCCGAGTGCGGGCGCGATCATCCCGCTCTCCCCGTAGCGGAGGCGACTCGGTGGCGCCGGCGCAGCGGCACTCGCGCCAGCGCCGCTAGGCCGAGTACGGATGTCACCAGGGGCCCGAGTAGGCCCTGGCCAAGGAGCGCCTGGAGGCCGTAGACCCCCGCGCCGACCAGCCCCGCCGCGGGGAGCGTCAGGGCCCATGCTATGGCGATATTCCGGGCCACCCCCAGCGCACTGCCGAGAGCCGCTTGGCAGCTCCCGCGCGCATCACACCTCCGGAGATGACGTGAGTCGAGGACAGCGGATAGCCGAAGTGCGAGGAGGTCAGGATCACGGCCGCCCCCGCCGCCTGGGACGCGAATCCCTGGGCGGGATCCATCTTGATGATCCTGCTGCCGAGGGTGCGGATGATCCGCCAGCCGCCGGCATAGGTTCCCAGTGCTATCACCGAGGCGGCGGTGGCGATCACCCACGTCGGGACGTGGAAATGTTGCGCGCTGATGCTGTCATGCGCGACCAGCGCAAGAGTGATGACCCCCATCGTCTACTGCGCGTCGTTCGTGCCATGGGCGAGCGCAAGCATCGAGCCGGACAGAACCTCCCCGAAGCGGAACCCCCGGACAACGACCCCGGGCCGGCGTCTTCCCAGGATCCGATAGATCGCGACGATCGCCATCCCGGCGGCGCCGGACGCCAGGATCGGGGCGGATCAGCGCCGGCACGATCACCTTCGCTATCAGTGCCTGACCCTTGACGCCGGCGCCCCCGACCGCCGCCAGAAGCGCACCGAACACGCCGCCGATCAGCGCATGAGAAGAGCTCGATGGAAACGAGCAGCGCGGTGCTATGCATCGCGTGCCTCGCTGGGCTTCAGCTCAGCAGCGTCGAGGCCTGCGCGATCGCCCGCTCCATCAGTTCGCGGTGCACGCTCTTGGTAACCCCGGTCCTTCTCGTCCACTTCGCATCCGGCCCTAGCGTCCAAGCGTTGGTGTCGTCGGCGAGGCAGCGTTCCAGGGTGTCGTCGAGCTCGGCTTGGAGCTCCGGTTCTTCAACCGGAGTGAGCAGCTCAACGCGCGTGTCGAGATTGCGGGGCATCAGATCGGCGGAGCCGATGTAGTAGACATGCTCGTCGCCGCGGTGGAAGGCATACACCCGCGAGTGCTCGAGAAACCGGCCGACAACGGAGACGACGTTGATGGTCTCGCTGATACCCGGAAGCCCCGGAATCAGACAGCAGATACCGCGCACATTCAGGTCGATCTGGACACCGGCCTGCGAGGCGCGGTAGAGCGCCTCGATGCATCGCCGGTCGACCAGCTGATTCATCTTCATCACGATCCTCGCCTGCTCCCCTGCCTCGTGCGCGGCGACGGTACGTTCGATCTCCTCGATCAGCGGCTCGCGCATGAAGGCCGGCGCGACCAGCACCTTGCGCTGGCGTACCGGGTGCCCATATCCGGTCAACGCGTTGAACATGTTCGCGACCTCCTCGCCGAGCTCGCGATTGGTCGTGAACAGGGCGAAGTCCTCGTAAAGCCTTGCGTTCTTGGCGTGGAAGTTGCCGGTTCCGATCATCACGTAGTGGCGGACGCGCTCTCGCTCCTTGCGGACGACTAGGATCGCCTTGGCGTGCGTCTTCAGCCCGGGGATTCCGTGCACGACATGGGCCCCCACCTCCTCCAGAGCGCGCGACCAGCGGATGTTCAGCCGCTCGTCGAATCGCGCCTTGAGCTCGACCATGCAGACCGCCTGCTTGCCCCGCTCGGCGGCCCGGATCAGCGATGGAACCAGCTCTGAGTCGTCCGACGTCCGATACACGGTCATCTTGATCGCGAGCACGTTCGGGTCATCCACCGCCTGGGCGACGAACCGCTCCACGCTCGAGGGGAACGAGTGGTACGGATAATGGACGAGCACGTCGGCTGCTCGCATCGCGCCCAGCACGTCTGGCGGCTCGTCGCGCTCGCCAGGACCTCCGCCAAACGCGGGATGGGTTAGCGGCGTCCAGGTCGGTTGTCGCAGGTCGGCGTGGCCCTCGATGCCGGCGATCTGCCAGAGATCGCCAAGGTCGAGTAGACCCTCGACGTCATACACCTGCACCTCGTCGACTCCCAGCCACTCGATCAGCCGTGCGCGGAGCGCCGGATCCATGCTCGCCCCGACCTCCAGCCGGACAACCTCGCCGAACCGCCGGCGCCGTAGCTCGTCCTCCACGGCCTGAAGGAGGTCGTCTGCTTCGTCGGAGATCTCGAAGTCGGCGTCGCGAGTGACCCGGAAGAGGTCGTAGCTGATGATCTCCATGCCTGGGAACAGCGCGTCGAGATGCTCGGCGATTACCTCCTCGAGAGGGATGAACGTGTCCTTCGAGATCTCCACGAACCTTGGCAGAACCTCCTTGGGGACCTTCACGCGGGCGAACGCATCGTGATCTAGGTCGGGGTCATGCAGGCGGACGATCAAGCTGAGGGAAAGATTCGAGATGTAGGGGAAGGGCCGCCCCGGCCCGATCGCGAGCGGCGTGAGGACCGGGAAGATCTGTTCACGAAAGTGACGCGCGATCGCCTTCGAGGAGCGCTTCGATTCCTCGCACGTGATGATCCGGATCCCGCGCTCCGCGAGCTCGGGCTTGATCACCTCGCTGAACTGGCCTGCGTGCCGGCGGTCCTGACGGCGCACCTCCTCCGAGATCTCACGAAGGGCGCCGCTTGGCGAGAGGCCATCGGGGCCGCGCGCGTCGATCCTCGCGTCGACCTGGTCGTGGACCCCCGCCACTCGGACCATGAAGAACTCGTCGAGGTTGCTCACGAATATCGCCAGGAACTTGACGCGCTCGAGCAGCGGCAGCGACTCGTCCTCCGCCAGCTGCAGGACGCGATCGTTGAAGTCGAGCCACGAGAGCTCCCGGTTCTTATAAAGCGAGGAATCGGAGAGGTCCGTCGTAACCGTGTCGGCGCCCGACTCGCCCTCGAGCTCACGGTCCTTGACGGATTGGTCGCTCACGCGACGATCTCCTCGATCTGCGCCATGACCTCTAGCTCGCGCGGGCGCAGCAACACGATCAGCTCACCCTTCTCGACCGCGGCAACGCCGCCCTTGCGCATGCGGGCTTGGGCGCCCGTGAGGTCATGGAGGGTGATCGAGAACGATGGATCGTGGCCCACGAGCAGAACATCTCCGAGCCCGGCCGTCAGCTGACGGACGTCAAACGGCTCTCCCGAAAGGGCCGGCTCGATCGTGACGGTGACCCCGATCGGCTCGCATGCCAGCCTGGCGGTCTCCACCGCCCGCAGCTTCGGGCTTGATAGGCAGGCATCGATGTGAGCTCCCGTGCGCGCAAGCGCCCTTCCCGCTGCCTGCGCCTGGCGCACGCCGCGGTCGGTCAGCGGCCGCTCATCGTCCGGCGCGCCATCGGCGGCCTCGGCATGTCTGAGCAGCCAGAGCATTGTCGAACTGTAGTCGGATGCACGAGCGCGGTACAGGAGGGCGAGGACATCTGAGGAAGCTCGATCTCCGACTTGGTCGGGCATTCGCGACGCCATAGCGCTCGCGCAGCGGTATCAGAATCCACACCAGGGGACGACAGCGCGACATTCGCCGTCCCGTGCACGGAGCTTGTCGCGTTAGCCACCCTGGGCGCCACGCGATCAGGTCGACCGCGGGTTCGGAGCGGCCGCCAGGGCCACCGGCCGCCAGGGCCACCGGCCGCCGGCTCGGTGCTCGGCTGGGGAGCTGGACGGCTAGACGCTGGTCAGCCGACGAGCAGGCGGCGCCCGAACAGCCGCTGGAACATCTGGTCGTCCCCATAGCGCTCGACGCTCCAGCGCGGAAGCGTCAGATCGCCGGCTGCCTCGAGGTGCAGGTCGACACCGCGGCCGTTTGGACGGAGCCGGGCTTCGCTGACCGACTGGTCGTGCCCGCGCTCGAGATGCTCCGCAAGCCTCAGCACGAGCGAGCAGCGCTCGAGCAGCTCCTCGTCGCCGTCGCGTCCGAGGGGCGCCATCTCGCCCAGCTTGGGCGCGCCCTTGCGGTGATAGCGGCTGATCTGGGCGATCAGCGCCCGCTCGCGCGGATCAAACCCGGGGAGCTCGGCGCTGACGATCAGATACTGGGAATGCTTGTGGTGATCGTCGTAGGAGATCGTCATGCCGACGTCGTGGAGCATCGCGGCGGCCCACAGCAGCTCCCGCTCCCCGGGACGCGCCTCGAGCAGGCCACTGTCCGCGAGCGAGTCGAACATCTGCAGCGACAAGCGGGCCACGTGCTCGACATGGGCCATGTCCGACTCGTACTGGATCGCGAGGTTCCGCACCGCGACCTCGCGCACATTGTCGAACAGGGGCTCACGGCCGGAGAGCAGGTCGCGCTCGAGGAAGACTCCCTCGCGCAGCCCGGCTTCGGTGGCCTCGATCCCGTCGAATCCTCCGAGATCCAGGACTGTCTCGATCGTGAGGGCCGCAGCCAGGATGATGTCGCCGCGACCGGGCTTGATTCCGGGGACGCTTCCGCGCTCCTGGGCGGGCAGCGACGCGAGCGTCTTGATCAGCTCACCGAGCGCGGGCGGGGTGATGACGAACCCCTGGACGCCGACGTCGACTTGGCCGGCGGCCCGCTGGGCAGCGGCAGCGAGGTTCCGGACGGCGCCCCCGACGCCGACGATCCGGCTCCCGGCTTCCGGTAGCCATGTCACCTCGCTCAGCACCTCGCGCGCCCGGGCGCGGACCCGGGCCAGGCTCTTCTTGCTGGCCGGTTCCGGATCGCCGAGGAACTGCTCGGTGAGCCGCACCGCCCCAAGTGGGTATGAGCCGAGCCTGCCGGCGCGGCGACCGCGTACCTCGATCAGCTGCATGCTGCCGCCGCCTAGCTCGAGGACTGCGCCGTCGGTCAGCGTCGTGCTGTTGACCGCCGCGACGTATCCGAGCCGAGCTTCGTCGCGCTCGGACAGGACCTCCACCTTGAACGCACTGGCCTCTCTCGCGCGCGCGAGGAACTCCTCCCTATTGGAGGCATCCCGGATCGCGCTGGTGGCCACTGCGTGGACCTGATCCGGCGAGAGCTCGTGCGCGGTGCAGAAGTGCTCGAACACGGTGAGCGTCTCCAGTCCCCGCAGGATCGCCTCCTCGCTCAGACGTCCTGAGGCCTCGAGGCCGGCGCCGATCCTGACCGTCTCGTGGAGCTCATCAGTGCGCCTCCACCAGGTGCCCGGAGCGAACATGAACACGACCAGCCGCCACGAGTTCGAGCCGAGGTCGATCACCGCTACTTGGCGTGGCTCCTTTTGTGCGCGCGCCGCAGCGCGAGTCGTTCGCCAACTCACGCCTGGATGATCGGCGCAGTGGCGGACGGTGCGTGCGCTACTCGCTCGTCAGCGCCTCGAGGTGGTCGTGAAGGGAGATGATCGTCGCGTCGCTCGGGGGCAGCTCGATCTCGACTGGACCGCCGTAGCACTCGAACTGAAACTTGAAGCTGAGCGGGTGTTGGGGCTCGGTGGGGGCCTCGAGCCTGATCGTCACCTCGGCGAGGCGTCCATCGTCATCGAATGTGACCTCACCGTTTATCGCCTCCCAGTCCGAAGACAGACCGGGATGGCTCATCGCGGCGACGATCGCGCGGTCGAACTCGATGGCGAACCGGTTCTGGCCAACCGCGGTCACTGACGTACAGGCGCAGCGGAGAGCATCGAGAGCGCCGCGCGGATGGGTGGGCTCCCAAGTGCCTTCGGATCGGTCCTGGTAAACCCACCGACCATCGTCCTGACGGCAATACGTAGTTAGATTCGTGTGCACGATGCGGTCCGAGTCGCGTCCGAGCTCGCAGCGGTCACTTGCGAAGTCGATGCGGCCGTGGAGCACGCCGTCGTACTCGTAGCCCGAGGACAGCTCTGTGCGCACAGTGAACTCGGCGCTTCCGGCGGTGCTCCGCTGCACGGCCGCCTCGAGGATGGTTGCCGGATCAATTGGCAATGGCGGCACGGTACGCGAACACGAATGATCAGCACGGGGCCAACGGGCCGACCCTTGGGCCGCCCTCGTCAGCCGCGCGCGGGCGTCAGCACGACGGTCTGTAGCTCGGTGAAGGCGTGCATCACCTGTGCGCCACCGACTCGGCCGGTCCCGCTGTCGGTGCCTGAGCGGCCGCCGAAGGGAAGATGTGCCTCCCAGTAGTTGGTCGACTCGTTGATGTTGACCCAGCCGGTTCGGACCCGATCGGCGAACTCGAGTCCCTGGCCGAGGTCCGCGGTGAAGATTGCGGAGAGCAGGCCATAGGGCGATGCGTTGGTCAACGCGACCGCCTCGTCGAATGAGTCGATCGTGACGACAGGAGCGACAGGCCCGAATGTCTCCTCGGTGGCGACCCGGGCGCCGGCCGGCACGCCCGCGAGCACCGTGGGCTCCCAGTAGAGCGACGTGGGGAACCCCGACGCGCGCGAGCCTCCGCTGACTATGCGCGCACCTCGCTCGACGGCGTCGCCTACGTGCTCGTCCATCTTCGAGGCGACGGGCTCGTTGTTGAGCGGTCCCATCGTCGTTGCCTCATGAAACGGATCGCCGAGCAGGATTCGCTCGGTCACGCGGCGCGCCAAGAGCTCGATGTACTCGTCCTGCACGGCGCGATGAACCAGGATCCGTTCCCCGGCGGTGCAGCTCTGCCCGGCGCATAGGTAGCACGCGGTCAGCGTTGCGTCGACCGCCGCGTCGATGTCCGCGTCATCCATCACGACGAGCGGTCCGTTGCCGCCCATCTCGAGCAGTGTCGCCTTGCCGGCCGCGGCCTGCGCCACCAGCCGGCCGGTGGCGGTAGAGCCGATGAACGCGACGCCATCAGTCCCGGGATTACGTGCGATCTCGTCACCGACGACCGGCCCCGGGCCGGTCACCAAGTTGAACACGCCCGGGGGAAGGTCCGCATCGGCGATGCAGCGAGCGAGCTCGCTCGCGCACACGGCCGTCGACGGCGCCGGTGTCCACACGACAGCGCTGCCGCAGGCGAGCGCGGGGGCGATCAGCTCCGCCGGCATCGTGTATGGCCAGTTCCATGGGCTGATCACGCCGACCACACCGCGTGCTCGACGCACGAGCATCACGCGCTTGCCGGGTGAGAAGGAGTTCGGCAGCTCGCCCGCGAGCCGCTTGGCGTCCTCCGCAGCCATCCGCCAGTACTCGATCAGCTCGTCGACCTCGCCGAATGCCTCAGCTCGCATGGGCTTGCCCTGATCGAGTGTCAGGGTGCGAGCGAGGTGGTCTCGGCGGCCCTCGATCAGATCGCCGACAACGTGCATCTTCTCGGCGCGCTCGAACGCAGTCAGTCGCGCCCAGCCGTCGGCGGCAGCGCGGGCTGCGGCGATCGCCGCGCGCGCGTCTTCCCGATCACCGCGAGCTACCGGAGAGATCAGCTCGCCCGTCGCGGGGCTGGTGGCGTCGAATGTTTCGCCGCTCACGCTGGGCTGCCAGGCGCCGCCGACAAACATCTCCCGCAGGGTGCGTGTAGCCGTCATCAGGTCATCCCGAGCTCGCGTTGACACAGTTAGACAACTGATATATAACAGCCCGATTAGGTGCTGGTCAACGAATGCGATTTGTGGATGAAACGCCCGGGGGCGTGGGTTGACCGTGGTGTTCGACGAGCCGCGCGGTCAGCGCGTGGACGGGGAGGTTGATCGATGGCAACTGTAGAGGCGAACCGAAGCGCTGAGCCGGGTGCCGACAGCGGCGAGCTGGCCGGCTTCGGCTACAAGCAGGAGCTCGACCGCTCGCTGGGGAGCTTTTCCTCGTTCGCGGCCGGCTTCAGCTACATCTCGATCCTGACCGGCGTGATTCAGCTGTTCGCGTTCGGTTTCTTGTTCGCTGGTCCGGCGGTGTGGTGGAGTTGGCTGATCGTGTTCGGCGGCCAGTCGCTGGTCGCGCTGTGCTTCATGGAGATGGCGGGCCAGTATCCACTCGCGGGGTCGGTCTACAATTGGTCAAAGCGCGTCGCGGGCGACTTCGCCTCGTGGATGACGGGGTGGATCTATGTCGTCGGCTCGATCGTCACGGTGGCCGCAGTCGCGGTCGCGTGGCAGGTCGTGCTGCCGCAGGTCTCGCCGAAGATCTTCCAGATCGCCGGCTCCCAAGCCGACGCGGGTTATTACTACACCGTCGGCGGCGCTCACAACGCGCTGCTGCTGGGGGCGATCCTCGTCGCATTCGGGACGATCGTCAACATGCTCGGCATCAAGGTGATGGCGCGGATCAACAACTTCGGCGTGATGGCCGAGCTGATTGGGGCCTCGCTGCTCGTGATCCTGATCCTCTTCAACGCCCACCGTGGTCCCGGGATCGTGCTGCACAACCTTGGTCTCGGGAAGGGGCACAGCTGGGGCTACTTCGGGGCGTTCATCATCGGGGGGATCATGAGCGCGTACGTGATGTACGGGTTCGACACCGCAGGGACGCTCGCCGAGGAGACCAACGACCCCCGCAGAAACGCGCCACCAGCGATCATCCGCGCGCTGATCACCGCAGCGATCATCGGCGGCCTGCTGATCCTGTTCTCGTTGATGGCCGTCAAGAACATCAACGATCCGAACATCGCCGCCCTCGGGCTGCCGTACATCATCAAGCAGGCGCTCGGCAACACGGTCGGCAACGTGTTCCTGATCGACGCGGCGATCGCGATCACTGTCTGCACGCTAGCCGTGATGGCGTCCTGCATCCGGCTGCTGTTCGCGATGGCCCGCGACGGGCGACTCCCGTTCGGCACGCGCATCGCGCACGTGTCCGGGAAGCGCAAGGTGCCGCTCGTCCCGACGCTCACGGTCGGGATCCTGGCGCTCGCGATCCTAGGGGTCAACTACAGCAATCAGAGCGCGTTCATTGCTCTAATCGGCGTCGCGATCGTGATGTTCTACCTCGCATATCTCGGCGTCACCGGCGGGATGCTCTACCGGCGTATTCGTGGCACGTGGCCGAAGCCCGACCACGGTCCTTACTTTTCGTTAGGCCGCTGGGGGCTGCTCGTGAACGCGGGCGCCGTGCTGTACGGCGCACTGGTCGCCGTCAACATCGCATGGCCGCGCTCCGGCGTGTACGACTCACTCGCCGGCACCAAGGATGCCGCTGGCCACATCATCCCTGGCCACTGGTATTGGCAGTACATCGCGATCCTGTTCATCGGTATCACCGTGATCATCGGCTCGATCTATTACTTCGCCGTCTACAGCCGCAAGCCGATCGAGGTGCTCAGGGAGCACGCCGCAGAGGTACCGTCGCTACCCGGTGCGCCGGCGCTAGGTGAGGCGGCTCCGTGATCGATGCGGGCGAGTTCGACTATGTGATCGCGGGTGGCGGCACCGCTGGGTGCGTGGTCGCCGCGCGCCTGTCCGAGGACCCCTCGGTCAGCGTCTGTCTGATCGAGGCGGGACCGTCCGACGTCGGCGACGACGCGATCCTGAAGCTCGGGGACTGGATGTTCCTACTCGACTCGGGCTACGACTGGGACTATCTGATCGAGCCTCAGGAGAAGGGCAACAGCTTCATGCGTCACGCCCGAGCGAAGGTGCTCGGTGGCTGCTCGTCGCACAACTCCTGCATTGCATTCTGGACGCCTAAGGAGGATCTCGACGAGTGGGCGCGGATGGGCTGCGAAGGATGGAGCTCGGCCGAGTGCTGGCCGCTGATCAAGCGACTCGAGACCAACGACGGGCCCGGCGATCACCACGGCCGCGACGGCCCCGTGAACATCCGCACGGTGCCGCCGGAGGATCCATGTGGTGTCGCCCTGCTCGAAGCGGCGGCCCAGGCAGGCCTCCCGACGAGCCGCTACAACGAGGGGCACACGGTGACGAACGGGGCCGGTTGGTTCCAGATTAACTCAGCGGCCGACAACACGCGCATGTCGTCCTCGCACGCGTACCTGCACCCGATTCTCGACTCGCGACCTAACCTCGAGATCCGCACCGGCTGCTGGGCGAAGCGTGTGGTGATCGAGGACGGACGCGCGACGGCGTTGGAGTACCTGACGCCCGACATGCTGACCCAGGCGTCGGTCAAGGCTCGCTGCGAGGTGATCCTCAGTGCTGGGGCGATCGACACGCCCAAGCTGCTGATGCTCTCCGGCGTCGGCCCCGGCGATCACCTCCAGGAGTTCGGAATCGAGACGATCGTCGACTCCCCGGGAGTGGGGGAGAACCTCGACGACCACGTCGAGGGAATCGTCCAATGGGACGCCAAGCGCCCGATGGTCCGTCAGTCGACGCAATGGTGGGAGATCGGGCTGTTCTCGACCTCCGAGCCAGGGCTCGACCGGCCAGACCTGATGATGCACTACGGCTCGGTGCCGTTCGACATGAACACCGCCCGGTGGGGCTATCCGACGACCGAGAACGGCTTCTGCCTGACGCCCAACGTGTGCCGCGGCCAGTCGCGCGGCACGGTGCGGTTGCGCTCACGCGACTATCGCGACCGTGCGCGCGTCGATCCGCGCTACTTCACCGACCCCGACGGGCACGACGAGCGTGTGATGGCCTACGGGATGCGGCTCGCGAGGAAGATCCTCTCGCAGCCCCCGATGGCGGAATGGGCCGGCGCCGAGCTGGCTCCGGGTCCGGACGCGCAGACCGACGACGAGTTGATCGACTACATGCACAAGACCCATAACACCGTCTATCACCCTGCCTGTAGCGCGCACATGGGCCCGGACTCCGATCCGCTCGCGGTCGTCGATCCGCGTCTGCGCGTTCGCGGCGTGCGTGCGCTGCGGATCGCAGACGGCTCGATCCTTCCTTTCCTACCTGCGATCAACCCTTGCATCACGACGATGATGGTCGGGGAGAAGTGCGCGGACATGCTCAAGGAGGACGCGCGCAAGGGCGCTGAGCAGCTCGCACCCCCCGCGCACGTTTGAGCGACGGCTCGGCGGCACCGCCCGAAGTCATCCGGTTCCTGCGGCAGTACCCGCCGTTCGATGCGCTCGATGTCGCGACGGTCGAGCGCTTTGCCTCCGCGGCGGAAGTCGAGTTCCACCGAGCTGGAACGACAATCATCGCCGAAGGAGCCGAGCCGGTTGCGCACCTGCGGGTCGTGCGAACCGGCGGGGTCGAACTCGTCCATGACGGTCGGATCCTCGATCTGCTGGGGGAGGGAGAGTTGTTCGGCCAGGCGTCGATGCTGTCCGGGCTCCCGGCGGGTTTCCAAGCGCGGGCTGCGGAGGACACCCTCTGTTACCGAGTCGGGGCGGACGTCGCCCGCGAGCTGCTGACGGTACCGGCAGGGGTTCGGTTCGTGGCGCGCTCATTGCTCGAGACTGCGGGCGACCTTGCCGTCGCCGATCGCGAGCCGCCGCCCGACCCTGCCCACCAGCCGGTCGGCGCCTTGATCCGAGACGATCCTGTGGTCTGCAGTCCAGACACGCCGATCCGCGAGGCGGCGCAGCTCATGGCGGCCGCGCCTGCCACGTCGGTCGTAGTCGAGCTGGGAGCTGGCGCGCTTGGGATCCTGACCGATCGCGACCTGCGCACGCGGGTGGTCGCCGCAGGCGTTCCGGGTGATGCGCCCGTGTCGGCCGTGATGTCCGCGCCGGCGTACACCTGTCAGCCCGACCGGCTTGGGGGCGAGGTGCTGCTCGAGATGCTTGATCGCGGGTTTCGCCATTCTCCGGTGATCACGGTGACCGGCGAGATCATCGGGGTGATCGAAGACCTCGACGTGATCGCCGTGCAGATTCGATCATCGCTCTTCCTGCGACAACGGATCGGGAGAGCGGAAACCGTCGATGAGCTAGTGAGCGCCGCCCGAGAGCTTCGGCCGACGGTGATCGCGATGCACGACGCGAGTGTGGTCGCTGCAAACATCATGGCGGTGTACTCGGTCGTCGTCGACGCGCTGACACGTCGCCTGTTCGAGCTGATCGTCCGTGAGTCTGGGGAGCCGGCAGTGCCATTCGCGTGGCTGGCACTGGGCAGTCAAGCGCGTCGCGAGATGACGCCGAGTGCTGACGTCGACAGTGCGATCGTCTGGTTCGGTGACGTCGACGAAGCGGAGATCCGGCCGTACCTGCACTCAGTCGGACAGAAGGTCGTCGCCGGACTCGAGCGGTGTGGCCTGCTCCCAGACACCCACGGTGCGTCCGCGTCGAATCTGCTGTTCGTGCGCTCGGTGCAATCCTGGCAGCGAGCCGCACGCAGCTGGATCGAGGATCCGACGCAGGAGAAGGCGCTGATCCTTGTCTCGGTGCTCGTGGACAGCCGTCCGGTATGGGGTGTGCACACTGGGACTCCCGTCGCCGACGCATTCCGCCTCGCTCCTCACAGCCCGGCTCTTCTTCGGCTGCTAGCGCGGTTCGCGCTCTCCCACCGTCCTCCGACGGGCTTCCTTCGCGGACTCGTCGTAGAGCACTCCGGCGAGCACCGCGGACGGCTCGACCTCAAGCATGGCGGCGTGATCCCGATCGTCGACCTGGCGCGCTGGGCGGGGATGTCAGCGGGAGTGACGAGTGCGCCAACGACCACGCGGCTGCGTGCGGCCGCCGAGGCGGGCACGCTGTCGTCGGAGGCGGCGCGCACGCTTGTGGACGCGTTCGAGCTGATCAGTGGACTGCGGCTGAGCCATCAGGTGCAGCAGCTGCGGGCAGGTGAGGAGCCAGACGACTACGTTGATCCTGCGGAACTCAGCTCGCTCACGCGCAGTCACCTCAAGGAGGCGTTTCGCGCCATCGCATCGATCCAGAAGCGCGTATCCGCGGAGCTGAGCGCTGCCGTGAGGTGAGGTTCGCGTTTCCAACGAGGACCCGCCGCGCTGCCTTGGACGAGGCCGCCGCGCGCTACTCACGCGCACCACTCCCAGGGGCTCGCACGCCGTGGCGGCAGGCCAACTGGTGCGTGCTGGACTTCGAGCTCACCGGCCTTGATCCGCGCGAGGACGAGATCATCTCGTTCGGCGCGATCCCGATCGACGACGGTCGACTTCAGCTCCGCAGGGCGATCTCGGGACTTGTCCGGCCGGTCCGCGAAAGCAGCGAAGCGTCGGTCCGCGTGCACGGCATCCGGACAGCCGACCTTGCTCGCGCGCCCGTTCTCGCCGACGCAATCGATCCGTTGCTGCGGACGATCTCAGGGCGAGTGCTCGTGGCCCACGCCGCTGCCGTGGAGCGGGCGTTCCTGGGCCGTGCGCTCAAAGACCGGGGCGTACGGCTCCGTGGTCCGGTGGTCGACACCGAGGTGCTCGGCTGCCTGTGGCTGCACGCGCGTGACGGCCGCGTCAGGCACCGGATTGGACTCGGAGAGCTGGCATCCGCCCTAGGCCTGCCGGCGGAGCGGCCGCACGATGCGCTCGGCGACGCGCTGACCACTGCGCAGGTATTCATTGCGCTCACCGCGCACCTCGCTGCGCTCTACGGCGAGACAGTCGGCAGCCTGGCGCGCGCGCCCCGCAGGCTCGAGACGCTGCGGACATTCGATGTCGGTACGTTGTCGAGATGAACGGTGACTGGCGCGTCTGGAGGCCGGCGATCTGGCTGGCGATGCTTGGCGTCGCATTGGTCGTGCTGGTCAGCCCGCCGTACATCGGCGCGGTCATCCTGGGAGGGGCGATCGGGGCGGCGATTCGCATTCGCCAGCGGCGCCACCGCACCGCCACAACGCCGGCCAACAAGACCCGGAAACCCAGTCGGCGCCGGTGAAGCTCAGGACGTCGCCTGTGGACGCGGATCGCCGAGCCGGGGGCTCAGGCGCGTGCGCGCGGATCGACGATCCGGACCTCAGCCCCGGTCCGCCTGAGGGCCTCGGCCGCAGGGTGATCTGGGGCCCGCAGCGGCCGGCGGCGCGCCGGTAGGAGGACCAGGTCAAAACCAGCCGCCGCGCTCCATGCCTCGAGCGGCGGGTCGGTGCCCTCCACGAGTAGCTCGCTCACCGTCGCGCGGCCCATCTGGTCCAGGCGCTCGCGAGCCTGCTCTAACTCTCGGGCCACCGTGTCCCGGAGCATGCCGTTGTACTCCAGCGCCGAGCCACCGCAGCGTGATCCGGTTGTGGCCTGCGGTACAACGCTCACCACGGTCACCGTTGGCTGATCGCTACCGGCGAGCTGATGTGCGAGATCGATCGCCGCCGTTCCTGCGCGTCCCGGCTCGAACAGCACCAGAATCCTCTTGCTCGCCAGCGCTGTTGACATCCTTATGAGACTGTACGCCGCGCGCGTCGGGCGGTGGGGGCGGCGGATCGGAACCGGGCTGCGGACGAGGCAGCTCGCGCCTCGTCCGCACCCCAGATGGCTGACTAGCTCAGGTGGAAGACGAAGTCGTACTGCGTGCCACCCTCACGCGAGATCAGGTTCATCTCGCCGCGTGCGTCGCTGTAGGCACCGGTTCCGCCGGTGATCGACAGGACGCTGTTCTTCGTGTCGTAGTACGGACCCTGGACCGTGATCTGCCCGCCTTTCAGGAACGTCGTCCAATTGCACTCCCAGCTGCCTTCGGCGGGTGCGATCCGGATGCACGAGCCCTGATCGGTGCCGACCTGCTCGACGTTGGCCGGGTTGTACACCTTGTTGTGCCACGTGAGCAGATTGCCCGTGACGTCGCCCGGCCCCGCCGAGTGAATGACGGTGTCGGTCACGGCATGCTCGATCACGTGGACGGTGCCCGCTGCATCTCTGGTCGCGGTCGTCCGAGTCTTTTCGGCATTGGCGATCCGTGGCGCGCCGATGGCGACCCACCCGGCGAATGCGAACGCGACCACACCGAGGCCGATTCGGGTCTTGATACCGAACGCGCCAAGACCTTGGGCTTTGTGACTCATGGCTCCCACTCCTTGTTTGAAGCTGATGACATTGTGGGGCCATCCTATGCCTCCGCGACGGCCGTCGCAGCAGCTCCCGTAACGTGCGCCAAACCTGCTCTTCGAGTGGGCGGTGAGGACGCTTTCGCGGATCGTGGCGCGTCAATCGACCATGATGTGCTCGATGGCCCAGTTGAGCAGCACCTGCGTGGCTGACGCTGCAAGCGGTGAGATCCGGGCGATCGCGCTCGACTTCCAAGGGACGCTCCCACCGGACAACGACCTCGTGACGCCGGTGTACGTCCACATGTTCGCTTCGGTCAGATGATCGCCGTGCTGGGCGGTCTCGGCGCGGCCGCGGCTTGGGCGCTCGCGACGCTGTGCTCGTCTCGTTCGAGCCGACTGATCGACACGTATTCGGTCACGGCGTGGGTGATGCTGGTCGGACTTCTTATCGCTGGGCCCGTGGCGGCGCTTCATGGGGTTCCCGCCGCACTCGACGGCACCCCTGGCCTGTGGTTGATCCTGTCGGGCGCCGGGAACGTTGGGGGACTGCTGCTCCTGTACGGCGCGATGCGCATCGGGCAGGTGTCGCTAGTTGCGCCGCTCGTCTCGACCGAAGGAGCGATCGGGGCCTGTATCGCGGTGCTGGCGGGAGAGAACCTCGCGCCCGCCGTCGGAGTAACACTTGCCGTAATCGCAATCGGCGTCTCTCTGGCGGCGATGCCGGTGAGAGATCCGCTCCAGGTGCGTAACGCTGCGCGCCCAAAGATGCTGCTCCTCGCGTTGGGCGCCGCATGCGCCCTGGGCGCAAGCCTGTACGCAACGGGGCGGGCGGGGTCTGCGTTGCCGGTTGCCTGGGTCGCGCTGTCGGCTCGAGTGTTCGGGACGGTCGTCGTAGCCGCGCCTCTGGCGCTTTTCGGACGGCTGCGACTAACCCGCCGAGCGGTTCCACTCGTCGTCACATCGGGCGTGTGCGAGGTACTGGGCTTTTACGCTTACACCTCGGGTGCCCGCCACGGAATCGCGGTTGCCGCGGTGCTGTCTTCGCAGTATGCAGCGCTAGCCGCGCTCGGTGCCTACTTTCTGTTCAGGGAGCGGCTTCACCGTGTCCAGCTCACCGGTGTGGTGACAGTACTTGCTGGGGTTGCACTGCTCACCGCACTGCAAGCTTGAGGGCCGCCGCGCTCCTCACAACACGGTCCTGATCTCTTGCTCGAATGTTGCGATGTGTTCGGCCAGGATCTCTCTGGCCCGGAGCGCCTCGCCGCCGGCGATCGCTCGGAGCATCTCGTCGTGCTCATGGACGCGCGCGAACAGGTGCGGGAGGCGATCGATCACGAGATGCCAGATCCGCAGCGAGAGGTTGAAGTACCTGGCGAGCGTTTCCTCCATGAATGGATTGCCCGCGCAGCGATAGATGAAGCGGTGGACCCGGGCGTCGAGCGCCATCAGCTGCTGCCGGTCATCGCTGCCCTTGGTTGCCGCCAGCTGCTCGAGCAGGCCATCCATCTCTCGCACCTGGGCTTCCGTGATGCGCTCGGCGGCACGGTGCGCGGCGTGGCCCTCCAGCTGGATGCGTACATCGGAGATGTGTGCCAGGTCCGTGATGTTGATCTCCGAGGCAAACGTGCCCCGGCGTGGAAACACGGTGACCAGATTTTCGAGCGCGAGCCGCTTGATCGCCTCGCGCACCGGCGTGCGCCCCATGCCCAGGCTCTGGCCAACCAAGTCCTCGTCGATCGGAGCTCCCGGGGCCAGGCGCAGCGTGACGACCATGTCGCGCATCTCCTCGTACGCACGGTCTGCGAGGAGCGTGCGGGAATGAGCGCGGGTTCGGAGGCTCGCCGCCGGCGGCGAAGAGGGACGGCTGGTGCTATGCGATGGCTGACTGGCCATGAGCCCGGTTCGATTGAGGGCACGACTGATATATCAGTCGTGTGTGGAGCTTATACCTGGGCGCCTCGCGATACCAGCGGCTGACCAAAGGCTTCTCGGCAGGGCAATCGCGAGTCGCGGACCTATCTCGCGGCTGTAGGTTTCCGGAGATGAACGAAGCCGAGCAGGTGATGTGGCGAATCGAAGCGGGTGACGCTGTGCGAGCCCGCGAGATCGTCTCCGAGGTCGTGCGACACACGCCGCTGCTCAGCACCCGCAGTCTCTCCGAGCGATGCGGAGGGAGGGTGCTGCTGAAGGCCGAGAACCTTCAGAGGACCGGCTCCTTCAAGCTCCGCGGCGCGATGCACAAGCTCACGCGCTTGGGGGATGTCGAGGGCGTCGTCGCTGGGAGCGCTGGTAACCACGGCCAGTCGCTCGCCTACGCGGCTCGCGTAAAGGGGATGCCTTGCGAGGTGTTCATGCCGCGGGAGGCAGCGGTCGCCAAGGTCGCTGCAGTCGAGGCATTCGGCGGCACGGTGAACCTCGGCGGGGACTCGGTCGACGACTGCGTGGCGGCGGCCCGCGAGCGCGCTGCGACCAGCGGCGCGGCGTTCGTTCATCCGTTCGATGACCCGGACATCATCCTTGGGCAGTCAACGCTCGGTCTCGAGCTGCTCGAGGACGTTCCCGATATGTCGACGGTGGTCATCCCTGTCGGAGGGGGCGGTTTGCTTACCGGCGTCGCAGGAGCGATCAAAACCCAGCGCCCCGAGGTGCGGGTGATCGGCGTACAGGTGGAGTCGTGCTCTCCTTTCGTGGACGCGCTCGCGGGGAAAGCGACCGAGCCCATGCCCGCCGGGGCGACGATCGCCGACGGAATCGCGATCAAACGGCCCGGGGAGATCACGCTCGAGCTCGCGCGGCGCTGGGTGGACGAGATGGTCGTGGTCGGCGAGGGTGACATCGCCGACGCGATGGTGTGGCTGCTTGAGCGCTCGAAGCTCGTAGTCGAGGGTGGGGGGGCGGTCGGCGCCGCTGCATTGCTCGCCGGACGCATCGTTCCCTCGGCGGAAGGATCGACCGTGATCGTGCTCTCGGGTGGCAACGTCGATGCCGGGCTCCTGGCGGCCATCGCTCATCGAAACGAGACGATCGCCGGGCGCCGCCTGCGCATATTCACGACCGTCCCGGACCGGCCCGGCGGGCTGGTGGCGCTGCTTACGCTGATTGCTCAAGCCGGCGGCAACATCGTGCACGTGGACCACGTTCGCGAGGCGGTGACGCTCCGCGTACGCGAGACGGGTGTCGCAGTCACGCTCGAGACCCGCGGCCCTCAGCACAGCGAGGCGATCGTGGCCGAGCTGAAGGATGCGGGCTACACGGCGCGTCCACTCGAGGAGTAGTCAGTCGCCCAGCTCCGCCCGCCGCCGCACGACGTACTCCTCGAGCTCGGCCCGGATCGCGTCGTCGATCGGCGGCTGTTCGTATGACTCGAGCGTCGCACGCCAGATCTCGGCTGCGCGGGCGGTCGTGTCGCGCGCTCCGCGCTTGGTCCAGCGGTCGAAGTTCTCGGTCGAGGAGAGCAGCGGCCGGTAGAAGCACTCGCGGAAGCGCTCGAGGGTGTGCACGGCGCCGAGGAAGTGCCCGCCGGGGCCGACCTCCTCATGCGCACCATATGCAAGCGACGCTTCGTCGATCTCCAGCGGCGTGAACTCGTGGCGGAGCTCACGCAGCAGCTCGATGTCGACGATGAACTTCTCGTAGCAGGAGACGAGGCCGCCCTCCAGCCAGCCGGCCGAGTGCATCACAAAGTTGGCCCCCGCCAGGAACGTGGGCAGCAGGGTCATCAGCGACTCATACGCAGCCTGGGCGTCGACCGTCTGGGACGCGTTGAGCGCGCCACCGCCCCGCCACGGGAGACCGAAATGGCGGGCGATCTGTCCGGTACATAGGACGCCGACGCCCGACTCCGGGGTGCCGAACGACGGTGAGCCTGACTGCATGTCGGTGTTCGAGAGGAACGACCCGAACACGACCGGACACCCTGGGCGGATCAGTTGAGCGAGGGCGATTCCAGCTAGTCCCTCGGCCATCTGCTGGACCAGCGTGGAGGGCAGTGACACCGGCGACATCGCCCCCATCAGCAAGAACGGTGTTATCACCACGGCCTGGTTTGCCTTCACGTACTCGAACATCGCCGCCAGCATCCGGTCGTCGTAGCGAAGAGGGGAGTTGACGTTGATCAGCGAGATCGATACGGGCGCGCGCTCGATCGCGTCTCTGCCTCCAAACAGGATCTCGCCCATCCGGATCGTGTCCGCAGCGTTCGGTCCCGAGGTGACCGAGCCCATGTACGGCTTGTCCGACAGGGTCTGGAGCGCGAACACCATGTCTAGGTGCCTGGAGTCAAGCGGCCGGTCTTCGGGCTCGCAGATCGTCCCGCCCGGCGAGTCGAGCTCGGGGAACGACTGCGCCAGGCGAACCAGGTTCTCGAAGTCGGCCATCTTGGCGTCGCGGCGCACGTCGCCCTCGCGGATGAACGGGCAACCGTAGACCGGGCCGAACACCATGTGGTCTCCGCCGATGTGTGCGGTGCGCTCGGGGTTGCGAGCCTGCAGCTCGAATTCGGCCGGCGCCTTCGCGACCTGCTCGAGGATGAACTCGGGGTCGAACCGGACGCGGTTCTCGTCCTCGACGATCTGTCCCGCGCCGCGCAGCAGCTCGACCGCCTCGGGCAGCAGAAACTCGATCCCTATGTCCGAGACCAGCCGCCGCCAGCCCTTATCGAGGACGGCCATCGCGTCCTCGCTGAGAATCTCGTAGCGGGGCATGGCGTTGACGAACAAGCTGGCCTCCTTAGTGGGATCTAGGCGTCAGGGCTCGGGAGCCGGATGAGGCTACTTGACCTCAGCACGGGGATCCGTAATATATCCCTCATGGAACAAGAGTTCCAAGTTCTTGATACGCCGGAAGACGCGAAGCCCGATAGCGGCGAGACCAGCAACGGCCATGCAGGAAACGGCAAGGCAGGAAACGGCAAGGCAGGCAATGGCGCCCCGGCCCACGGCGTCGCCGCCCTCGACCGCGGCGCCGACCTGCTGCTGCGGGTGCTCGAGAGCGAGCAGCCCGTCGGCCTGGGAGAGCTGGCCGCCGCAAGCGGGATCCCCAAGAGCACCGCATCGCGGCTGCTAACGGCGCTCGAGCGCCGGGGCCTGATCGAGCAGGACGGCGAGCGTGGACGGCTGCGTCCCGGTCCGGCAATCCTGCGCGTGGCCGAGCGCGGGATGCTCGAGCGAAACGTCGTGGAGCTGGCCCGCCCGGCACTCGACGCGCTGAGCGAGGTCACCGGCGAGACGATCAACCTGGCGGTCCCCGGACTTGAGGGAGTCGAGCATGTCGCGCAGGTTGACGGCCGGCACTTCCTCGGGGCCGGCCAATGGCTTGGCCGCTCCGTCGAGTACCACTGCTCTGCGAACGGCAAGGTGTTCCTTGCCTTCGATCGGGCGACGGCCCCGACGACGCTGACCCGCCACACGGCGAGCACGATCACCGATCCCGGCCTGCTCGAGAACGAGCTTGCTGCGGTGGCCCGGACCGGTTTTGCGAGCGCAATCGATGAGCTCGAAATGGGGCTGGCAGCGATTGCCGTCCCGATTCGAGGCGCTCGCGGCGACGTTGTCGCTGCGCTCAGCATCTCGGGCCCAACCCTGCGGATGACCCCCGCGCGTATACGCGAGTTCCAGACAGCCTTGATCGCTGAGGGCCGCGCGCTCAGCCGGCGTCTCGGCCACCGCGAGAAAGGAGACGAAGCCGCGTGACCCATGAGGAAATCCTGCAATTGCTCTACGACGAGACGCTGATCGGCAACGCGCCGACGGTCAAGGACGGCGTGAACGACGGGCTCGAGCAGGGGCTCGAGCCCGAGCGGATGCTCTACGACGCCCTGATCCCCTCGCTCGAGGAGGTCGGCGCACGGTTCGAGCGCGGCGACTACTTCGTCCCCGAGATGCTGATCGCCGCGCGCGCAATGCAAGGAGCGCTCGACATCCTGCGCCCTTTGCTTGCCGAGACCGACACACAGCAGGTGGGGACGTTCCTGATGGGCACCGTCAAGGGCGACGTGCACGACATCGGCAAGAACCTCTGCAACATCATGCTCGAGGGCGCCGGCTTCACCGTGATCGACCTTGGCGTGAACGTCCCGCCGGAGAAGTTCATCCAGCAGATCGAAGAGCACAAGCCCGACATCGTCGGTTTCTCCGCCTTCCTCACGACCACGATGCCGATGTTCAAGGCGAACATCAACGCGCTCCAGAAAGCCGGCCTGCGCGACAAGGTGATCGTGATGGTCGGGGGCGCGCCGGTCACCCAGGAGTACGCCGACGCGGTTGGTGCCGATGGCTATTCCGCGGACGCGTCCTCAGCCGTCAAGAAGGCCAAGGAGCTAATTCAGCTGCAGCGGGCGAAGGTGCCCGCGTGAGGACCGGCGGTCTCATTGCCCGCGCTGAGCACGCGGTCAAGGGCGCGGTGTGGGGTTGTCAGATGTGCGGCCAGTGCGTGCTCCACGAGACAGGCCTCACCTGCCCGATGAACTGCCCGAAGACGCTTCGCAACGGGCCGTGCGGCGGGGTCCGGGCCGACGGGACCTGCGAGGTCAAGCCGGAGATGCGCTGCGTGTGGCTGAAGGCGTATGAGCGCTCGGAGCGACTGCCGCTGTGGCGCGGGCACATCGACCACCTCCGGCCGCCGGTCGACAACCGGCTCGAGGACACCTCGTCGTGGATCAATTTGGTCAGTGGACGGGACCGTGAGGTCCCCGCGGGATGGGCGGCCCCGGCCGATGTCGAGCCTTGAGCACAAGCTCGCCGCCGGCCAGTTCGTAGTCACGGCCGAGCTGCCGGTCATCGACGGCGGCGGTCATGCGGAGATCAGGCGTCAGCTCGCGCCGATGGAGGCGTTCGTCGACGCGTTCAACGCCACCGACAACCCCTCGGCGCACGCGCACTCCTCGCCTCTGGCGGTAGCGATCGGGCTGCAGCAGGAAGGCGCGGAGCCAGTCATGCAGCTGACCTGTCGCGATCGCAACCGACTGGCGCTCGAGGCCGAGCTGATGGGAGCCGCGATGCACGGCATCGAGAACATCTGCTGCCTGACCGGTGACGATGTGAGCGCCGGGGATGAGCCCGAGACACGGAGGGTCTTCGACCTCGACGCGACTCAGCTGATCGCGGTGGCCCGCACACTCGAACGCGGTCACTACCTTTCCGGCCGGCGGATCACCCGAGCACCGCACTTCCTGATCGGTGCGGTCGAGAATCCGGGGGCGCCACCGTTCGAGTATCGGGTCCGGCGCGCCGCGAAGAAGGCGATGGCCGGAGCGCGCTTCCTCCAGCTCCAGATCTGCTACCGGCCCCAGCTGCTCGAGCGCTTCATGCGCGCGGCCCATGACACCGGGGTCAGCGAGCGTCTCGCGCTGATCCCGTCGATCTGCATCCTGCGCACGGTCGGAGGGATGCGGTTCGTCGCCACCAAGGTCCCCGGAATCGACGTGCCGCCGGAGGTCGTGGCGCGCGTGGAGAGGGCACGCGACGTCGAAGCCGAATGCTTCGAGATCGCCTACGAGCTCGCGACCCATGCGCTCGCGCAGCCGGGCGTCGCGGGACTTCACTTCATCTCGTTCCGCAAGGACGCCGGGATCGCGAAGCTGTGCCGGCGCCTGGGCATCCCCACCCGAATCGAAAGGGAAACCAATGGATACAGTGCTTCGGTCGCGGTCTAAGACGGTCGCGATCAGCTCCGACGGGCCGTTCTGCATCATCGGCGAGCGGATCAACCCGACCGGGCGCAAGAAGTTCGCCGAGGAGCTTCGGGGCGGCGATCTGTCGACCGTAACCGTCGACGCGCTCGCCCAGGAGCAGGCCGGGGCCGACATGGTCGATGTGAACGCGGGGATCCCGCTTGTGGACGAGCCCGAGCTGCTGCAGGCGATGCTGAGGGCCGTCCAGGATGCGGTCGAGCTGCCGATCTGCATTGACTCCTCGGTGATCGAGGCACTGGAGGCTGGGCTGTCGGTCTACGAGGGCCGGGCGCTGGTCAACTCAGTCACGGCGGAGGACGAGCGCCTGGAAGAGATTCTCCCGCTGGTCGCGCGTCACGGCGCCGCGGTGGTCGGCCTCGCCAACGACGAGACCGGGATCCCCGAGACCCCGCAGAAGCGACTCGAGTGCGCGCGGCGGATCGTGAGCGCGGCCGGCGACTACGGGATCGCGCCCGAGGACGTGGTGATCGATCCCCTGGCGATGACGGTCGGCGCCGACACCGAAGCGGTGACCACCACGCTCGCGACGATCAGCCTGATCCGAGACGAGCTCGGCGTCAACATGTGCCTCGGCGCCTCGAACGTCTCGTTCGGATTGCCACAGCGCCTCGTCCTGAACGCCGCATTCCTGCCGATGGCGATGGCCGCCGGTCTGACCGCCGCGATCATGTCGACCGCGCCGGTGTGCGTCGAATCGGTCCGCGCCGCCGACCTGCTGCTCGGCCACGATCCGTGGGGGTCGAGCTGGATCGCGGCCCACCGCGCCCGGCAGGCGGCGCTGGCCACGTCGGAGGCGTCGGTGTCGTGACCCGCCCAGCGCATCAGCGCAAGGTCGACGAGCTGCTCGCCGCCGGAGTTGCCCGCGAGGCAAGGCGCGAAGTCGTGCAGTGGACTCGCGCTCCGCGCGAGGCCGAGCTCTCCGCGCCCGAGGACGGGTCCCAGCGGGTGAGGCTGCGGTTCATCCCCGACGGCGCGGAGGTGCGTGTCCCCAGCGGGACGCCGGTGTTCGATGCCGCAAGCTGGAATGGAATCGCCATCGACTCGACCTGTGGCGGCTACGGCACTTGCAAGAAGTGCAAGGTGCGAATTGTCTCCGGGGACGTGCCCGTGGGCAGTGTCGATCCGCGCGCCTTCACGGCAGATGAGTTGCGCGACGGCTGGCGGCTGGCATGTCGCGCGAATGCCCGGGGAGACCTCGTGGTCGAGGTCCCGCCGCTCCAGACCCGGCCCAAGGCGGCCCTGGTCGGAGTGGGGCGCCATGTGATCCTCCGCCCCTCGGTCCAGAAGCGCCACCTGGTTCTCACTGAGGCCTCGATGGAGGACCAGCGCTCCGACCTACAGCGAGTGCTCGACGGGCTCGAGGACCTCGAGCCCCACGGGTCGCTCGAGCTGCTGCGCACCCTGGGCGGAACGCTCCGCCAGGCAAACTTCGACGTGACCGCGGTCGTCTGCGACGAGGAGCTGATCGACGTCGAGCCGGGCGACACCAGCGCGCGGCGGTTCGCGATCGCCTTCGACATCGGAACCACCACGGTCGTCGCGAACTTGCTTGACCTGGAGAGCGGCCAGCCCGTGGCGGTCCGCTCGATGCTCAACCGCCAGCAGCCTTACGGCGCCGACGTCATCACCCGGATCTCGGCAACGATGATGGACGACGGAGCGCTCGAGGAGCTGCGCAAGCGGGCCCAGGAGACGCTCGCGGAGCTGACCGCCGAAGTCTGCGCCGAGGGCGACGTAGAGCCACGCGAGGTCTACGAGATCACCGCCTGCGGCAACGCCACGATGATCCATCTGGTGCTGGGAGTCGATCCTGAGCCTCTGTCGATGGCGCCGTTCGTCGTCAGCACGCACAAGATGCCGCCGGTGATGGCGAGCGACTTCGGCGTCGAGATCCATCCTCGTGCCCCCGCGTTCGTGTTCCCCTCGCTTGGCGCGTATGTCGGCGGCGACATCGTCGCGGGCCTGCTGGCGACGGGGATCACCCGTGACCGCCGGCTGCGGCTGTTTATCGACGTGGGCACGAACAGTGAGATCGCGCTCGGTTCCAATGAACGGGTGCTTGCGACGGCCGCCCCGGCGGGCCCCGCGTTCGAGGCGGCACAGATCAAGTGCGGGATGCGCGCCGCCGACGGTGCTATCGAGGGGGTCAAGATCGACGGCGAGTCTGTCGCACTCCAGGTGATCGGCGACGTCGAGCCGGTGGGGATGTGCGGCTCGGGACTCGTTGACGCGGTAGCCGAGCTTGTGCAGCGGGGACTGCTCGATCACTCCGGGCGGTTCGTCTCCGACGAGGTTGCGGCGGAGGATCACCCCGCGCTGAGCTCGCGTCTGACGAAGATCGGCCAGGAGCGAGTGTTCGTGCTGCACTGGCGGGGCGAGGATCCAGAGACTTCCGTGTTCCTCTCCCAGCGCGACGTGCGGGAGCTTCAGTTCGCCAAGGCATCGATCGCCACCGGCTGGCAGATTCTGATGAGTGACCTCGGAGTCAGCCCCGACGATGTCGCCCAGGTGCTGCTCGCCGGGAGCTTCGGCGCCTACCTGACCCCGCTCAGCGCGGTCCGCATCGGGCTCGTCCCGAAGCTGGCGCTGCCCAGGATCGTCTCCGCCGGCAACGTCGCCGGGGAAGGGGCGAAGATCGCCGCGCTCTCCAGCCGCGAGCGCGCCGAGGCGCATTCGATCCTGCGCGAGGTCGAGTACGTGGAGCTGTCTGGCCGGGCCGATTTCAACGACATGTTCATCGACCAGCTGGCGTTCCCCGGATGAGCACCGCCGTGATCGCGTGTGGCGCCCTCGCGGCTGAGGTCAGCTCGATCGCCCGGCGCCGCGGGTGGGAGATCGACGTGCATCC
This sequence comes from Actinomycetota bacterium, assembly GCA_030948665.1. GTDB lineage: Bacteria > Actinomycetota > Thermoleophilia > Solirubrobacterales > Solirubrobacteraceae > Palsa-465. The sequence goes on along the minus strand of JALYZY010000142.1, from coordinate 14,794 downwards.
GATTCCCGCGCTGCTTCACAACCGCCCCGAGCGGATCGCCCCGGCTCTCGATCGGATGCTCGGCAAGCTGCGGGACCGATATCAGCACGTCGCTGTCGCTTACGGCGACTGCGGGAGCTACGGGGCGATCGACAAGGTCCTCGGGCGAAGCGGCGTGGCGCGGCTCGCGGGGCAGCACTGCTACGAAGTGTTCGCCTCCGAGGAGGTCGCGGACGCTCTCCGGGATGAGCCCGGGACCTACTTCCTCACCGACTTCCTGGCCCGGACTTTCGAGCACACGGTGGTGCGTGAGCTCGGTCTGGATCGTCATCCCGAATTGTGTGAGGACTACTTCCGCAACTACACGCGCGTGCTGTGGCTCGCGCAACGTCCAACGCCGGCAACACGGACCGCTGCGCAGCGGGCGGCAGACCGCATCGGCCTGCCGCTGCAGGTGCGCCAGGTGGGAAGCGCGGGTCTGGAGCGGCAGCTCGAGCAGATGCTCGAGGCGTCGATAACGAGGTGATCAGCCGCGGACCGGCTCCCCGGTTCGCGGATTCAGGATCACCCCGTTCAAGTGCGGTCGCTGGGCGCTGAAGACGCCCGCCAGGCTGCCTGCGATGTTGTCCAGCGAGCCGGATGAGATCCGTTCTCCGGCGGCGAACCGATCCTCGATGAACCGCAAGATGGCATCCGTACTGATCGTCGTGTTGTCGACCGCGTTCGCCTTGACCCACGGGCTGAGGACGAGCATGGGGAGGCGAGGACCGTAACCGCAGCGACCGGGAATTGAGCTGATGCTCGGATTCGGGGCGTCGGGCGCCGGCTGGCACATGTTGCCGGGCCACTGCACGCCACCCACCACTGGACCTGGGATGACCGCCGAGTCGAAGTTCAGGATCGGCGGGGGCACCTGGTCGTAGAGCCCGTCCGAGTCGTCGTAGGCGACGAAGATCGCCGTCGACCTCCATAGCGGCGAGCGCTCGATCCGGTTGATCGTGTCGACGAGGAAGTGCTGCTCGTCGAGCGGGTCGGAGTAGCCCGCGTGGCCATCCTGGTAGCGAGGAGCTTTCAGGAAAGACACCGCAGGCAGGGACCCGTGGGCCAACGCCGCCCGGAAGTCGATCATGTCGTATTGGTGGTTGGCACGATCGGTGTGGCCGATCATCTCGACCGAGCTGGGCGGCAGGTGCGCCGGGTTCGCGGTGCTCTTGTAGTACTGGAACGGCTCGTGGTGCGCGGTGTAGTCGGTCTTCTCGGAAGCCTTGAAGCCGTTGAATGAATTGACCGCGCGATGCCGGGTTCCACACACCGCCTTGTCATTGCCGTGTGCCGGGACCGACGGACGGAAGCCGCCCTCGAAGAATCCCCAGGTGACTCGGTGCGCGTTCAGCAAGTCGCCAACGTATCCGGCCCGTCATCTCGACGACATTGGTGCTCGCGCACTGGTCGAATGCAGGATCGGGGTCGCCGATCACGACTCCGTCGCGCAGGTCCCGTCCCACGCGCGGAGCTCGGGATCGTAGTCGTGGCTCAGATCACAGAGCGGCCAGTCCGAGCGGCCTAGGCGCTGGGGGTTGGCCAAGTTGGAGTTGTGCGTCAGGAGCGAGGACCCCAGCAGGTTGACCACATGGGGCGTTCCCGGTGCCGGGTGGAAAGCCGGCTCGCCGGGCGGATTGGCGGCTAGCGGATAGGTGCCGAAATAGTGATCGAAGGAGACGTTCTCCTGGAAGATCACGACTATGTGGCGGATCTGGCCGGCACCCCCCGCCCCGGTGTCGCTCGCATGGGCGGCAGGTACTGCCGCGAGGCCCACAACTATGGCGGCCGCAGCTGCAAATCGTCTGCAAATACGCACGTTTCGTCCTCCCTTCGGGGACCGCGCCACATGCTTGACACTGCCCGTCTGGCGCTGATATATCAGGCTCTTCTTGTCTTGCAAGTCCTGCGTGGAGGTAATTACATGAGCGACGAGCTGAAAGTCACGCGCCGGGACGCGCTGAAAGGGGCCGGGGGTCTAGGCGCAGCGGCGGCGCTGCCATCGGTGGCGAGGGCCGCCCCGCGTCGATCCGGCAGGCGGAGCCGCTTGCCGGTCGAGCAGATCGTCCTCGACTGTCAGGAGAACCGATCGTTCGATCATTACTACGGCTTCGCGCCGTGGATCGATGGCTACGGGGTACCCGCGGGGTATAGCCAGCCCGATGGACACGGCGGAATGGTGCGCCCGCACCATATTCATAGCTTCACGACGGCCGATCCAGGCCACTCCTGGGCTGCGATGCACAGCGAGTGGAATGGCGGCCGAATGGACGGCTTCTTCACGGCCAACGGCGATCTCGCCCTCGGTTACTACACCGGCGAGGACATCCCGTTCTATTACTCATTGCACCAGCGGTTCACGATGTGCGTGAACTACTTCTGCTCGGTGCTGGGGCCCACCTGGCCCAACCGCTTTTACCTCGCGGCGGGTACATCAGGCGGGATCACGACCAATGGCGTCTGGGGGTATGGGGTGCTCGACTATCCGTGCATCCTGGATCTGCTCGAGGACGCCGGGGTTTCATGGAAGGTCTACAACCTGCAGCACTTCGACAATGTCCCAGAAGGCGAGAGCGACAACGTCTACGTGTTCTTCAAGCGCTTCGCGAACGATCCGCGGACGCGCGGCACGACTGATGACTACCTGCGGGATGCGAGTCGGGGCGAGCTGCCCAACGTCTCGATCTTGGTCCCCAGCTACTCGAAGCACGTCGACGAGCATCCGCCGGCTGACATTCGAGTCGGGATGCGGCTGCAGCAGAAAATGATCACGGCACTGATGCGCTCACCGCAGTGGCGGAGCTCGGCCTACATCCTGACCTACGACGAGTCGGGTGGATTCTTCGACCATGTGCCGCCGCCTGAGGTGGACGCATATGGTCTCGGCATCCGCGTTCCGACCTGGATCATCTCGCCGTGGGCGAAGCCCCGGCACCTCGAGACGACCGTGTACGAACACAGCTCGGTGCTCAAGTTCATCGAGACCGCGTTCGAGCTGCCGACACTGGCCTCGATCAACCACAAGTTCGACGACAGCACACCAGGCGGGCCAAACAACGAGGCCGCAGGCGGCGCTACGACTGGTCCGCCGGCCCCGCCGCGGGACCGGATCCAGTGGATCGGGGATCTGACGGAGTGCTTCAGGTTCTGAGCGTCGGATGATCAGCGGTGGGTGGGTCGCCTGTCGTGCCCGCCCGCCCTGGTCCACCGCGAGCGACTTCGGGGAGAGTGCTGGGCTGGCTGCCTCTTTACTCGGTGAGCGCGCGGCGGGGCCAGCCGGACCCGGACCAGCGCCGCGCTGCCCCCCGGCACCGTGACCACGTAGCCGCGGCGCCCGCGTGCGATCGTCTGCACAGAACGCCTGCCGCGCCACTGACCCTGGCGTCCGAGCCACTGGCCGGCCAGGACCACGCTCCCGCGAGCTGCCACTGAGGGTGCCAACAGGCGCTCCACGGTCGCCGGGGCGCGCGCGGGAAGAGCGAGGAGCACCCTGACGGGACGGTGGCCCTTATCGATCAGGAGGATGTGCAACATCCCTCCTCGCACCCGCACAGCCCACACCTTCAGCCCGAGCGACGGTTCGTTCTGTAGGTGGACCGGAAGCAGATGCGCGTCCTGGCCGAGGGTCCGCGCGAACAAGATCATCCCGTAGAGCAGCGGACGCGCGACGAGCCCTCCGGTGTCGAATGCGTACGCACCATTGATGGGGTGCTCGCGTACGTGGACGTTGACGCCGTCGAGGCCGGCATGGAGCAACTCGAACAGTGCATCTGGTGCCCAGAGCGCGGTCGCAAACGTGTTACTGATCCCTGGCACGCCGCCGCAGGTGACCGAGTTGAGCTCGGTGAGGCGGAGGGGGAGGCCCGCACGGTGCGCCAGGCGGATGACCGGTGCCAGCCTGTGGCCGATGCCCGCCGAGGCCCGCTCGCTGAGGATGCGGCCGATCGATGGGTAGGCCCGGGAGCGCCGCGGCACGCACCTCGAAAACGGATACTGGTGCGCACTGACCATCAGCAGCCGGGAGCGCTGGTGTGTGATCAAGCTCTTGAACCAGCCGATGTTCAGGACGGGATTCGAGAGCGCCGGGCCGATCAATGGCAAGCCAGGCGCGGCACGAGCGAGTGCGCGGGCATAGACCCTGAAGTCGTGGGTGTAGGTGAGAGCAGAGATCTGCGCCGGCAGCAGCCCGTTGCCGAACCCCTCCGCGAGCATCGAAAGCCAGTACCAGCGGTTGTAGAGGTCGGGCTCGTTGCCGATCTCGAGTCCGGTGATCGCGCCGCGGGGCAATCCGTTGTACGCCGCTCGGGCCCATCGGATGGCGGCCCCGCGGGAGTCGGTCACCAGGTTCAGATCGAGGATCAGGCGCACGCCGCCGCGGTTCACGATCGTCCTGATCTGCTTCAGCCAGTCCGGCGTCACTCTGAACATCCACGGCTCTGCCTTGCGCGCGGGGAGGTCCCAGAAGGAATGATCAGCGGAGTCGCCACCGATCCGGAGGATCAGCGGACCGTCGCCGGGGACGTGCACCTGCGCGAGGACGCGCTCCAGCGTGTCCATGTGTGCGACGTAGTACGGGAGCGTCCAGTACTCGGTCGAGATCCCCAGATACGAGCGCGGTAGGGGGATGCCTCCGCGGGAGCTGGACAGCGAGACCACCGCTTGCGCCGGGTCGACATTGGCACCGGCCAGCTTGCGGATCGCCCAGACGGGCAGATTGGAGCGCTCGCGCGCGAGGGCTCGGGTAACTCCGTCATGGTCCGGAAGCGCGAGTGGGGCGACGGCCGCGCCGAGAACTACGGCGAGTGCGAGCGCCAGAATATGCCTGGCCCGGCCCCTGCGAGGGGCCGGCTTGGTGCTGGAAGCCTCATCGGGGTTCATCGAGCGGCGCGCTCCTGGATCATTCGCGAGCATAGGCCAGCGGTGTTGCTCTGGTGTCCGTGATCGGCCGCTGTAATCGGTCCTTAACCCGCTACGCCCGCCGGCCGACGTCCGTCACAACATAAGTTGTGTTTGAAGGGAGATTTGTGACGTCGGGCCGAAAACCTGCCCACGCCGGCTTCAAGCGCGCTGGTGGCCTACGCGCCCGGACGCCTGAGGCCGAGGTAGCTCTCGCTGCGCGTCGGCGATCGCCGCAAGCGACTCCATCACACCCGGCTCGGCCGGCGCGGTGCGCCCGGCGGGGCGGTCGACGTGAAGCAGCATGTGCTCCCCGGTCGCCAGCAACGTCTCGTCGCCGCGGCGGCGCATCTCGTGGAAGAGGTGGAGGCGCTTCTGGTCGTGGGCGACCAACAGGGTGTCAACGTACAGATGCTCGCCGGCCGCAGCTTCGGAGAGGTGCCGGATGTGCGTCTCGACCGTGTAGTAGGAGTGCCCGCGGGCGATGTACGCGCCGTCGATCCCTATCAGGCGGAGCATGGCGTCGGTCGCCTCAGCGAGCACATCCAGGTAGCGGCTCTCCGTGAGATGGCCGTTGTAGTCGATCCATTCGCCGGGCACCATTGTCTCGTGAAGTCTCAACCGGCCGGACTCGGTTGACGCACCGGCCCGCGTAGCCGACGCTGCTTCGCCGATCAGCTGCCGCTCATAGCGCTCAAGTGCCGCTCCCGCGCCGAACCTCTGGCTTCTGAGGGCCTGGAGGATCGCCACCAGGCAGTCGTCCCGGAGCGCCATCAGCTCGCTGGTGGAGCGACCGTCGGCCTGGGCATCGGACTGGGTCACGAGCTTCTCAAGCAGGGCCTCATCGAGCGTCGGCACGTCGGTCAGGTGGCTCCAAGGCAGCTTCAGGGTCGGCCCGAACTGGGCCAGGAAGTGGCGCATGCCTGCCTCTCCGCCGCCGAGGCGGTAGGTCAGGAAGCTGCCCATCGCCGCCCACCGCAGCCCGGGCCCGAAGGTGATCGCGTCATCGATCTCCGCGACGGTGGCGACGTCGTCGGCCACGAGCCAGAGCGCCTCGCGCCACAGTGCCTCGAGCAGCCGGTCGGCGATGAAGCCGTCGATCTCGCGGCGAACCACAAGCGGCCGCATCCCGATTGCGCGGTAGACGTCCGCGGCACGCTCGATCGTGGCTGCGCTGGTCTCAGTCGCTCCGCACAGCTCAACCAGCGGCAGCAGGTAGACGGGATTGAATGGGTGCGCGACCAGGAACCGCTCGGGGCCGTGGATCTCGGCGCACAGTCGGGAGGGGAGCAGCCCCGAGGTCGAGCTCGCGATGATTGCTTCCGCGGGCGCCTCGCGGCTTGCCTGCTCCAGCAGCTCGCGCTTGAGCTCCTCGCGCTCGGGTGCGCTCTCCTGAACGAGCTCGACGCCGCGCACCGCATCGCCTACTGACCGCGCGATGGTCAGCGTGCCCTCCGGGGGAAGGGGCGCCATCGTCAGCCGCTCCCACGCGCGCCGCCCCAGCTCGAGCGCCGCGAGCACGCTGCGCTCTGCCCCGGGTGCCGGGTCGTACACGCGCACGTCGAGGCCCGACAGCAGCAGTCGGGCAGCCCAGCCTCCGCCGATCACTCCGGCGCCGAGCAGGCCGACGGTCCGCGGCTTGGCCGCACCCTCGGCAACCGGCCCGGAGTCGCCGGCCACGCGCTCGGCAACCGGCCGCGCGTCGCCAGCAACGCCCCTAGCCACGGGCTCGCAACCACAGGCGCTCCCGCACCTCGTCGGGACCAAGGACGCGGACATTCATTGCCTCGAGGATCGTCACCGCCCGCTGCACGAGCTGCTCGTTTGTGGCTGGCTGGCCGCGGCTCAGGTACAGGTTGTCCTCGAGGCCGACCCGGACGTTGCCGCCGGCGAGCACCGCCATCGCGACGTAGGGAAGCTGCATGCGTCCAATCGAGAAAGCTGAGAAGACCGCGCCGCGCGGGAGCTGGGCGACCATCGCGAGGAGCGTGACCGGGTCGTCTGGAGCTCCGTAGGGGATCCCCATGCACAGCTGGATCAGCGGCGGGTCGTCGATCAGCCCCTCGGAGATCAGATCCTTGACCATGACCAGGTGTCCGGTGTCAAACACCTCCAGCTCCGGCCGCACTCCCTGCTCCTGGATCCGGCGCGCCATCTCGCGGAGCATCCCGGGGGTGTTGGTCATCACGTACTCGCCGCCTGCCCCGAAGTTCATGGTTCCGCAGTCGAGCGTGCAGATCTCTGGGCGGAGCTCCTCTACGTGCTCCAGGCGCTCGGCAGCCCCGATCAGGTCGGTACCCTCAGCGAGCGGCGGAAGTGGCGCCTCGGCGCCGCCGAGGACAAGGTCCCCGCCCATCCCGGCGGTCAGGTTGATCACGACGTCGGTGTCCGCCGCCCGGATCTTCTGGACCGCCTCGCGGTAGAGCGCCACGTCGCGCGACCCTTGCCCGGTGGCAGGATCGCGGACGTGCAGGTGAACTATGGCGGCCCCAGCGCGGGCGGCCTGGATCGCGGCGGCGGCAATCTGCTCGGGCTTGATCGGCAGGTGGGGGTTCTTGCCTGAGACCTCGCCTGACCCGGTGACGGCGCAGGTGATGAAGGCCTCGGTGTTCACGTCGAGCGCGACCCTACCGTGCGACGCCGGCAGGGCGACGGGTAGCGGCCCGGACTGGGTTCACTGGGCGCTCCTCGAACCCGCGCGGATCGCGAGCGCAGTCGCGGGCCGGTCGGTGATCACGGCTTCGACGCGAGGGTCCGCGAGCAGCGAGCGCAGGCGGCGCTGATCGTTGACCGTCCAGACGAAGCTCGGAAGCTCCCGCTCGGCTGACCAGGTCAGGATGCCCGCGCGGATCAGGCTCACGTGCGGCGCGAGGAACCCGGCGCCGGTGCGCCTGACGCGGCCTTCGAGCACGTCCCCTTTGGCTCCGCCGCTCCGCACCCACACGGAGCCGGCGCGAAGCAGCAGCCCCCGCCGGACGTCCGGCGAACAGGCACGAGCACTCTCGAGAACTCCGTCGAGGAACGAGGTCACGACGTAGCTCCTCGGCGAGAGCCGCTGACGGATGAGCGTCATCGCCTGTTCCTCGTAGCCGGCCTCCTTGAGCTCGATGTCGGCTTGGATCCGTCCGGCGATCAGCTCGAGCACCTCCTCGAGCAGCGGTGGCTGACCGCCCCCGAGGTAGCGGCGGATCTCGGCGTAGTCGAGCGAGCCGATTGGCGTCCCCCTGACGCGCGAGTCGTGCACCGAGACCAAACAGCCGTCGCGTGTGCGTCGGACGTCCAGCTCGACCATGTCGCACCCAAGCTCGATCGCCCGGGCGAACGCGGCAAGCGAATTCTGCGGCGCGGACTCCCAGGCCCCGCGGTGAGCGACGATCAGCGCCGGTGCGCCCGGGCCTCTCGGAAGGCCCGGAGAGGGGTTCACCCCACGCCGATCCCGACCACGCCGGCGGGATCGTGCCGGGGTGCGGCCACACTAGCAAGGGCAGGTGGTGTCAATACGAACCTGGCGCTGGGCCGACACTCCGATCGGGCCTGCAAGAAGTGACAAACCATTGAGGAGCTCGAAGGCGGGTCTACTTGTGTCGCGCTAGGCGGCATTAAGTGGCCGGCTGCCGCGACGTGCGCTGGAGTGTCACGTTGTGCAGGTCGCTCGTTCGGCCCCTGGGCGGAATCAGGTAGTAAGAGCGGGCTCGGGGGGCGGAATCAGGTACTCGGGGCGGAATCAGGTAGTAAGAGCGGGCTCGGCCGTCTGCGCGCCGTCGGGCTCGTGCAGCGGGAAGTGGCACGCCGCCTGCTGCGTCTGACTGAAGCTGCGCAGCAGCGGCTCCTGCTCAGCGCACAACGACTGCGCGCGCGGGCACCGTGTGCGGAAGCGGCAGCCCGACGGTGGATCGATCGGGCTCGGAAGCTCGCCCCGGATTCCGACCTCCGTCTTTGCGCGCTCGGCGACAGGATCAGGCACCGGGATCGTCTTGATCAGCGCGTCGGTGTACGGATGCGCTGGGCGCCGGTAGATGTCATCGCCCGTCCCGAGCTCAACGACCTTGCCGAGGTACATGACCGCGATCCGGTCGGCGAGGTACTTCACGACGGCCAGGTCGTGGGAGATCACGACGGATGCCCGCTGGTGCTCGGCCTGCAGGCGCTTCATCAGGTTCAGCACCTGTGAGCGAATCGAGACGTCGAGTGCGCTGACGGGCTCGTCGGCAACGATCACCGCGGGCTCGAGCATCAGCACCCGCGCGAGCGCGATCCGCTGACGCTGGCCGCCGGAGAACTCATGGGGATAGCGCTCGAGCGCGTTCTCAGGCAGCCCGACCTCGTCGAGCATGTCTCGGATCTTCTTGTCCTGGTCCTTGCGCGTCCCAACCTTCTGGATGACGAGCGGTTCGCGCAGGATCGCGTGCACCCGCATCCTCGGGTCAAGCGACGCATACGGGTCCTGGAACATCATTTGAAGATCGCGACGGGCACGGCGGAGTCCCCTGCCACGCAGCCGAAAGACCTCCTTCCCCGACAGCGCGATCCTGCCGGCGTCCGGCTTCTCCACCCCGACGATCAGCTTGCCGAGGGTGGTCTTGCCGCATCCAGACTCACCGACCAGTCCGAGCGCCTCGCCGACGTCGACGTGCAGGTTCACTCCCGAGACGGCCTTGATCGTATTGACCTTCCGCCGGAGGATCGCGCCCTCGGTGACCGGGTATTCGCGAATCACATCTTCGATCTGGAGTAGGTGACCGTTCGTTCGTCCCGCGGGGTCTGCTGTGTAGCCTCCGCCAACTACGATCTGCGGCAGTGCCGTGACCGGGCCGTCGACCGGATGCCAGCACGCAAACAGGTGGTCCGGATTGCTGCCGCTAAGCGGCGGCTCCTCTACTCGGCATTGGTCCGTCGCGCGAGGACAGCGGGGAGCGAAACGGCAGCCAGGGGGCGGGTTCGTGAGGTCGGGCGGGAGCCCGCGAATGCTGACCAGCGCCCTGCGGTTGTCCTGATCCAGCTTCGGGATCGAGCCGAGCAGCGCCTGGGTATACGGATGGCGCATCGCGCCGAAGATCTCGTCTGTCGATGCGCTCTCGACGATCCGTCCCGCGTACATGACGCTGATCCGCTTGGTCCGTCCGGCGACGACGCCCATGTCGTGCGTCACAAGCAGCGTAGCCATCCCCAGGCGGTCCTCGAGGTCGTCGAGCAGCTTGAGGATCTGGGCCTGGATCGTGACGTCGAGCGCCGTGGTCGGCTCGTCGGCGAGCAGCACCTTCGGCTCGCAGGCGAGGGCGATCGCGATCATCACTCGCTGGCGCAAGCCTCCCGACAGTTGGTGCGGGTAGTTGCCGATCCGCTCCCGCGGCCGGGGGAGGCCCACCAGCTCAAGTACCTCGAGCGCCCGCGCGTTCGCCTCAGCCCGGGACACGTCGCGGTGAAGCCGCACCGGCTCGGCGACCTGCTCGCCGATCGTCTTGGTCGGGTTCAGCGAGGACTGCGAGTCCTGAAAGATCATCGCGACCTCGTTGCCGCGCAGCTTGCGCAGGTCACTGTCCGGGAGGCCCACCAGCTCGCGCCCGGAAAGCCGAACCGACCCTTCGACGATCTGGCCCCCGCTGGGCAGCAGACCCATGATCGACAAGCCGAGCATCGACTTGCCGCATCCGGACTCTCCCACCAGGCCGAGGGTCTCTCCGGTATCGATTGCGATGTCAACGTTGCCGACCGCGTGGACCGTCGAGCGTGTCAGCTTGATGTGCGTGCTCAGGTTGGTCACCTCGAGCGCACGAGCGCTGCCGTTGCTCACTGTTCCGCCGGCAGGCTCCGCGCCCGGATTGCTGGCGACCGTGGAGCCCGCATCCGACGCCATCCCGGCTCCCTCCTCAGTCGACATCGCTAGCGCCGCCGCAGTCGCACGTCGAACGCGTCGCGGAGTGCGTCGCCGACGAGGTTACAGGCCATCACTACCGCCACGAGACAGAAACCAACCGGGTAGACCAGCCACCACTGGCCGTTGCTGACGTAAGTGTCCGCATTGCCGAGCATGTCTCCCCAAGAGGCGGCGGGGTACTGCAGGCCGAAGCCGAGGAAGCCGAGATAGGCGAGCGCCAGGATGGAGTCAGCGACGAGGAACGTGATGTTGACGATCACGACCGACAACGCGTTCGGGATCAGGTGCTTGTAGACCAGGCGCGTGGGGCCGCTGCCCATCACTCGCGCCGCCGAGACGAAGTCCCGCTCGCGCAGCGTCAGCACCTCGCCGCGGACCAGCCGCGCCGGGACGAGCCAGGAGAAGAAGCCGAGCAGCAGGCTCTCAGCCAGGACTGTCGCGCTGTACTTGGTCGCGAGCACGAGCACGATGAACAGGAACGGGATCGAGAGCACGATGTCGACAAAGCGCATCATGATCCCGTCGATCGCGCGTCCCGCGAGACCGGCGACCGCACCGTACAGCGTCCCGATCACAGTCGCGATGAAGGCCGCGAAGAACCCGACCTCTAGCGCCGCCTGTCCCCCGGCCATGATCCGTCCGAGCTCGTCGAAGCCGTTGCCATCGGTTCCGAGGGCTCCCGCGTGGCCGCCGAGGGGACTCAGTGCCCCCGGGGAGAGATTGGCGTTCAGAGGGTTGGTGAGCGTCTGGTTGGTCGGGTAGAAGATCGGTCCCAGAAAGCACAGCAGCACGAAGAAGACGAGGATCACGAGCCCGACGACGGCGACCCTGTTGGCGGTGAACTCGCGGACCGCCAATCTCCAGCCGCTGGCGACGACCTGCACCTCGCCGCCCTCGGCCACAGCCACCAGGAGGTCCGGTCTGCTGCCCGGGGTGCCAGCTTCGGCCAGTGGAACCAGATCGGGCTTGGTCATATCCGGACTCTGGGGTCGGCGACTGTCAGGGCGACGTCGGCCAGCAGGTTTCCGAGCACGGTCAGGACGCCGCCCAGGACCGTGTACGCGAGCAGGATCGGATAGTCGCCGCTCCTGAGCGCGTTGAAGAACAGCAGCCCCAGGCCCTGGATGTTAAACAGCACCTCGACGAGCAGGTTGCCGGCAAGCAGGTCGGGGATCGACAGGCCGACGAGCGTGATCATCGGCAAGCAGGCGTTCCGCAGCAGGTGGCGGTAGAGCACCGCGCGCTGCGAGAGTCCCTTGGCGCGGGCCAGGCGTATGTAGTCCTGGGCCAGGTTGTCGAGCGCCGAGGAGCGCATGTAGCGGCTGAATGACGCGATGTTGACTGCCGTCAGCGTCACGATCGGCAGGAAGAAGTCTCGGGGATGCGTAATCGCCTGCCAGGTTGTGGTGATTGATGAGGGGACGAGCGGCGGGAACACGTTCAGGCGAAGCGCGAACACGTCAATCAGGATCAGCCCGAGGAAGAAAGGCGGCATCGCGTAGAGCACGAACGTGAGCGTCGTCCAGGCGTAATCGCCGATGCTGTTGCGCCGGACGGCCTGGGCGATCCCGACCGGCATCGCGATCAGCAGCGAGAGAACCAGCGAGGCGCCCGACAGGTAGATGCTGCGCCCGCCGTTCTGCAGGAACAGCGCCCAGACACTCTGCCCCTGCTTGTATGAATAGCCGAAATTCAGCTGCGCGAGGTTGCCCAGGTAGCTCAGGAACTGGACGACCAGCGGCCGGTCGTAGCCGTGCGACTTGTTCCACGCGGCGATCTGCGCGGGCCTGGCCCCCCGCCCGAGTACCTCATGGACGGGACTGGCGGCGAGCAGGTGAAGCAGCTCGAAGGTGATCGCCGCGATCCCGATCGTGATCAGGATCGCGACCAGGATGCGCCGGGTGAGGTAGCCGATCATCGTCGCGCCAGCGGTCCGGTCCGGGAGACCCGTGCTCCTACTTCTTGTTGACCCACCAGAACTGCGGGTAGAAGCCGTACTGCGTCAGGCTGAGGTAAGAGTTCGGCGTCCCGCCGACTCGTTTCGAGACCGCATAGATGAGGTCGTAGTTGGGCAGGAACAGCGCCGGGAGCACCGTGCTCTCATACGACGCCTCCTTGGTGACGGCGTTGGGGTCCGATCCGAATACCGAGTTGTTGATCAGCTGGTCCATCTTCGAGTCGACGAAGGCGCCGCTGTTGAACGAGCCGGTGGAGTTGAAGATCGAGTTCTGCGTCGGATATGCCTGGTCGGCGTAACCGCTGAAGTTCTCGACGCCCCAGGTATTGATGTACTTCGCCACCGATGGATCGGGGTCGTTGAGGTTCGTGGCGATGTAGTCGAAAGTCTTCTGGATCAGTTTGACGTCGATCCCGGCCGCCTGCTTGGCCTCGGAGGTGACGGTCTCGTCAGTTAGCGGGACATAGGGCCCGGCTGCGGCAGTCTGCGTGTACCAAGTGAAGGAGAGCGGCGTACCGGCGGGAATCCCGGCACCGCACTGGTTCGGGCCGCTGCCGGCGTTCTTGCAGGACGTCGTGCCGTTGGGGACCACGTTCCAGCCGTGGGCCTTGAGGGTCGCAACAGCCTTGGCGGGGTTGTACGGGTACTGCGGGTTGACCGCGTTTGCCGGCACGTAGGGAGTCTTCGGAACCGGAGGGACGGGACCGTATGCGAGCCCGGCGGCTCCGTGGTAGATCCCGGAGATGATCGCCGGCTCATTGACGAGCATCGCCATCACCTGGCGGAAATAGAGCTGGGCGATGATCTTGTCGAAGTGGCCGGTGGTGTCCTTGAAGTTCCAAACCACGCCAGCCCAGCCGAACGAGGGCAGCCCAAAGACGCTGTAGCCCTGTGACTTGAGGGAGGAGACGTCGGCGAGCTGCGAGAAGTCGACCGATCCGACGTCGAGTGTGCCGGTCCGCATCGCGTTGAGCAGCGGTGTGATGCCGGTGTAGGTAATACCTTGGACCGAGTCCAAGTAGGGCTTCGGGGTGCCGCCGAAGCTCGGGTTGGCCTTCAGCGTCCACGAGCTGGTGACGGGACTGAAGCTCGAGAGCACGAACGGGCCGTCGGCGACCTTCCACAGCGGGTTGGTGGCGAAATTCCCGATCTGGCCGCCGGCCTTGCCGAGGTAGTCGTAGATCTTCTTGGCGTTCGCCGGGACGTTCCAGTCCAGATGCGAGCCGCCCGCGGAGGCGATGTTCCAGGCGGTGCTCGGCATCGGGAAGACGTTCGCCGCAAGCTGGTTGTTGAGGAAGAAGCCCGGGTTGAAGGCGCGCGTGAGATGCATCACGACCGTGTAGGGGTCTGGCGCGGTGGCGCTGGCGACGCTCTGGGGGAAGAAACCCGGGGTGAACGCGGTCCAGTTGGCTGCGCTCTCGCCCACGGCGGCCTTAAGCAGGGCGATGCTGAACAGGAGGTCCTGGGCGACGACAGGTTTGCCGTCGCTCCATTTAAAGCCATGCTTGAACTGAATCGTGACGGTCTTGTTGCCGTCGCTGAACACGGGCTTGTTCGCCAGGCTGATCGAAAAGTTGACCCCGGGACTACTGCCGTAGGCGAAGTTGTTGTAAAGCGGAAGGAACATCACGTCCTGCCACTGCTCGGTGATGGTCGATCCGTTCCCCGACGGGAGGATCGGGAAGATGTACGTCGGGGTTGAGCCGCTCAGCTGGTAGTAAGTGAGGTTGCCACCGTGCGTTGGCGTGCCAGCCGGCGGAAGCTTCCCGTATAGCCCGGGCTGCTTCAGCGTTCCCGATAGCACGCCGCTGCTGCTACTGCTCGAGCCGCAGGCGGCAAGCGCCATGACGGCGACTGTCGCCAGAACCGCCGCGGTGAGCGCACGTCTGAGCGGGTTGCGTGAGGCTTCCAAAGTGCTCACAGCAGAATTCGCGCCGTCAGAGCGCATAAATCCCCTCCTCCCAGGAACCATGAAGTCCGGCAATCTACCAGGGGGCGAGCCGGACGGTGTCAGCGGGTGATTGAACGTTCGTTAGCACGGGATTGGG
>JALYZY010000076.1 GCA_030948665.1 Actinomycetota bacterium | reverse complement strand
CGAGGTAGATGCCGCCGAAAGCTCCGGCGCAGAACGGAAGCTGGGTCACCGCGTAGAGCAACAGGGTGTAGAGCAGGATCTGGCGACGGGTCTCGTGCTCGCCGCGGACGACGGGCATCATCGGGACGCCGACCTTCTCGTATTCGCCCTTCATCAGCAGGCTGAGAGCCCAGAAGTGCGGTGGCGTCCAATAGAAGACGATCGCGAACAGATAGACCGCGGTCCACGACAGCGACCCTCGCACCGCGGCCCACCCCACCAACGGCGGCACAGCACCGGCGGCGCCTCCGATCACGATGTTCTGGACGGTGCGGCGCTTGAGCCAGAGGGTGTAGACCCCAACGTAGCCGGCGAACCCGGCGAGCGCGAGCGACGCCGCGAGCAGATTCAGCGTCAGCGACATCAGCACGAACGAGCCCGCCGCGAGGACGATCCCGAATGCCAGCGCGGAGCGCGGAGCGATCCGTCCGGCCGGGATCGGACGCGAGGCGGTCCGCTTCATCTGAGCGTCGATGTCGCGGTCGTAGTAGTGATTGACGGCGCCCGCTCCACCTGCCGACAGGTAGCCGCCTAGGCAGGTCAAGGCGACCTTCGAGACCGACGGGCTGCCGGCGACCTCCATCGTCGTGACGGTCGTCAAAAGCAGCAGCGACTGGACCTTGGGCTTGGTCAGCTCGGCATAGTCCGCGAGCACCTGCCGGGCGCCAGCGGCGGCGGGAGCCAAGCGCAGCGACCCCAGGGTCTCCGCCATCAGCTGTATGTCCTCTCGAACCGCTCGCTGCCGCCGGTCTTCTGGACCACGCCGGTTTGGCGCTCCACCTGGCGGCGGATGTCACGCATCGGCTCGACCGACCTGACGCGCGGGATCACGTCGAAGTTGTTGACGGGCGGGGGAGAGGTCGTGAACCACTCGAGCGTGTTGCCCTTCCACGGGTCCGGTCCCGCGATGGCGCCGCGGGTGTAGCTGCGAGCGACGTTGGCGATGGTCACGAGGATGCCCGCTCCCAGGATGAACGAACCAATCGTGGCAATCAGGTTCAGCGTCCCCCAGCCGGTGCCCGGCTGGAAGGTGTAGATCCGGCGCGGCATCCCTTCCAGGCCCATCGCGTGCATCGGGAAGAAAGTCATGTTGAAGCCGATGAACATCACCCAGAAGGAGAGCTTGCCGAGGGTCTCGTTCAGAAGACGGCCGGTCATCTTCGGGAACCAGTAGTAGAGACCCGCGAAGATCGAGAAAACGGCGCCGCCCATAAGTACGTAGTGGAAGTGGGCCACCACGAAGTAGGTGTCGTTGAGCTGCCAGTCGATTGGGAACACGGCGAGGAAGATGCCCGTGATCCCGCCGAGCACGAAGATCGCGATGAACCCGACCGCGAAGTACAGGGAGGTCGTCATCACGAGCGAGCCGCGCCACAAGGTGGCGATCCAGTTGAACACCTTCACCCCGGTCGGCACGCCGATCAGGAACGAGCTCAGCATGAAGAAGCCCAGCACCACGATCGGGACCGGCGAGGCGAACATGTGGTGCGCCCACACCAGCGTGGCCAGGAACGCGATCACCGCGGTCGAGGCGGCGATCGCCTTATAGCCGAAGATCGGCTTGCGCGAGAACACCGGGATGACCTCGGAGATCATCCCGAACCCCGGCAGGATCATGATGTAGACCTCGGGGTGCCCGAAGAACCAGAACAGGTGCTGCCAGAGGACCGGCGATCCGTGATTGGTCGGGTCGAAGAAGTGCGTTCCGAAGTGCCGGTCGGTCAGCAGCATGGTGACGGCTGCCGCGACCACCGGAAGGGCGATGATCAGGAGGATCGCGTAGACCAGGATCGTCCAAATGAACAGCGGAAGTCGTCCCCAGCTCATGCCGGGCGCGCGCATGTTGACGATCGTCGCGTAGAAGTTGATCGCGCCCAGCAGCGAGGAGAGGCCGGTCAGGTGGATCAGGAAGATCCAGGCGTCCTGCCCGCCACCCGGCGAGTACTGGATGCTCGAGAGCGGGGGATAGCTCCACCAGCCGGCCTCGGGTGGATGCCAGAAGAGGGTCGCGTAGAAGACGATGCCGGCGGCCAGCAGCAGCCAGTACGACAGGGCGTTCAGGCGTGGGAACGCCATGTCGCGCGCGCCGATCATCAGCGGGACGAAGTAGTTGCCGAACCCCGCCATCACCGGGACGACGAACAGGAAGATCATCGTCGTCCCGTGCATCGTCAGCAGCTCGTTATAGGTCTGGCCGCTGAGCAGCGTGTTGTTGGCGCTCCCGAGCTGAACGCGCATCAGCAGCGCCTCCACCCCTCCCAGCAGGAAGAAGGCGAAGGTCGTGACCAGGTACATGATCCCGATCTTCTTGTGGTCGGTGGTGGTGACCCAATCGATCCAGCGCTTGGTACTACGGGGGACCGTGACATCGGTCGCGACGACCTGCGGGGCGGGGCGGCGGAGGGGCTCAGTGATTACAGACATGGGATCTACGGGGCTGCGCTCTGGAGCTGTCCGTCGTTGGTCAGGATCTGACGCAGTTGACCGACCTGCTGGTTGGCGGTCTGGATCTCATGCGCCTGGGACGCGAGCCAGCTCTGGAAGTGCGCCGGGGTGTATACCTGGACGAGCGCCGTCATCGCCGCGTGGCTGCGCCCACAGAGCTGAGCGCACTGGCCGTGATAACGCGCGTTGGCCTTCAGCGCCTTGAACCACGTGTAGGTCGTGTAGCCCGGAACGGCGTCGACCTTGCCTCCCAAGGACGGGATCCACCAGGAGTGGATCACGTCCGTGGACTGGATCGCGAGCACGACTGTCACACCCGCGGGTGCGTACATCTCCTGATAGGAGTAGGGGAGCTTCCCCGCGAAGGCGTTGTTCAGGCAGCCGTTGCCGTAGGTGTAGCGCCAGATGTACTGGCGCCCCTGAACGCAGATCGTCAGCTTCTGGCCATTTGGGGGGGTCGGCTGGGTGGTGGCGGCCGACAACACTGCGCGTGCGTCGGAGTTGGGGGCGTTGATGATGCTCGGCAGCTTGGCGAACGTGACGACGGTCAGGGCCACGAGGATCAGCGCGGCTGCGACCGTCCAGCCGATCTCGAGCCGCGTATTGCCGTGGAGTTGGGCGGCGACGGCTCCCTTCTTGGCGCGGAACTTGTAGACCGAGTAGACCAGCGCGCCGTTGACGATCACGAACACGAACGCCGCGATGTACAGGACGATCTTGTAGAGCGAGGCGATTTCGTTCGCGTTCGGCGAGCCGCCCGCCTTCGGCGTCCAGAACCCGGCCAGCGCGCTCGGGGCGAAGCTCAGCGAGGCGACCAGCGTGACGCCCAGCGCCGCGGTCAGCAGAACGACCCGGCGGCGCCGGGCAGCACTTATTGCCTGGGAGCGCAAGGCGCGAGATTCTATCCACGGGTCGCCGGACCCGGGGACCTCGCTGTGACGGTCCATATACTGCGCCGCTGCTTGCGCGTCTCGAGGGGCATCCGAGTGACCGCCTGGGTCCTCATCGCGGCAGGAGTGGCGGCGCCGATCGCGCGCAAGCGGCTGCGTCTCGGGCCCGCCACCGTGCTCGGCGCCGGAGCGCTCGCGCCGATCGCCGCGTGTGCGGTGATGCCGCCCGGCCGTAGGCGCCAGCTGACCGTCTGCGCGCTGAACATGTGGATCTATACGGCGGCCTACAAGATGCCGAATGACGATCCACGTCGTCAGCGAGAGCGGGTCAGGATCGACTACCCGATCGCGATCGATCGGGCGCTCGGCTTCGGCGTGACTCCGACGCTACGCCTCCAGCGCGCGTTCGCCGCTCCGGGCGCGGTCAACCGCTTCGAGCGGGCGTTGGTCTGGTGCCACTGGACCTGGTTTGCGGTGCCGCACGCGAGTGTCGCCTATGTGGCCCTGCGCGATCCCGAGCGGGTTCTGCGCGCGGCGGCGCAGATGTACGCGGTCTTCGACATCGGCGCGGTCTTCTATTGGGCGCTCCCGACCGCCCCGCCCTGGTGGGCCGCCGCTCACGGGCACCACGAGGATGGCGAGGCGATCCGTGTGCGGCGGATGATGATCGAGTACGGGAACCAGTTCTGGGGAAGCCGCTGGGGTGCGCTCTACGATGTCCTCGGGGGCAATCCGCTGGCCGCCATGCCGTCGCTTCACTTCGCCACTTCGCTGATGGCCGCACATCTTCTGGGAGAGGTGGGGCCGGTTGCCGGCCTGGTCGGCTGGAGCTACACCGCGATGCTCGGGCTGGCGCTGGTGTATCTAGGCGAGCACTACGTGATCGACCTGCTCGCCGGAGCTGCGCTGGCCGAGGGGGTGCGGTCGGGGGCGCCGGCGGCCGCGAGGCTGATCGGGCGGGTGAGGATGCTCGAGGGGCGGACATCACACTGAAGCGCAGGCGCGGCGAGTCGTCCGGCGCCGCTGACGGCGTCGCCCCGGGCGACCGCCCGGGACCGCTGGAGGTCGCCTCCGAGGAGATGCCACGGGTTCGCCCGACGCGAGCACGTCTCCTGGCCTCCGTTCTGTTCGTTGTCTCGGCTGTCGCGTTTCTCTACTTCGTGCTCCCGAAGCTCCTCGGCCTGCGGGAGACTTGGAACCGGATCGAGCACGGGAACGCGTGGTGGCTGGCCCTCGGCGCTCTCCTCGAGGTCTGTTCGTTTCTCTCCTACGTGGCGCTGTTCAGGGCTGTGTTCATTCGCGGGAGGTCCCGGATCGACTGGCGCGAGAGCTACCAGATCACGATGGCTGGCCTGGCTGCCACGAGGCTGTTCGCATCTGCGGGTGCCGGGGGGATCGCGCTGACCGCATGGGCGCTGCGGCGTTCCGGGCTCGAAGGCCGCGTGGTGGCATGCCGCATGATCGCTTTCATGGCGCTGCTCTATGGCGTCTACATGGTGAGTCTGGTGCTCGCCGGGCTGGGACTGTATCTGGGGCTGCTCCCCGGGCCGGCGCCGCTCGCCCTGACCGTGCTGCCGGCGCTGTTCAGCGCCGGCGTGATCCTGCTGTTCCTGGCTGTGTCGCTCCTGCCGCGCGACCTGACGCGGGTATTCGGCTCATTGACCCGACGGCAGGGATTGCTGGCCCGCATCGCCCGCGGCGCCGCTGCGGCCCCGGCGGCATTGGCGGACGGCGTGCGCACCGCGCTGTCCCTGGTCCGCTCGCGCAACCCGTACCTGCTCGGGGCGATCGGCTGGTGGGGCTTCGACATCGCGGTCCTGTGGGCCTGCTTCCATGCCTTCGGCGCGTCACCGCCGAAGGCTGTGATTGTGATGGCTTACTTCATCGGAATGCTCGGAAACACCCTGCCGTTGCCCGGTGGAATCGGTGGCGTTGACGGTGGCATGATCGGCGCCTTCAGCGCCTTCGGGGTCTCGGTTGAGATCTCGATTGTGGCGGTGCTGGCATACCGGGTGCTCGCCTTCTGGCTGCCGACGCTGCCCGGCGGTGTCGCCTACCTGCAGCTGCGCCGCACCGTGGCGCGCTGGCAGGCTGAGGGGCCGCAACTTCGCTATACTTTGTGAAGTGAGCACTGAGCGTATCGAGAACGTCGTGATCGTGGGCAGTGGGCCTGCCGGATATACGGCTGCTCTGTATACCGCTCGCGCGAACCTCGACCCGCTTGTCGTGGAGGGCTTCGCCTGGGGCGGACTGCTCCAGCAGACCACCGACGTCGAGAACTACCCGGGCTTCCCCGAGGGGATCATGGGCCCCGACATGATGCTGCGCTTCCGTGAGCAGGCAGAACGCTTCGGAGCGCGGCTCGAGACCGACGATGTGACGCGTGTCGAGCTCTCGCCCGACGGCGGCTTGCACAAGGTTTGGACCGGCGACGATCTGCATCTCGCCCGTGCGGTGATTCTCGCTATGGGCGCCCAGCACCGAAAGCTCGAGATTCCCGGAGAGGACTCGCTTGCCGGTCGTGGGGTCAGCTACTGCGCCACCTGCGATGCCGCGTTCTTCAAGGACGTGCCGGCGCTGATCGTCGGCGGCGGAGATTCGGCGATGGAGGAGGCGATGTTCCTCTCGAAGTTCGCCTCGAGCGTGGCTATCGTGCACCGGCGCGATGAGTTCCGGGCGTCGAAGATCATGCTCGAGCGCGCGCGCGAGCTGCCTAACATCGAGTGGGTCACCCCGTACGCGGTCGAGGAGCTCGTCGCTGGCGAGGGAGGCTCACTCGGATTGGCGCGTCTCCGGAACACGCTCGATCGCTCGACGCGAGACCTAAGCGTCGGGGGCGCCTTCGTGGCGATCGGCCATGAGCCACAGTCGCACCTGGTGGTCGGCCAGGTGGAGACCGATCCCGCTGGTTACGTCGTGACCAAGGGCCGTTCGACGCTGACCAACCTCCCGGGCGTGTTTGCCGCCGGTGACCTCGTCGATCACACCTACCGGCAAGCTGTCACGGCGGCGGGCAGCGGATGTCAGTCCGCGCTCGACGCCGAGTGGTATCTCCGCGACAATCCTCAGCCAGACGAGGATCGAGCGGGCGCCGCAGTTGCACCCGCCTAAGCGTGCCGATGCACTCGCCGGTCACGCCTGCACGTGGCGAACGATGGCGTTCCAGTTGGCCTATTCCCAACTAAAACGCCAAAGATCTCTCCGTGAGCGGGGTTTAGCGCGTTTAATAGGGGCGCCTTAGCCATATGGGCAGCCGTCCGCCGGAGCCCAGTCCTGCGATGGTGGTCGCGCGCCCCTCTGAAGCGCGAAATCCTCGGTCCATGTCGCGGGGCTGCTGGCCGACCCGCGTACCGGGTGAGGATCGGCCCCGACGCCGACCAGGCGGAAATTAGGATCGAGGATGTTCCGGCAGTGGTCCGTGCTGCTCATCCACGCGTCGACCACCTCGCGGGGCGTGGCAAACCCGGTGGCGATGTTCTCGCCCGCATCCGACCAGCGCACGCCGGCCTGGGTGATCCGCGTGGCGAAGTTAGCGCCATGGCTGAACACGTCGGCGTGCACCATCGTCCTGGTCCAGCGCTGCGCCGAGCGATCGAGAGCTCGACTCTGGCGAAGCGGGGGGAGGTGGTGGGTGCGGCGCTCGCGGTTGACCAGACAGACCACCGCGGTGCGCATCGCCTCGATCGGGGCGATCCTCGCCGAGAGGTTTGCGTCTTTACAGCCGTGCGTCCGGGCGAGCGCGTCGGCCGGCGCGGCGGTAGCGCTCTGGGCAAGCGCCATCGTCAGCGCCCCAAGCAATGCGGTCAGCGCGCCCAGGCGGGTCCGTCGCCGCACGCTCGGTGAGCTCGTCGTCGAGCCGTTCACGGTGTTCTGATCGGAAGGGGTTGTCGGGACAGGGGAGCATCCTCGGCGCGGCGCCGAACACATGTCCAGGCCACCGGAGCGGCTCTGGTTACAGCTTGGTCCAAACCGTCTTGCACTCGAGGTACGCCTCGAGGCCGTCGCGGCCGTGCTCGCGCCCTAGCCCGGAGGCCTTATATCCACCGAACGGCGCCCCGGGATCGGACTCCGCCCAGCAGTTGACGTACACCGAGCCGGCTCTGAGAAGCGCTGCAAGCCGATGGGCGCTGCTCACATCCCGTGTCCACACCCCGGCGGCCAGCCCGTACTCGGTGGCGTTCGCGCGAGCCGCGACCTCCTCGAGCGACTCGTACGGAAGCGCCACCAGCACCGGACCGGAAATCTCTTCGCGAGCAATCGTGATCTCGTCGCTGGTGCTGGTGAACAGCGTCGGCGTGACGAAGTACCCGTCCTCCGCATTACTGACCTCGCCACCGGCCACCAGCTCGGCACCTTGATCACGCCCGGCCTCGATATAGGAGCGCACACGGTCGAGCTGCTCGCGCGAGACCACCGGGCCGAGCTGCGTACCCGGCTCGAGGCCCGGTCCGACCCGCGAGGACCCGGCGCGCTCCGCCAGCGCTGAGACCACCTCATCGAACTGGTCGCGGTGTACGAACAGGCGGCTGCCTGCATTGCACGACTGCCCGCTGTTGAAATAGATCGCCTGGAACGAGCCCGCGATCGCGGCATCCAGATCCGCGTCGGGCAGGATGACGTTCGGCGACTTCCCGCCGAGCTCGAGCGTTACCCGCTTCAGCGCCTGGCCGGCCTTGCTGGCGATCTCGCGGCCGACCACGGTCGAGCCGGTGAATGCGATCTTGTCGATCGCGGGATGCTCGACGAGAGCGCAGCCGGTCGTGCCGTCACCGGTCAGCACGTTGATCACGCCGCCCGGGATTCCCGCCTCGAGCGCGAGCTCTCCGATGCGAAGCGCCGTGAGCGGAGTCTGCTCGGCCGGCTTCAGAACCACAGTGCACCCGGCAGCGAGCGCCGGGCCGAGCTTCCAGGCCGCCATCAGCATCGGGTAGTTCCAGGGAATGATCTGGGCGCAGACGCCGACCGGCTCCTTCCGCGTGTAACAGGGCCCGGAGGCCCACTCGCGGCCGATCAGCAGCTCGTGCTCACGTGCGGCGAACGCCCGCGCCGCGCCTGACAGCTGGTCGGGAAGCGCAGTCAGCGACATCGCTAGGACTCCGCCGCGCCCGACATTCGAGCGCCGAGGGCCATCAGTCCGGACATCGGACGGGCGGATACGCGGAAGCTGGCGATCCGGTCGC
>JALYZY010000100.1 GCA_030948665.1 Actinomycetota bacterium | reverse complement strand
TTCGTGAGTCTTCTATGTCAAGCAGATCGTGGTTGGGACGCTCTGGGGGTCGCGTAGGAGGTGGTAGACGCGGCGGACGAGATGGCGTTTGAGGCACCGGATCGCTTCCTTCTTGGACTTCCCGTTCGCGCGTTGGCGTTGGAGGTAGATGGCGGTGCGGGGGTCGGTCCGAATGCGGATGATCGCGAGCATGTAGAACGCGCTGTTGAGGCGACGGTTGCCGCCGGGGTCTAAGCGGAAGCGATCGGTGCGTCCGCTGGAGACGGGGATGGGAGCGCAGCCGGCCAGGCGGGCGAGCTGCGCGTCGGTGGTGAACCGGTCGATCCCTGCGATCTCCCCGATGAATTTCGCAGCCAAGAGCACCCCGATCCCGGGTTCAGCGAGCAGCTGCGGCGCGACTGCTTTGACCAGCGCGGCGATCTTCTCGTAGAGATCTTTGGTGGCGCGGGAGAGCTCGCGGGCACGGCGGATCATGTCCCGGGCAATCACTATCTGAACGGTCTGTTCAGCACGCGCGAGTCGGCTGGCGACCTTGGTCTGCCAGCCGGGCTGAGTGAGTGCCTTGGCCGGGATCTCCCATTCGGGCCAGAGGTCGTGCAGCTGCCAGCGCAGCTCGTTGACCAGTCGGGTGCGCATGTCCAGCAGCCGCTCGCGATATAAGGCCAGCATGCGAATCTCGCGCTCCGGCCCAGCCAGCCGGGCGGTCGGCAGGCTCTCCACCCCCTCCCGCAGGGCGGCGCGCGCGATCGCCAGCGCATCGATCGGATCAGACTTGCCGCGAGTTCTGACCCCACGTCGAGCGCCGGCCATCAGCTGCGGCGCCAGGCGCACGACGATCTCCCCGCGATCGATCAGAAACCGCTCCAGGCTGCCGGAGACGTTGCGGACGTCCTCGACCGCCCACACCCGCTCTGCGTTCAGGCCGCGAGCCCATTGCAGTAGCTGCTCGTTGCCTGTCGGGCGCGCCGGCGCAGTCTGGTGCTCGAGCTCGACGCCCAGCTCGTTGACCGCCGCGGCGGTATGGGTCTGCTTGTGCGGATCGACTCCGATCGTCACCATCTAGCTGTCCCTTCTTCGATTGACCCGATGAAGCGGACTTCCTGGCGGACATTCCTCAGTAGGGCGCTGACACGCTTCTATTAGGTCACGCCAGGGCGTCCTTGACGGCAACGGGCGACAACTTCACGAATAGGTCAACCCCACCGGGAGCGACCAAAGCAGCAGGGGTCAGCCCGAAGCCGTCAAGGACAATCCACTACGCGCGCCAGAAGCGCAACGCTCCACCAGCATCACACTGAGGATGCAGCAGTCTGGGTTGGTGATGCGAGAGTGGCTGTCAGGTTTGTGGGGCTGGGTGAACACGATCCTCACGCGTGTGCTGTGTGGCGAGGGCGTGGTTGATGCGGCGTGCGGCCGGCGGGGAGGAACGGCGAGAGCTCGCTGCTAGAGGACGCGGCTCGTGTCCAGTAGCGCTCCCAGGATGGCGTCGGAGACTTGAGTGGCCCACTTGGCGTCGGTTGCTGTTTGGCGTTGATGTTGCCTGAGTCGCCTGGGTTGTGGCAGCCGCGCTCGCGATCTCCGGCTCCGTTCGCTTGCCTGCTTGGTGCTCGAGGCGGTGGCGGAACCGTCACGATTTCACGTAACACAGCGGTCCACGGCCGACAGGAGGAGTGCATGCAGAGAGAGTTTCACGGGGCAATCTTCGACGTAGACGGGGTGCTCGTCGACTCGCCGCACGAGACGGCGTGGCGGGAGGCGCTCCGCGAGCTGATGGAGTCAGACTGGAGCGACATCCGGGAGCAGACGACCTGGTCGCCGGAGCGTTTCACGCCGCAGGTCTACCAGCAGGTGATGTCCGGTAAGCCGCGGATGAGCGGCGCTCGCGCCGCGCTTGACTACTTCGAGGTGCCCGACGCCGATCAGCGGGTCGAGGCCTACGCCGATCGCAAGCAGACAATGGTGATCGAGCTGATTGGGGCCGGCGAGTTCACGGCCTATCCAGACGCGCTGCGCTTCATCATCGCGGTCAAGGACGCCGGGATCCGGGTGGCCGCGGCTTCCTCGTCCAAGAACGCCGGCCTGTTCCTGCGACAGATACGGATCGACACCTTCGCACAGGAGAACGCGATTACGTCGGAGTCTGTTTCGTACCGCTTGAGTCTGCTCGATTTCTTCGACGCGGACGTCTCCGGCCGGGACTTCGCCCACGGAAAGCCGCATCCCGAAATGTTTCTGACCGCCGCCCGAGAGCTCGGAGTAGCTCCCGATGCGAGCTTCGTCGTGGAGGATGCCGTCGTCGGTGTCCAAGCGGCCAAGGCGGGCAACATGGCGGCGCTCGGTTTGGCGCGCGCTGACGACGCTGACTTGCTGGTCAAGGCGAACGCCGACCTAGTAGTAACCACGCTCGATGACGTGGACCTAGCTGCCCTCGCCGACGGGCGCCTGACCAAGTCCTCCGGAGCTCGACATGGCCCGCGAACCGGTGGTTGAAGGCCTCGGTCAGCAGCTGGCGCCCAGCGAGCGCGACGAGGCAGTTGCGCACCTCTCCCGGGGGTGCGATCCCGAGCTCTGTGGCGGTCACGCCGCGCTGCCACCTCCGGGTCGCAGGAACAGCCAGCGAAGATCCCCAGGGCCCTCGGAGCTGAGAGCCTCGATGGCGTTCCCGTCGGTGCTGTCCTCACCGGATATCAAGGCGACGAACTTCGGGCGAATGTCGCCCGGAGGCCCAGCTATAGCCAGGCGTCGAAATCTGGTTGTATGCGGTGGCGTGCCGCTCGGCCGTCCGCTTCAGCATGCCGTCGAGATCGAACGGGCACGCCGTCACATCATCAAAACTGAGCACTTCCGGTCTGCACCCGTTTGACGCGTTTGACTGATGAGTGAAGATGCGATCCCCGAGCCGGTCCGCGCACCGGGATGGAGCCTGCATGTCGCGAGCCTGCGCCCCGAGCGTGAGGCAGCCGTCGCCGCTGCGTTCGAGCTCGGGGACGGCCGCGTCGGGGTGGCCGGCTCCCCGATCGTCGAGGATCCCGCCGCGAGGCCCGGGGTTAAGGCGCCGGGCCTCTTTCACGGCGATGGCGCGGACAGCAAGCTGCTGCCCCTTCCCGACTCCGGAAGGTTCGAGCTCGATCACGGTGATGGGATGCAGGTCGAGCGGACGCTCGACCTGCGCTCGGGGCTGCTCTACCACCGGGTTCGCGAGGGCGCCAGCGAGCTCTCAGCCGTCATCTTCTGCTCGCTGGCGCGGCCGGGCACCGTCGTGATGCGTGCCGCCGGAGGCGGCGAACTGCTTCGCCCCGGCGCGCCGCTGCGACTACCAACGCCGGTCACGGGCGTTCGAGGCCCCGAGCCGCCGGTGACCGTCGGCTCGTCGGCGGACACCGGCTCTCTCGTCGAGGACGAGGGCGACGGCTCGCTTCGAGTCGTCCGCGCCAGGGGGACTCCGGGCGGCGCCGTGGTCGCCGCGCGTCAGCGCTGCGACCGGGGGGTGCTCGACCGGCTCGCGGCTTACGTAGTCGACGGCCGGCGACTGCCCGACGCGCGGGACGCCCGCCGCCTACTCGAGGAAGCGGAACGCTCCGGCTTCGATCAGCTCTTCTCAGAGCAACGCAACGCCTGGAGGCGGCGGTGGGAGAGCTGCGACATCGTCGTTGACGGCGATCGCGACCTGCAGGTCGCGCTGCGTCTGGCGATGTTCCATCTCGTATCGCTGATCGACTCGTCCGGCGAGGCCGCTGTCGGCGCACGCGGGACGACCGGCGAGGCGTACCGCGGGCACGTGTTCTGGGACGCCGACATCTTCGTGCTGCCGTTCGCCGCCGCGACCTATCCCGCCGCCGCGCGCGCGATGCTCCGCTATCGCGCACGGCGGCTGGTCGGGGCGCGCGCGTACGCGGCGGAGCACGGGCACGCGGGCGCGCGCTTCCCGTGGGAGTCGGCGGCGACAGGCGAGGAAGTGACGCCGCGCACGAGGATCGACCATCGCGGCGAACAGGTAGAGGTGCTCACCGGCGCGCTCGAGGAACACATAACAGCCGACGTGGCGTGGGGCGCGGTGCACTACCTTGCATGGACGGGCGATGATGAGTTCGCCCGCGGCGATGGGATGGCCCTCCTGGTGGAGACCGCGCGCTACTGGCATTCGCGCGTGGAGCGCGACGCAGACGGCAGTTGTCACATCCGCGGCGTGATTGGACCAGACGAGTACCACGAGCGTGTGGACGACAACGCCTACACAAACGTCATGGCGAGATGGAACCTCCGTGCCGCGGCGGAGCACGTGGCACGCTACGCAGGGAACACCGGTGACGGCGAGGTGCGCGGCTGGCTCGCGACCGCGGATGCGATCGTAGACGGCTACGACCCCCGCACCCGCCTCTATGAGCAGTTCTCCGGCTTCTACGAACTCACGCCGCTGCTCGCCACAGCCGTCGCGGAACGGCCGTTCTCAGGACCCCGCCTCCTCGGCTACGAGAGGATCGCGGAAAGCCAGGTCATCAAGCAGACCGACGTGCTGATGATGCACCTAAACGTCCCGCAGGAGACCGCGCCCGGCTCGCTCGAGCCAAACCTCAACTTCTACGAGCCACGCACCGCCCACGAAAGCTCGCTCTCGCCCGGGTCGAGTGCCGAGGCGCTCGCACGCGCCGGGCGACCCGACGAGGCTCTCTGCTGGCTGCGTGAGACGGCGTTCATCGACCTGCCCCAGTTCCGCCCCGTGAAACAGCCCGGCCTCCACACCGCCGCGATGGGCAACACATGGCGCGCCGTGGCGCTCGGCATGATGGGCGTGAGCCCGACGCCCGACGCGCTGCGAGTCGACCCGAGACTGCCCGGCGAGTGGCCGTCCCTCGAGCTTCGCGTCCGCTACCGCGGCTCGCTGGTCCGCCTCCGAGCGGACCGAAACAGTGTCACGCTCAACTGCGACCGCCCCACCAGGGTCTGCCTCGCTGCCGGGCCGACCGTCACCGTGGGCCCGGGGGAGACGGCGCTCGCGTAGGCGCCTCCCCTCCGTGGTGTCCTCAGCGCCCCCGAAGGATTCGACTCTGGCACGCTCAGTTCTGGCCCCGCGAGTTGTGCCGACAGGCTCCGCGGACAGCAGGTGGTGCGCCGATCAGTTGAATCCGCCCTCAGTTTCGTGACCCCATAGCCCGAATCAGCAGCCGTCTGAGCGCAAACGTGCCTCAACGGTCAGAGAGATCCGAGAAAGAGTGGCTTCTGGTTCGTCGCCCCTGCAGCCACCAGGTCGGCGCTACCGCTTCGACTTGCCGCCGGCTCGGAGCAGAAGTGTGCGCACCGGCCAGACGGGCCGGCGACGCGACTCAGCTCAGTCTTCGTGAATGCGGACGTGAGCGGTGGGTCGCACGAGGTGCCGGATCTCCTCACGACCATCAGTGAGCATCGACTGTGCTGCATCGCCTGGCGGAGCAGAAGCGGGCGGCGGTCTACGCCGTGCTCTCGGAGCTCGTCCAACTCGACACCCTGATCCCGGCCGAACCCGACTTCTGCTTCCACGGCTCCAGCGTTTGCTGGTCGGTCGCCCGGCTGCAAGCACCGGCGGATGGCGGACTATCGCTCGCCCGGGGAAGCGGTGTTCTTGCCGTTGCGATCTTCGAGACCGCTGGTTGTCGTCCGTTGCGCAACTCTGCTCCGAGCCCCTCAGGACGACCGCTCCGCGAGGCGAAGCAGGAGTGACGCGAGCGAGCGCGAGAGTACTGCTCGTAGCCCGCAGCGGCAGTGATCGCCGGCGTCGACCGGACTCTTGCTTTCCTGGATTTGCTAGCTGGATCTCTGCAAGCGCCCGACGGGGTCCAAGTGTCCCTCGTGCGAGAAAGCGAGCGTCTCGTCCCGATGCGCGCCGTCACGCTCGCAACTCGTCCCAGGAGCGTCTGCCGTGGGGCCGTGCGCGCTGTCGGTCTTGGTCAGAAGCAGCAGTGTCGCGCTGGCGCTCGCACGCATCCCCACCTTCTCGGAAGTCAGCGGTGTCCTGATCCGAGACGCGGAGAGTGCCGCGCTTGCGCGAAGTCCCCACGAACGTGGTGCAGCCCAATGGGTGAGCTGCTGCTCGTCGGCGACGAGCAAGGCCTGCGAGCCCTCCACCTGCCTGGCCGCCAGCCCCGCCAGGACGGCTGGGCGTCCGTCTCGGCGCCCTTCGACTGCTGTCGAGCAGCTCGAGGTGTACTTCGCCGGCCATCGGACCGTTTTCGACCTGCCGCTCGGCGCCAACGGAGCCAGTTTCGACCACGCGTCTGGGACCGCATCGCCCGGATCCCATACGGACAGACGCTCAGCTACGGCCAGCTCGCGCGCAGCCTGGGACGTCCCGACCGCGTGCGCGCGGTCGGGGACGCCACCGGTCACAACCCGCTGGCGATCATCGTCCGCTGCCACCGAGTGGTCGGCTGCGGCGGCGCGCTCGGCGGCTACGGCGGCGGCCTCGAGCGTAAGCGCGCGCTGCTCGCCCTCGAGGGGGCGCCTGGCAGTAGACGCTGGTGTGAGTGCGCGCGGCGCGGGGCGTGAGGCGGCGCGGGGCGTGAGGTACACCGCTGCGCCCGCGATGTCGCCGGGTCGCCCGCCTTCCCCAGCGGCGTCTGGTCGACGATTGCGGCCACTGCCGGGCTGCGGCAAACTCGGCCTGGCTCACCCGGCTCCGCGCACGCGTCGAAACCCCTCACCCAGGCGACGCCTACGCCGGCTCAGCACGCGCAACGCCCTCTCGACGCGCTTGTCGCACGATGTGAGTAGCTGCTCCGCGTTACGCCGATCTCTCGTCAGGGGCGGGCGGCTGCGCCCGCGCGTCGACCGCGTAGATCGGGCTCGAGCAGCTATCGCAGCCAAAGCCGTTCTGCTCAATCTGGAGGCACATCCGCTCCTGCTCGGTGAGCGCCCCTCCGAGCATTTGCTTGAGCCTGACCGCGTCCATGCGGGCTTCCATCCCTGCCGCGTCGAGGGCTCGCTTGTTCGCCGGTGTCGTCACGGTGGTCTCTTAAATCGACAGAGCCAACCTCGGCCTTGAGGCAGCGGACCGGACGTGCCGCACTTAATTCTGCTGTGGGCGTCGGACGGTTCAGGTCAGGGCCACCCATTCGCGAACTGCTCGCCCTGAAAATTGCCAAAAAAACGGGCCCGCTCAGCGGTGTCGATACGTGCTATACCGATAGATGAAGTTCGAGAGGTCGCCAACGCGCCTCGAGGAGCGTGATCGCCCTATGGCACCTGATTTGGGCCTTAGATTGCTGGCCGAGGCAATCGGGACGGCGCTTCTCGTTGTTTTTGGCGCCGGGACTGTCCTCGCCGCTCTGACGATCGGGAAGGGCAAGCCCGATTACGCGGGCCTCGGCTCGCCGCCACGGGATGAGTTATCGGTCTATGTGGTCGGCCCACTGGTGGGCGCCGGGCTCGCCGCTCTGCTCTACGACTTCGTGGCGCGCCCCGAGCGCGTCGGGGTCGCAGCCGAGGCTGCCCAGGACGCGGCGGGCACAGTCGAAGGAAGGGCGCCCGGCGAGGATGTGCCCGTCGGCGCGCCGGAAGACGTCACGCGAACCGGGCGATTCCAGGGCGCCGGGGGCGACATTGGGAGAGCACGCGAATAAGCGCGCGACACACGAGTTCTCTGAGCCAAAGGAGTGGGA
>JALYZY010000098.1 GCA_030948665.1 Actinomycetota bacterium | reverse complement strand
GCCGACATCCTCGTCGCCGGGGGCCGCGGGCTGGGCAACGCGGATGGCTTTCAGCTGTGCGAGACCCTGGCCGGCGCATTCGGTGGCACCGCCGCCGTGGCGGCGACGCGGGCCGTGGTTGACGCGGGCTGGTATCCCTACGCCGCGCAGATCGGGCAGACCGGTAAGACGGTCTCACCCAAGCTGTACCTGGCGGCGGGCATCTCGGGGGCGATCCAGCACAAGGTCGGGATGCAGTCCTCGGAGAACATCGTCGCGATCAACAAGGACTCGAACGCGCCGATCTTCGAGTTCTCCGATCTCGGTGTGGTGGGGGATCTGAACAAGATCCTGCCCAGGCTCGCCGAGGCGATCAAGGCGAAGAAGGGCGGCTGATGGCGGGCGCCGGGCCCGGGGTCGCCCCGAGCGAGTACCCGCCACCGGTCGACTCCGTCTCGGAGTTCATCAAGCGCGAGCTCGATCCCGAGGAGGAGCGGATCGAGGTCGGCGTGGCCATCGTCGGCGGCGGCCCCGCGGGGTTGGCTTGCGCCAACAGGCTGCTTTCGCTGCTGGGCGGCGCGCCGGATGTGATGGAGCGCCTGGGGGAGGTACCGGTCGCTGTGATCGAGAAGGGCAAGGCCTGCGGTGCGCACAACCTCAGCGGGGCGATGATGCGCCCTTCCGGGCTAATGGAGCTGTTCCCCGATCTCGACCCGTCAGCCTGGCCGACTTACGGGACGGTTGAGCGCGACAGCGTCTACTGGATGCTGAGCCCGAACCGGGCGCTGCCGCTGAAGCCGACGCCGCCTCCGTTTCGCAACCACGGCAACTACATGGTCAGCGTCGCGGAGCTGTCGCGATGGCTCGCGGAGCGAGCCGAAGAGGCGGGCGCCTACATCCTCACCGAGACGAGCGCACAGCAGTTGCTCGTTAGTGACGGCGTCGTGCGCGGCATTCGCTCGGGCGACAAGGGCCGGGGCAAGGAAGGGGAGGAGCTCCGCAACTTCGAGCCGGGATCCGACGTGGTCGCGAAGGCCACCGTCCTGGCCGAGGGGACATGGGGCCACCTGACCGGCGCGGCGATTCGCGAGCTCGGCCTCGGCGAGCACCGAGATCCACAGGTGTGGGCGCTCGGGGTCAAAGAGGTGTGGGAGGTGCCAAAGCCGCTTGACCGGGTCATCCACACGCTCGGC
The DNA here is from genome assembly GCA_030948665.1 of Actinomycetota bacterium. Lineage (GTDB taxonomy): Bacteria > Actinomycetota > Thermoleophilia > Solirubrobacterales > Solirubrobacteraceae > Palsa-465. The sequence goes on along the minus strand of JALYZY010000098.1, from coordinate 13,689 downwards.
TGGCCGCTTCGCTACCGGGCCAAGTGGCATGAGTTCGGAGGCTCATGGATCTATCCGATGGGCAGCGACCGGGTGTCTCTAGGGTTCGTCGTCGGCCTCGACCACACCGACGCGACGGTCTCGGGTCACGACCTGCTGCAGACGTTCAAGACATCGAAGCTCGTCCGCGGGATCCTCGAAGGGGGCAAGCGGGTCGGCTGGGGAGCAAAGGCGATCCCGGAGGGCGGCTACTGGTCGATGCCGAAGGTTTCTGCCCCCGGCATGGTCATCTGCGGTGACAGCGCCGGGATGGTCAACGTCCCGATCCTCAAGGGAATCCACTACGCGATCCACGCCGGCATCCTTGCGGCCGAGACGATCTTCGAGGCGCTCAAGACGGGCAGCACCAACTTCTCCGCCTACGAGCGACGGGTCGAGGATTCGTTGATCGGCCAGGAGCTGTGGGAGACGCGCAACATGAGGCAGCCCTTCGCGAAGGGCTTCTTCGTTGGCGGTGCGATCACCAATGCCATGGTGGTCACCAAGGGTCGCTTTCCTGGCGGACGGTGGGGCAACCGTCCCGATGCCGACATCTCGATGCGAATCGGGAGCAAGCGAGACTCCTATCCGAAACCCGACGGCAAATACATTTTCGACAAGCTCTCATCCGTCTACGTCTCCGGCAACGCGACCCGCGATGATGCGCCGAATCACATCCGGGTCCGCCGGGTGGTGCCCCGTGAGATCGCTGAGACCTGGCGATGGATGTGTCCGGCCGCCGTCTACGAGATTCCAGATGACGCCCCGCCGTCAGGGCCGGTGGAGGTGATCGTCAACTACACCAACTGCGTGCAGTGCGGCGCGATCACCGCCAAGGGCGGACGCCTCACCCCACCCGAGGGTGGGGACGGGCCGCTGTACACGGTCGCGTGAACCGGGCCGCGCGTCGTAACTTCGTGCCCCGCCAGCTGTTTACTGCTTGGAGATGCTGCGCAGTCGATTCATCCTGCTGGGCCCCCTGGCGCTCGCGCTAGCCGGGGGCGGCACTGCATTGGGGGTGGGAGCCGCGGTCGCCGCGCCTGCGCCGCCGCCTCGCGCCTCGCTCACAGGCTTCGTTTGCCAGACGGCGCTCGATCCCGCGACTCGAGGGATCGCCGTGACCGCAGTGATGCGTCCGGTGCCATCGACGGACCACATGCAGGTCAAATTTGACCTGATAGTCACGGGGCGCCGAGGACATCCGTTCAGGCTCGCGAAGCAGAAGAAGAGCAGCAGCTTCGGGAAATGGATCTCTCCCGCGAATCAGACCCTCGGTCAGCTCCCCGCCGACGTGTGGAAACCGATCGGGCAGGCCGCCAACCTGTTCGCGCCGGCCTACTACCGCCTGCGCGCCAGCTTCCGCTGGCTCGGAGCGGGCGACGCGAAGCTGGCTCAGTCAACTCGCACCAGCGCGACCTGCTTCCAGCCCGAGCTGCGGCCGGTACTGGTGGTTCGCTCGATCTCGATCGTTTCACTCCCGGCCGTCCCCGGCGAGGACGCATACGATGCCGTGATCGCCAACCGTGGCGTAACTGCAGCTGGTGCTTTCGACGCTCGCCTCTCCGAGGGGCAGACGGTCGTCGGCAGCGCGACGGTTCCTGGGCTCGCGCCCCACCGCACTCATCGGGTTCGCCTTGACGGGCCAGCATGCACCGCGGGCGAACTGATCACCGTCGCTGCGGACCCGGCACATCTGATCGACGTCGCCAGCCGAATGAACAGCTCGCTTACGATCGCTTGTCCCACCGTCGTCGCTAAGGGTCGTCGCTATACTTGATGAAGCAATGAAAACCGACATTCATCCCCAATACGTCGAGTCTCACGTTCGCTGCACCTGCGGCAATGAGTTCACGACCCGGTCGACTCGTCCGGAGATTCACGTCGAGATCTGCTCCGCTTGCCATCCGTTCTACACCGGCCGGCAGAAGCTGGTCGACACCGGCGGACGCGTCGAGCGCTTCCAGCGGCGGGTGGCCAAGGGCCGCCGCGCTGCGCGCGCCACCACCAGCGGCGTCTAGAACCTTGGACGAGGCCGTCAGCGAGGGGCCGCTGACGGGCGTCCGGAGGCCCGGCGAGCCACTGGTCAGCGAGCGGGATCTTCCGCTCGGTGGTCAGGCCGTGCTCGAGGGCGTGATGATGCGCGGAGTCTCGACCTGGGCCGTCGCGGTTCGCAAGCCGTCGGCTGACGACGGGGAGATCGGGCCGATCGACGTGCAGACCTTCTCAATGGTCCCGTGGGCCAAGCGCCGCCGGATCTTTCGCTTGCCGGTCGTGCGGGGAGTAGTCGCCCTCGTGGAGTCGCTCGGAATCGGACTGCGGGCGCTCGGAATCTCCGCCAACGCCCAGCTCGAGGGCGAGGGACAGGAGATCTCAGGTGGCGTGTGGGCGGGAACGGTGGTGATCGCACTTCTGTTCGCGATTGGCTTGTTCTTCGTGGTCCCGGTCGGCGTGACCAGCCTGTTCAGGCACCAGATCGGGTCCTCGGTCTTGTTCTGGGCGATCGAAGGCGTGCTCAGGACGGCGATCTTCCTCGGATACCTGGCGCTGCTGTCACGACTTCGGGACCTTGCTCGGGTGCTCGAGTACCACGGCGCGGAACACAAGGTGATCTCTTGCTACGAGGCCGGCGACGAGCTCACCCCTGCCCGGGCCAGCCTGTATTCGCGCCTGCATCCGCGATGCGGGACCAGCTTTCTGCTTGTGGTGATGATCGTGGCGATCTTCGTGTTCGCTCCGATCGGCCTACCGGCATGGTGGGTGCTTGTTCTGACGCGGATCTTCGGCGTGCCGCTGATCGCTGGGCTTTCGTTCGAGGTGATCAAATGGGCAGGGCGCAACCGGCGCCGTCCCTGGGTGCGAGCGATCATGGCTCCCGGCATGCAGCTACAGAAGCTCACCACTCGCGAACCGGACCTCGACCAGCTTTCAGTGGCGATCGCCGCGCTCGAGGCGGTCCTCGCCTGCCAGGTGCCCGGCGAGATGACGGCCGCGGATCTGGTAGGCGTCGAAGTGGTGGCCTGAGCCCGTCCGGGCTAAAGAAAGCCAGCGACCGGCCGAAGAGGAAGCAAGAGCCTCCCGTCCCCAGGGAGGGCTTGGCGCGCGCCGAAAGCTCGGCGCGGACGCGCTGACTCAAGGAGGCCTGGCGGCTGTGAGACCCATACTTCGTGCGATCCTGGCCCGGCCGGGCCTGTGGCTGGTGTTCGCGCTCGGAGCTCTTTCACTGCCGGCATCTGCACAAGCCAGGTTGACCTACCAGACGTGCGTCAAGGCTCCATCTGAGACGGTTACGAGCTGTCCCGCGGTCGCATCGGGAAACGCGATCGCGACTCCAAGCCAGATTTCGCTCAGCCCGGACGAGTCAACCGCATACGTCACAGGGGAATCGATGGGCGCCGGTTCCGGCAACGTCGGCATTTTCTCGACCGTCGGCGGCCTCAGACAAACCGGAGCGTTGCCGAACGCCGCTGCAGTAAGCAATGGCGGCTGGCCCACATCCTCAGTCGTGAGCCCGGACGGGAACAACGTGTACGTCACCGCGCTCAGCGGACTGTGGACCTATACCCGCTCACACGCCGACGGCTCGTTGAGCGGTCCGTCTTGCTTCGGCGGGCCGTCGAGCCCCTCCTGCCCTATCCAGGAAGCGGAGATGACGGACCCCGTCGGGGTTCTCACGTCCCCTGACGGCAACGACGTCTACGTGATCAACCACCAGCAGGCGGCCCCGAGCACCGTGAGCTCGATCAGCGAGTTCTCCCGGGCAGCCGGAACGGGCACGCTCACGCACACCGGGTGCCTGGATACCGCGAGCGAGGGTTCCTGCACGCTGGTGCCAGCCTCGATGGTCGGATTGCGGGGACTGGTGATCAGCCCTAACGGGCGTTTCGCAGTGGGGGCGGCGTATCCGGGCGGTCCGGCGGGCGGTGCGGTTGTCGAGTTCTCTCGGGATGCCGCGAGCGGGGCTTTGAGCTACGCGCGCTGCTACGGCCCGGGCAGCGGCTGCATCTCGATCGCACCGCATTCGACGATCCCCTTGTCGGTGGCGATCAGCCCTGATGCCTCGCAGCTCTACGTGTCATATGGCGATCAGGCCACCTCGAACAACATCTCGACTTACTCGATCGATTCGACCACCGGTGCGCTGACGTTTGCGGGCTGCATCGCGAACGCGCTGCCGAGCTGCTCACCCTCGCCCGATCAGTTCTACGACAACGCCCAGCTGCTCCCAAGCCCCGATGGCCGCGACCTGTATGTCATGGACAACGGAGAGGCAATCGCGGAGTATGGTCGCGACCCCGCGACCGGCGTCCTCAGCTACGTGGGGTGCTATTCGTGGCCTGTCCGAACGGGATACGGCGGCGCGTGCACGAATACCGCGGCGGGACTGTTCTACTCGCTGGACATGGTGATGTCGCCCAGCGGCAGCGCGCTGTATGCGGTGTCCTGGGGGAACAATCCGTGGTCGGGGCCAGGAGGGAGTCTGGCCGACAATGGCGGTGGAGTCGTCGATGCGTTCAGTCGTGTCGCTGACGTGGTGGCGAGGACACCATCCCCCGCGATCGTCACCTCGAGCGCGACCCTCGGGGGAGCGCCGACGTTCGGCAAGCGCCTGGGAGCCGGTCACCGTCACCGGTCCCGTGGCGCCAAAGCTAGGATCACCGTCAGGCTGCGCTGCCCGGACGGAGTCACGCGATATTGCGCCGGGGTGTTGCGGCAGCTGGGTGGTCCTAGCATCGCGGTCTCTGGACGCACCGACAAGCACGGTGGCTTGATCGTCAAGCTCAAGCTCCATCTGAGCAAGGCCCAGATGACCCGCCTGCGGCGGTTCGCGGGGGTGAGGGTCACGGTCGTGTTCGTGCAGCAGATGCCCAACGGCCGGCATCGCACTACGCGCCGCACCATCACGATCAAGTAGTCACAGCTGGTGCATGCGCGACGGCCCCGCCTGTGGCTGGGCCGTCTGCAGGTCTGACCTCGATCGCCCGCGTATCCGTCCCTAAACTCGCCACCATGATCGACGCGCTGATCTCCCAGATCGAGTCGCGGTTCGCCGACCTTCAAGGCGAGCTCTCCGACCCCGAGGTGATCGGGAACCGAGATCGCTTCACCGCGGCAAGCCGTGCGTACAGCGAGCTCGAGCCCGCCGCCCGGCTGGCCGGCGAGTACCGGCACTCAGTCGACGACATGGAGGGCGCGCGTGAGCTGCTCGCCGAGGACGGGAACGACTCCGAGCTGCGGGCGCTGCTGGAGACTTCGCGCGAGCGAATAGAAGCGCTCGAGGAGGAGATCCGGCTAGCGATGGTCGAGCGCGATCCAAACGACGCGAAGAACGTGATCGTCGAGATCCGCCCAGGGACCGGGGGTGAGGAGGCCGCTCTCTGGGCGGGCGACCTGTTCCGGATGCTCACCAGGTATGCCGAGCGCCGCGGCTTCACGGTCGAGCTGCTGTCCATCGGCGACGGGACATACACGTTCGCGATCAAGGGCGACGGCGCCTACTCGGTATTCAAGTTCGAAGGAGGCACGCATCGCGTCCAGCGGGTGCCGGAGACCGAGTCTCAGGGACGGATACACACATCTACCGCGACCGTCGCGGTGCTGCCTGAGGCCGAGGACGTCGAGGTCGAGGTCGACCCGTCAGATCTCCAGATCGACGTGTACCGGAGCTCCGGGCCGGGCGGGCAGTCGGTTAACACGACCGACTCGGCCGTACGGATCACGCATAAGCCGAGCGGCATCGTGGTCTCGATGCAGGATGAGAAGTCACAGCTTCAGAACCGAGAGCGCGCCATGCGCGTCCTGCGGGCGCGGCTGTACGAGCGCGCGCTCGCCGAGCAGCAGGCGGAGGTGGCCGCCTCGCGCCAGGCGCAGGTCGGAACCGGCGAGCGCGCCGAGAAGATCCGCACCTACAACTTCCCGGAGAAGCGGGTGAAGGATCACCGAATAAACCTGCTTGTCCACAACCTCGACGGGGTGCTGTTCGGCGCGCTAGACGAGCTGACCGCGGCGCTCCAGGACGACGAGAAGCGCCGCCGCCTGGAGGAGCGGACCGTTGCCTGACGCGGCGACCGTCGCTGCGACCGTCGCTTCGCCTTCAGCTCGCTCGCTGCTGGCCGATGCCGGAGCTCGCCTGTCCGCCGCGGGCGTCGACTCCCCACGGCTTGATGCCGAGCTGCTGCTCGCCGACGCGCTCGGGCTATCGCGCGAGCGCCTGGTACTAGAACCACCGCGCGCCGTTGACGCGCTCGCCGCAGCTCGCTTCGAAGCGCTGGTTACCCGTCGGGAGGCCCGCGAGCCCGTCGCCTACCTGGTCGGCCGCAAGGAGTTCAGGCGGAGCTCCCTGCGAGTCGATCATCGAGTCCTGATCCCGCGCCCGGAGACCGAGCTGCTGGTGGAGGTCGGGCTGCGGCTGCCGGCCGGGGCCCGGGTGATAGATGTGGGCACGGGCAGCGGGGCGGTCGCGCTCGCGCTTGCCGACGAGCGCCCGGACCTCGAGGTGTGGGCGTCGGACGTGAGCGCCGACGCGCTCGAGGTCGCCACCGAAAATGCACGGAGGCTGGGGCTTCGGGTGCGATTTGCCCGCGCCGACCTCCTCGAGGGGCTCGGTCAGCGGTTCGACGCCGTGCTCGCCAACCTGCCCTATGTCGCTGACTGGGCCGAGCTCCCGCCCGAAGTGGCGGTGTATGAGCCGACCGGGGCGCTGCTCGCTGGCAGCGACGGTCTGCGGGAGATTCGTCGCCTGCTTGCGGGGCTCGTGGGCGTCTCGGTGGTGGGGCTCGAGGTGGGGTTCGATCAGGCTGAGACAGTGGCGGCGATGATGGTGGACGCCGGCTATCAGTCGATCGAGCGCTGGCACGATCTCGCCGGACACGAGCGAGTGATCGTGGGCAGGCGCTGAGACCGTTGGCGGACGCTGACGAATCGCGGAGCACGCAGGCCGAGGCGTTCGAGCGCTGCATCGCCGTCGGCGGCCTGGTCCTGTTCGGCGCCGACACGGTCTACGGCCTGGCCTGCGACCCCGACGACCGGCTCGCGGTGCAGCGCCTCCACCTGCTCAAGCGCAGGTCGCTCGAGAAGCCCTCCGCGGTGATGTTCTTCAGCCTCGAGCTGGCGTTCGCGGCGCTCCCGGAGCTCGGGCAGCGCACCTGGAAGGCCATGCGGGCACTGCTTCCGGGCGCCGTCACCCTGCTCTTGCCGAACCCGGCAGAGCGATTCCCGCTCGCGTGCGGTAAGGACCGCTCGACCCTCGGCTTGCGGGTACCCGATCTGCCGATGCTCGCCGGCGTCAGCTGGCCGGTCCTGCAGTCGAGCGCGAACCGCGCGGGCGGTCCGGACCCACGGCGGATCGCCGACGTCCCGGAGCTGACCCGCGCTGCCGTCGACCTCGTGATCGACGCGGGCGAGCTTCCCGGGACGGCCTCGACCGTGGTGGACCTGCGGCGCTACGAGGAGACCCGGGAGTGGAGCATTGTGCGCTCCGGGGCGGTGGAGGAGGCTGCGCTAGGGGATGTGCTCGGGTGGCAGTTTCACTTCGACCCCTCGACCTACGCCGAGGTGATCCGAGAGGACATTCCAGTGTTCGATCTCCTCGAGGACGAGCTCGTGCTCGCTACGGGGACGGGCGCCCGCCGGATCCTCGAGCTCGGCACCGGAACGGGGGAGACCGCCCGACGGCTACTGGCCCGCCATCCGGACGCGCAACTGGTCGGGATCGACGTCAGCGAGCCGATGCTCGCTGTCGCCAGGGACGCGCTCCCGGCTGATCGGGTTTCGCTGCAGCCAGCCCGCTTGCAGGACGAGCTGCCGGCGGGACAGTTCGATCTCGTCGCGAGCGCGCTGTGCATCCATCACCTCGATGCGGAGGAGAAGGCCGATCTATTTGTCCGCGTGCGGCGAACGCTCGCCCCTGGAGGCAGGTTCGCTTTCGCGGACGTGATCTTGCCCGAGGATCCGAGCGTGGCGAACACTTCGCTGACCCCCGGATACGACAAGCCGAGTTCGCTGGCCGACCAGCTGGGGTGGCTAGGGAACGCCGGCTTCGAGCCGGCGGTGGTGTGGCAGCATCGCGACCTGGCGGTGATCACAGCCTCGCCGAGCTCGGCGGCGGTGATCGCAGCCTCGCCGAGCGCGGGTGGTGACCCGCTCGGATCGTGATGTCGCTCCTCGGGGGCCGGCGGGAAGTCGGGTGAGCTATTCGGCATCGGTGGTCGCTGGTATCGTCGCCACGGAGATGGGCGCCGATCTCCCGACCGATTTCTTCAACCGGCCGCTGGCCGAGGTCGACCCGGAGATTGCCGATGCGCTGGCCGGAGAGCTCGATCGCCAGCAGCGGACGCTCGAGATGATCGCCTCGGAGAACTTCGTGCCGCTGGCCGTCCTCGAATGCCAGGGATCGGTGCTCACGAACAAGTACGCCGAGGGCTATCCCGGCAAGCGCTACTACGGCGGCTGCGAGTTCATCGACATCGCCGAGCAGCTCGCGATCGACCGAGCGCTGGCCTTGTTCGGCGCCGAGCACGCGAACGTCCAGCCCCATTCAGGCGCCCAAGCGAACGCTGCTGTCTACCACGCGCTGCTCACACCGGGGGAGACCCTGATGGGCATGGAGCTAGCGCACGGCGGCCACCTGACCCATGGAATGAAGATCAACGTGTCCGGACGGCTCTACGACATCGCGCCCTATCAGGTCGATCGCGAGACCAGCCGGATCGACATGGACGAAGTCGCGCGGATCGCCAGAGAGAGGCGGCCGAAGATGATCCTTGCCGGCTGGTCGGCATACCCGCGGGTGCTCGACTTCGAGCGCTTTCGCGCGATCGCCGACGAAGTGGGCGCGTATCTGATGGTCGACATGGCGCACTTCGCCGGGCTGGTCGCCGCCGGTCTTCACCCCAGCCCGATCCCGCACGCCCACGTCGTCACGACCACGATCCACAAGACGATCGGCGGAGGCCGTGGCGGGATGATCCTCTGCACCGAGGAGTTCGCCAAGAAGATCGACTCGGCGGTGTTCCCCGGCCAGCAGGGCGGCCCGCTCGAGCACATCATCGCCGGCAAGGCGGTGGCCCTGCGGATCGCGGCCAGCGAGGCCTTCCGCGAGCGCCAGGAGCGCACGCTCGAGGGCGCCCGCGCCGTCGGCTCGGAGCTTCTGCGCGCTGGCCGCGGTGTGAACGTGCTGACCGGCGGCACCGACGTCCACCTGGTCCTGTGCGACCTGCGCGAGTCAGAGCTCGACGGCAAGCAGGCCGAGGACCGCCTTCACGCGATTGGCATCACCGTCAACCGCAACGCGGTGCCGTTCGACCCGCGGCCACCAGCGGTGTCCTCGGGGCTGAGGATCGGGACTCCGGCGCTGGCCACGCGCGGGCTGCAGCTCGAGGACTTCGAGGAGGTGGGGAGAATCATCGCGCAGGCGCTGACTGCCCCGGACTTCGAGGCACGCCAGGCCGACCTGGCCGAGCGCGCGAGCGCGATTGCCGAGCGCTACCCGCTCTACGCCCAGCTGGGCTCCCCCGCGGTCGTTTAGGCCGCCGAGCGACGTGGGTCGCCGCTCCCGGGACGGTTCGCCGTTCCTCGGGCGATGCCTCCGCCTCTGAGAGCAGGTTCACGTGGGTTATGCGTCAATCGCCGTAGCCGCAGGCGCGCGTGCCGTGTTATCCACACCAGGGGAGGATGGTGTGACACTCATCGTCCCGCGCCCGGCGTTTGACGCATCACCCACACTGGGGCGTCGCGCGGGGTTGCCTACGCGCCGCGGCCGCTCAGCCGCTCCTACGCGGCTGCTGTCCGCGACCCGGGATGGGCGCCTGCCGGCAGGTGCTCGTCGATCCACATGGTGAGCGTCATCAACCCCCACAGCTGGCGGCTCAGGTCCTCGCGGCGGGTGAGGTGCGCATCCAGTACCTGCTGCACCGCCGCCGGGTCAAGAACACCCTGACGCCGGAGGTTCTCCGGCGAGAGCACCTCGCGGGCGAACGGCGCCATCGGCCCACGCAGCCAAGCCGCCGCCGGGATCGAGAAGCCGCGCTTGCGGCCGTGGACGATCTCGCGGGGAAGCAAGCTTGCTGCGGCCCTCCGGAGCAGCCGCTTCTTGGTCCATCCCCTGACGCGCTGATCGCGCGGAAGCGCCAGAGCGAACCGCGCGACAACCTCGTCCAGATACGGGACGCGGGCCTCGAGCGAGTGCGCCATGCTCATCCGGTCCGTCTTGACCAGCAGGTCGTCGACAAGGTACCCGCCCCGATCGAGGTCTTGGAGCCGGGCCAGCGGCTCCGCGCCGGCAGTCTCGGCGTAGCGTGCGCGATACCCGGCGTACGGGTCGGCGCCGTCGCGATCGCGCGCCAGCAGCATCCGCTCGCGCTGCGGCGCCGCGAAGATCTGCTTCCAGCCGAGGTGGCGCTCGAGCGCGGGCAGGTCGGCCGCTCGCGCGAACCGCTTGGCGCGATAGTCGAGCGATACCCGTCGCGAGGAGCTAGGGAGGCGCTCGATCCAGGGCCGTAAGACCCGCGCTAGCGGCGCCAGACGGTCGGCGAGCACATCCGCTAGGTACGTCTCGTAGCCCCCGAACAGTTCGTCCGCGCCCTCTCCCGTGAGCACGACCTTGACCTCGCTCGCTGCCAGTTCGGACACCAGGAACGTCGGTAGCAGTGACGAGTCGCCGAGCGGCTCGTCGAGCGCCGCAACGATCCGCGGGAGCAGCGACACGCCGTCGGGATCGAGGACCAGCCGGTGGTGATCGGTTCCGAAGCGCTTGGCGACCATCTCCGCGCGAGCTGACTCGTCGAATGTCCGCTCGCGGAAGGCGACCGAGAAGGTCCGAACTCCGGCGCCGACCTCACCGGCGGCAAGCGCGGTGATCAGCGACGAGTCGATGCCCCCAGAGAGCAGCACGCCAACGGGGACATCGGCGATCAGGTGCGCCCGCACCGAGTCGCGCAGGCGCGCCAGCAGCTCGTCGATCAGCGCCGGCGAGCGCTCGCGCAGCAGCTCCGGTACCGCGACCGGAGCCGGCCTGGCGAAGCGCTCCACCCGAACTCCGCCCTCATCGGCGATCAGAGCATGTCCGGACTGCAGCTTGTGGTGGCCGGCGAGGATGCTGAGCGGAGCTGGGATCGAATTGAAAGCAAGGTAGGCCTCGAGGGCGGCGGGGTCCAGATCCGGCCGCTGATCGGACGCCAGCGCCAGCGCCGTCAGCTCCGAGGCGAACGCGAGCGTCCCCCGGCCGTCGGGGCGCGCATAGAACAGCGGCTTTATCCCGAAGCGGTCGCGGGCCAGCACCAGCCGCCGCTGGCGCTCGTCCCAGACCGCCACCGCGAACATCCCGCGCAGTCGCTCGGCGAACGCGGGGCCCAGGTCCTCGTAAAGGTGGACGAGCACCTCGGTGTCAGACTCAGTTCGCAAGGTGTGGCCACGACCGGCGAGCTCGCGGCGCAGCTCGCGATAGTTGTAGATCTCGCCGTTCTGGACGACATGGACGGTGCCGTCCTCGTTGCTCTGCGGCTGATCGCCGCCGAGTAGGTCGATGATCGCCAGGCGGCGCATTCCCAGGCCGACCTGATCGCGCCGCAGCTCGCCGCGACCGTCGGGGCCGCGGTGGCGCATCGCCTCTGTCATCGCCGCGATCCGCCGGTGGTCGACCGCCTCACCGGAGAGCGAGACGATCCCGCAGATTCCGCACATGTCGCCTAAGGACCTTTTGCGCCTCGGCCCGTGAGCGAGGACGCAACGCGCCCGATCACTCGCACTCCGGTCCCGAGGATCACGGCTCCATACAGGCCGACAGACCGGTCGGCGATGTACTCGAGGTCGTGGTTGAGCTTCTCGGCCCAGCTGTGCTCACGGTCCACGCGAACCTGGGCGAACCCGGTGAGACCCGGCCGAACCACAAGCCTCTGCCAGTACTGCGGAATCTCCTCGCGCAGCGCATCGAAGAAGGCGGGCCGCACCGGCCGCGGCCCGACCAGGCTCATGTCGCCGCGGACCACATTGATCAGCTGCGGGAGCTCGTCAAGGTACATCGCGCGCAGTACCCGCCCGAGTGGGGTGAGCTCGCTTTCGGTGAGTCGGGTGAGCTCCGGTCCAAGATACGGGCCAAGACGTGTCTCGGCGTCCGGGGCGAGGGTCCGGAACTTGTACATCGTGAACACAACGCCGTAGCGTCCGACCCGCTCGCCGCGGTAGAGCACCGGCCGTCCTGAGGTGAGTCGCGTCGCGACCGCGATCGCCGCCATCACCGGGCTGAGCGCAACGAGTGCCGAGCCCGCCAGGACAACGTCGAGCGTGCGCAGGGAGAGGTCGACGCGCGGGGAGCCTTCGAGCTCGGCGCGCGAGGCTTGCGCCACCAGCTCGTCCCGGTCCTTGGCCACCCGGGTGACGACGTCGGCTGGCCCGGCGGTGCTCATCGCACTGCCCCCAGGATCAGGTCGGTGATCAGCTGCGGGTCGCGCCGAGTGCGCGACCCGCTCGCCCCGCGCTTGGACAGCGTCATCGCGAGCGGATCAGTAAGCGGTCGCAGGCGTCCTTCGCGCATCAGCCACTCATCGACTCCACCGAGGCGCCCGCCATAGGTCGAGTAGACCGGCGTCCCGAGCGCTACAGCTTCGCGGTTCATCGTGCCGCCGGCGGATACAACCAGGTCCGCAAGCGCGATCAGGCTCTGGGCGTCGACCGCACCCGGGGGAACGACCAGGCTCGGATAGGCGAGCGCCTTGACTTGCCCGCGCTGCGCGGCGGTACGCGGGATGACCACCGCGTGGACATCATCCCGGGAGCCGAGGTAGTCGAGGACGCGTGGGAACAGCCGGTTGCTCTTACGGTGGTAAAGGGAGACGTCCGGCGGCGGGCGCAGCACGACGATCACTCGCTCTCGGTCGAGCCCAAGATCATCGAGGACGCGCTCATCGGGCTCGAAGTCCGCGAGGTAGTACTCCTCCTTGAGGCCCGGATACTGGGCGAGCTTGCCGGGTCCAACGCCGTAGCGGGCCAGTCGCTCGGGTGGGATCGCCTCGGGGGTCAGAACGCGACGAGCGAGGCGGCAGCCGATGTTGTGCTGCTGGGTCGCCCACTCGTAGTCGAACATGTCGACGGCCGGAATCCCCAACGAGACAGCGGCGATCGGAAGCTCGTTCGAGCCGTGGGCGAGCGCGAGGTCGAACTTGGCCTTGCCTACCTGGCGCATCCTGCGAGCCCGCCCGATCAGCGACACCAGCTTGCGGGCTCGAGACGCGCCGCCGTGGCGGCCGATCACCTGATGGGGGATACCAAGTCGCTGCAAGAGCTCAATCGTCTGGGCGTAGTCCCGCGCCGTGACGGTCACTTCATGACCCGCGGCCTTCATGCGATCGATCACCGGTCTCAGCACAAGGGGGTGAGCCGGCGCCGTCATGTCGATCCAGACTCGCATGGGTGTTCGAGGCCGTCGACCGCGCGAGTGCAGCAAGCACCTGGCGCGAAGTGGCGGCGGCCCATTCTAGCCGTGGGAGTTCCGGCTCACCGTCCGGGCCCGGCGTCGCTGTCCTGGCTCCGGGCGTCGCTGTCCTGGCTCCGGGCGTCGCTGTCCTGGCTCCCGGCGTCGCTGTCCGGGCTCCCGGCGTCGCTGTCCGGGCCCCCGGCGTCACTGTCCGGGCCCCCGGCGTCACTGTCCGGGCCCCCGGCGTCACTGTCCTGGCCCAGAGG
>JALYZY010000097.1 GCA_030948665.1 Actinomycetota bacterium | reverse complement strand
GCTGCGGCAGCTGCGCAAGCGCCGGTAGCAGCGTCGCGCAGCGGGCCGGCTCGTTGGTCTGCGTTGAGCGACGCGCGATCTCGGCCTTGACGACGTCCCGGTGGGCGAGAACGAGGTCGATGAAGTCTGCCGGCGCCGATGGCGTACCGAACAGATATCGGACGACCCCGAGCAGCAGATTGGGTTGCCGCTTCTCACTCGGAAGCGCCGCAAGGAACTCGATCATCCGAGGGTCAGCAGCGATCGCCCGTGTGATCGCCGAGTAGAGCGGCGATCGCTGCGCTGCCTCCAGCTGCGCGAACGACTGGTAGCGAGCACTGATCTGCTCGCGCTCGATCGATGCAGCTAGCACGATTGCGCCGTCCCATGCACATCACGAGACGTTAGCTTTGCGCTGGTGACGACCGACACCTCAATCACCGCGCTGGTGAGGGCCCACATCGACGCCTTCAACGCGGGTGACGTGGAGCGGCTGGTGGCGACAGTCGGCCCCGACGTCGTGTGGGCCACCGGGCAGGACACGATCAGGGGCAGAGCGGCGGTCGAGTCGATGTGCCATGAGGCGATCGCCGAGCTTGGCCCCACGCTCACGATCACGAGCCTCGTGGCCGACGAGGCTCGGGTGGCTTGCGAGCCGGTCGAGCGCTACACGTTCGAGGGTGTCGAGCGCACCGAGGCGATCGCTGCGTTCTTTGGCGCTGTCGGCGGACAGATCACGCACGTCAAGGTCCACCGAGAAGGCAGCGCCGATCCGGGCTGAGGCTCGCGGCGCGATACTCCGGCGATGACCGAACGCAACGTGCTCGGCGGACCGCTGGAGCTATGCGGAAGTGAGCCTCTGACCGGTTTCTACCGTGACGGCTGCTGCCGGACCGGGGCCGGGGATCGCGGCAGCCACACGATCTGCGCGGTGGTCACCGAGGAGTTTCTCGAGCACCAGCTGGGCATCGGCAACGACCTGCTCACCCCTGTGCCGTGGTACAGCTTCCCGGGCCTCTCGCCCGGCGACCGCTGGTGTGTGACAGCCCGGAACTGGCTGCGCGCATACGAGAATGGTGCCGCCTCGTACGTGGTGCTCGCCTCCACGCACGAACGCGCGCTGGACATCGTTCCCCTCGAGGCGCTGCAAGAGCTCGCGGTCGACGTGCCCGCCGACCCCGGCCCGTTCGAATCCTGAACTGCCTCATCCGAGCGCGAGCAGCGCAGCGCCGGCCCCGCTCGCAGCGCTCGCCAGCAGTCGCCTGACCGACAGGGCACGCGAAGCCCTCGGGGCTTTGTCCCGTCAGGTGTGGCCGGCTGGTCCGCCGGCTCGCGCGGCTCGGTCCAGTCTCGGCGCCCTTGTTCGTGTGGGCAGCGACGGAACCCTAGGCGCAACCGCAAGCTGGGCGGAACTTATCTACCGCGCGTAACTCGTTCGTCAGCTATCTTGGATGGCTCAGAGGCGACCGCGGCGCAGCGGTCGCGATCCGATCGGAGGCTGGAGATGTCAGTTGGGACCGCCGTGCAATTGGACCGGGAGCGGATTCGCACGCTCACCGAACGCGAGGAAGCGAAACTCGACGAGCGCACCCGCGCGTCGGCCGAGCTGTACGAACGCGCGCGCAAGTCGCTGAGCGGCGGCGTGGCTTCGCATTACCACACGCGTGATCCTTGGCCGATCTACCTCGCGACCGGTGAAGGCGCCGTGGTGTACGACGTCGACGGCAACCGCATGTGGGACTTCCACAACGGATTCGGCTCGATGGTTCAGGGGCACGCCAACCCCGCGATCTCCAAGGCAGTGAAGGAGCGGGTCGACCTCGGCACGCATTTCGCGGCCACGACTGAAGACGGGATCTGGGTCGCCGAAGAGCTGCAGCGCCGCTGGGGTATCGCCCGCTGGCGGATGGTGAACTCGGGATCCGAGGCGACAATGGACGCGATCCGGATCGCACGGGCGTTTACCGGGCGCGACACGATCATGAAGATCTTCGGTTCCTACCACGGCCATCACGACGCGGTGATGATCTCGATTGGAATCCCGTACGAGAAGATCGGCGATCGCGAGAACTACCAGTCGATCTCGTACGGAGCCGGGATCCCCGAGAAGCTCGTCGACCTGACCGTCGCAGTCCCTTTCAACGATGCGGGTGCGATGGAGCGCCGGATCCGCCGGCTCGAGGACGAGGGCCGCAAACCCGCCTGCGTGATCATGGAAGCAGCGATGATGAACATCGGGGTCGTCCTTCCTGAGGATGGGTACCTCCAGGAGGTCCGCGAGATCACCCAGCGCCACGGGATCGTGCTGATCTTCGACGAGGTCAAGACCGGCTTGACGATCGCGGCTGGAGGGGCGACCGAGCGCTTCGGAGTGATGCCCGACATGGTCACCCTGGCGAAGGCGCTTGGCGGCGGACTCCCGACAGGCGCGATTGGCGGCACGGAAGAGGTGATGAGCGTCGTCGAGGACGGCACCGTCTACCAGGTGGGTACCTATAACGGTAATCCGCTCGGGATGGCGGCGGCGCGGGCAGGCCTCTCCGAGGTTTTGACCCCCGAGGCCTACCGTCACCTCGACGACCTGAACGACCGAATCGTCTCCGGCTGCCAGGGAGTCGTCGATCGCTACAACCTCCCCGGGTACGCGCTAGGAATCGCGTCGAAGGGATGCGTCACGTTCTCGCCCTCGAAGGTGGTCGACTACGAGACCTTCAAGGCGAACCAGGACGCCGACGTGACCGAGCTGGCGTGGCTCTACAACATGAATCGCGGCATTTTCATGACGCCAGGCCGCGAGGAGGAGTGGACGCTGTCGGTGGCGCACACACATGAGGCCGTCGACGCGTACGTCCAGGTGTTCGACGAGATGGCGCGCGAGCTGACCGAGTAGGGCGGTTCGCGCTTGCCTGCCTCGCGTGGGCATCGGGCAGCGATACCTCGAGTTCGTGCTGCGGCTGCGCGAGCTGCAGCCCGAGCTCGTCTCTGACTAACTTTGGGCCGCCGGAGCTTGCGCCCGATGAGTCCCGCGTGCACAGCCGCCGGGGCCGCTACGGGGCCCAGGTGACCGGCGAGCTGATGTAGTTGTTGGCACCGATCCAGGCAGCCCTCGTGATCCCCCCAGGGACGAGAAAGGTCAGGCACGTCTGAAAGTCCTTCCCTTGAGTGAGCGGGCTCGGCGCGGTGACGGCGTTGCACCGAGGAAAGTTGCCGAAGAACGTGACGCTCTGTTGCTGGCTACCAGTTGTGTCGACGCCTTCGATCGCGACTGACGGATCGTTGTGATTGGCGGAGGCGTTGCCCGGGCTGAGGTCCAGCAAGCGAGCGGTCACGTAGTAAGGGGTCGACGCCTTCTGGCTCGCGTCGAGCTGGATCCCGTTGAAGTCGGCGAGTGAGCCTTTCTGAATCGATTCGACGGTGATCTTCATCTTGAAGGACTTGCCCGTGGTCAGCGGTGGGGTGTATAGGACGGTGGCGGTCTGCCCCGCCTTCAGTGCGGCGCCCGGGGCGGTGACCGAAGAGCTTGCGGTCGGGGTGGTGCTCACGGGGGCGCTCACCGGCGTGAGCGCCGTCGTGCTCGACGTCGGTGGAGTGGGCACGGATGCGGCGGTGCTCGTGTGACTCGTGGTCGTCTGGGCGGTCTGACCGCCGCCGCCGCAGCCTGCGAGGCCAAGCAAGGCGGCCATTCCCACGATCAGCGGTCCTCGTACTTTCCTGTGCGCATCCATGCTGGGTCCCTTTCGTCCAAGTTCGCCCTAAAGATCGGTCGGACCAGTCGGCGACTTGAGCGCTTTGCGCGCGGACGGGTAGCGTGCAGGAAACCGATGTGCGGCTGGAGGAGGTGCGGGTTGGACCTGTGCTTGATGATCGAGGGTCAGGAGGGCGTGGACTGGCCGCAATGGGTCGCCCTCGCCCACGCGTGCGAGGAGCACGGAGTCCCGGCGATGTTCCGCTCCGATCACTACCTGAACCTCGATGGCATGCATCCGGAGCGAGGCTCACTCGATGCTTGGGCGACGATTGCCGCGCTGGCGGCCGTCACGTCCACGGTGCGGCTCGGCACGCTTGTCTCTCCGGCGACTTTCCGTCATCCGTCGACGCTCGCGAAGATGGTCGCGACGGCAGACCAGATATCGGAGGGACGGATCGAACTGGGAATCGGCGCCGGGTGGCACGAGCAGGAGCACCAGGCGTACGGATTCGACTTCCCACCCACGCGGGACCGGATGGACATCCTCGAGGAGCAGCTCGAGGTGATCCACCACAATTGGGCTGAGGAGCCGTCCTCCTTCGACGGCGAGTACTACCGGCTGAGCGATCTCGACGCGCGTCCGAAGTCCGTGCAGCGCCCGCATCCCCCGATCATGATCGGCGGGAGCGGTGGAGCGCGAAGCCTGTCCCTGGCGGCCAGGTATGCCGATGAGTACAACACGCCATTCCCGACAGTCGATGAGATCCGGTCGCGTCGAGCGGGCCTAGTCGACGCCTGCGAGCGCATCGGCCGCAGTCCGATCCCGTTCTCGGTGATGACCAGCGTGATCGTGGGCAGCGATCGCCGGAACCTGCACGACCGGATGTTGCGTCTCGGCGAGCGCGTCGGCCAGGATGGCGACTCGCTGCTCCGGGAGCCTCCCGACGGCTGGATCGTCGGCACTGTCGAGGAAGCGGTGGATCAGCTCTCGGAGCTGGCCCGAGCGGGTGTCAGCCGCGTGATGTGCCAGCAGCTCCTGCACGACGATCTGGAAGCCGTTTCGCTGCTCGGCGGCGAGCTCGCGAAGGCCGTCTAGAGCGGATCCCGGCTGGTCGCGAACTCGCGAAGAGCCTCCTTGCCGCCTCCGACCAGCGGATCGCCGTGAGCAAACAGGAGGTTCTCGAAGTCGCGGTCGAGCAGCCCCTTGAAAGCCTCTTTCAGCGCTGCCTTGACGCCCTCCGGGTCGTCTCCGATCAGCTCGTCTGGGACGAACCCGAGCTCGCCGTCGTAGCGGATCAGCCCGTCGGCGAACGCGATCGCGCCGTCGGCGACAGCGATGTGGAAGGCGCCCTCGTCGTCGGATAGCTCCCCGATGTGGATTGCCGTGATGCCCGGCACCACCTGTTCTCCCGGGCTGAACAACTCGACGCTCAGGCCCCCGCCGAGGTATGCCGCCGACTCGTGTGACGCTCTGATCGGGATCCCGAATGCGCCGGCCAGCTCTTGCGCGTCGCGGTGGTGGTGACCGCTCGTCAGCAGAACGGCCTGTGGCTGCCCGGGGAGCGCCTCGAGGCCCTGCTCGGGGGTCTTCGGGTCAATGGCAACGCCAGCCGGCTGAACGTAATACGAGCTGACCCTGGTGTGTATCGGCTCATGGAACGTCGTCCAGTGAAAGACGCCGGGGAAGATCTCATGCATCGCCGGTCGCCTACCCCCGGCGCCCCGGCTCGAACCGAGGCAGGCGGATCGAGACGATCAGTCCTGCGTCCAATGGGACCTCAACGGTCGCGTAACCCCCGCGCGGATTGCTGACGTATTGGCGGTAACCGACGTGGTGCGGATCGCCCTCACTCATATCGGCGACAACGAGCCCTCGCTCACTGAGCTGCGGCTCCATCGACCGCAGGAGATCCAGGTACAGATCATTCGCACCATCCAAAAAGAGAAGGCCCACCGGGTCTGCGAATCCTCGGAGCGTCTGTCTCGCGTCACCCACCCGCACCTCGACCACGTCGCTGAGTCCAGCCTCCGCGAGATTCGCCGTTAGCGCCAGCGCTTTGTCGCGGCTCACCTCTGTCGTGACCAGCGATCCGGCGCCTACATCCCGTAGAGCGGATGCGATGCAGATCGTGGAGAACCCGAGCGAAGCCCCGAACTCGACGACAGTATGGGGAGAGCGTGCGACGGTCAGTGCGTAGAGCAGCTGCCCGGCCTTCGGAGATATCGCGAGTGGCGCGCCGCGCTGCAGCCTAACTCGCTCGTCTCCGTAGATCCGCGCACCCCGGTGCGACTCGCGTTCCCGTACGCGGAGCTTGGCGGCCGGATCCTCGACCGCGGCGAGCTCACACAGCCGGTGCAGAACTCCACGTACCGCAGGGTCGCTGAGCGTGCCCGCCACTACGATCGATCTCGATGAGTGAAGACCTGGACGAGCTCCTCGCAGAGCAGATCTCCTACTACCGGGCGCTCGCCCCGAAGTACCTCGACGGCGGGCTGACGGGGGCGGCCGTCCACGGCGCCGGCGAAGAGCTGTCCACCGCCCTGGAAGAATTCGCGCCGAGCGGCGACGTCCTCGAGCTCGCCTGCGGGCCGGGCACCTGGACCCCGCAGCTGCTTCGCGATGCCAGCTCCGTGACAGCGCTCGACGCCGCGCCGGAGGTCCTGGTGATCGCGCGGGAGCGTGTTCGCGACCCGCGGGTCCGATTCATCGCAGCCGACATCTTCAGCTGGAAGCCCGATCGTCGCTACGACGTCGTGTTCTTCGGTTTCTGGCTCTCGCACGTCCCGCCAGAGCGATTTGAGTCGTTCTGGTCGCTGGTTGACGACTGCCTGGCGCCGGGCGGGCGCGTGTTCTTCGTCGACGACGGCTACCGCACGCCAGAGGAGCTCGCGTACGGCGAGTGCTCGCCGGTGATCCGCCGAACGCTTGAGGACGGCAGCAAACATCGGATCGTGAAAACCGCCCACGATGCCGCTGCGCTACGGGCGCTGCTCGACGGACTCGGGTGGAAGATCGAGGTCCATGAGACCTCGGCGATCTTCTACTGGGGCTCTGGCGTCCGCGGCGCGTAGCGGTGGTGGAGCATCAGCGCATTGCCGTCTGGATCGCTGAAGAAGGCCATGTGACAGACCCCGGTATCGAACGTGTCGCCGGCGAACTGCACGCCGTGCGCCTCGAGCCTCGACCGCGCCTCCCCGACATCCTCAACATGCAGCGCGAGGACATTCCGGTAGGTGTGGTGCTCGAGCCCCATCCGCTCCGCGTTCATGACGTTGATCGTCAGGTTTCCCGTTTCGAACTCCGCGTGGTGGCGGTCCGGCCGGTAGGCGGAGCGATGTAGCCCCAGCGTCGATCCGTAGAACTCGACAGCTTTCTCGAGATCGCGCGTGGGCATCGCCACGAAATCCACGCCGGTGATCAGCTGCTGGGTTGCGGTCATGTCGGTCAGACCTCTCCTTCGTAGTAGTCGACGTTGCCATCGGCGCGATGAAACATGCGGCTGTCGTCCGGGTTACCCGGCCAGACTCCCATCTTGTCGCTGTCCGGATACACGGCGACGGCTGGCTCGCGCGCGCTCGAGAACATCAGGATCCGGGACGCGGCTTCGGCGCGGTTGGTGACGTTATGGGCTCCGGCCGGGCCAGGCGGGAAGCACACCACATCTCCATGCCTCAGCTCGTGCTCGCCGTCGGGGTCGCGTAACACGAGGCTGCCGACGAGGACGATCAGCCACTCTTCCTCGTACTCGTAGTGGTAAGGGCATAACGCCTCCCCCGGGCGCAGCTCGTAGAGCTTTACGTGCAGCTCCTTGCCGCCGGCGAGCTTTCCCACCTGCGCCACGCCGCCTCGGTAGCCGGCCGGATCGTCCTCGTCGTACTCGAACGACGCCTCGAAGATGTTCGGTCGGTCCATGGTCACACGACCGGCGGCCGAAGCTGGTCCCACGGCCTCGCCTGCTCGATCTGCGCCGCAAGTGAGTACAGAACGTCCTCCGCTCCCGGACGCCCCACAAGCTGAATGCTGAGCGGCATGCCATCGGTCCCAACTCCAGCGGGCAGCGCGACACCGGGCTGCCCTGTCACGTTGAATATCGGGGTGAACGGGGTGAAGCGGCCGGCCGTGTTGATCGCCAACGGGGCGGGCCGCCCGTGCGCCCCCTCCGCGGCGATAGCGGTGACAGCCAGCCCCGGCGTCAACAGCACGTCGACCTCCTTCCACAGGGCGAGGATCCTCGCGGTCGTCGCTGCCCGCTTGGCGAGCAGCTGATGCTTGCGCTTCGGCGGCACGATCACGCGCCCCGCGCCGGCCATCTGCCGTGTCAGACGCTCGAGCTTGGACCGATCGGGGATCGCCAGCGACTCCTCGTAGATCCCGCGAAGCCAGGTCTGGAGGAACTCCAGCTGCGCGAGGCCGTATGCCGGATCGCGCTCGATCACGTCGTGACCCGCGTCGGACAGAAGCGCTGCGGCCCTCTCCAATGCGCCTCGCTGATCGGTGGACACGCGCGCGATCAGCCCCGGAGGGATCTTGCGCGAGACCGCGATCCGAAGTCGTGGCGGCGCTTTCTCGCAGGCCGTCCGGAAGCTCCCCTCGTAAGGGGCGATGCTGTGCCCGTCACTTGGCACGGTGCCCTGCATGACGTCGAGCAGCAGAGCGCTGTCGGCGACCGTGCGCGCCAGCGGTCCGTAGGTGGCCAGCCCGAGCCAGCCCTCGCGCGCCGGATGCATCGACACTCGGCCCCTGGTGGGCTTCATCCCGACCAACCCGCAGCACGCTGCCGGAATCCGGATCGAGCCTCCGCCGTCTGAGCCGGTGGCCGCCGGCACCATTCCCGAGGCGACCGCCGCCGCCGATCCGCCTGAGGAGCCGCCCGGGGTACGGGCCAGGTTCCACGGATTGCGCGTGACGCCATTTGCCTCGGTTGCGGTCCACGGGAAGATCGTCAGTTCGGGAACGTTGGTGATCCCGATCGGAATCGCCCCTGCCGCACGTAACCTCCTGACGACCTCGGAGTCGGCGCTGCTGGGCGGCCCGTAGCTCCGAGCCCCTCGGGTGGTGGCCTGACCTGCGATCGGAGTGTCGTCCTTGACGGCGATTGGTACGCCGGCGAGCAACCCGTCGGAGGCCGCCGCCGCGTCGCACTGCGCGAGCGCCTCCTCCGCGAGGACTACTCGGAAAGCGTTCAGCCTGGGGTCCAGCCGCTCGATCTGGGAGAGGCTCAGCTTGACCAGCTCGCGCGGGTGCACCTGGCGTGATCGCACCAGCTCGGCGAGGGCGCCAGGCCCGGCGAACGCGAGGTCCTTGCCGGCGGTGGTGCTCATGTCAGTCGAGCGCCACCAGCAGCTCGCGGACCGCGCTTGGGTACCGGTAGGTGAGGCCGCCATGCTTGCCTTCGAACAGCTCGAGCGTGTGCTCGACGCCGATCTTCTCGAGCTCCTCTGAGAACGCCTGCGCCCCCAGGTCCAGGAAGTACTCGTCGCTCTGGCCAGCGTCGAGATAGATCCGGCGCATGCTGAGGAGCGCCTCCGCGTGCGCCGGAGCCATCCGCACGGGATCGTGCGATAGCCACTGCTCCCAGATCTCGGGGATCACCCGGCCGGTCGAGATCTCGAACGGCAGCAGCGCCTCGCCAGGGCGATCCGCGTCGGCCGTGTATGCCGCCGCGTAGCCGTACATCTCAAATGGCCTGCCGAAGCGATCCCAGTCGAAGCGATCCTGATCCTTGAGAGCCCTGCGGAACGCCTCGTAGGAGCCGTCGAAGCTGTCGCGCAACGTGCGCGCGACCTGCGGGAACTCGCGCTGGTAGCAGCACTCGAACAGTGCGTCACCCGCGTGCGAGGCCAGGGCTCCGAACACATCGGGGCGCACCATCGGGACGACCATCGCGCCGTAACCACCCGATGACTTGCCGGTGAGTCCACGGTGATCGCGATCGGCTCGGGTCGGGTATCGGCCGTCGACGAACTCGACCACCTCGTCGCACAGGTAGTCCATGTAGCGCCCGGTGCTCGTCGAGTTCAGGAACTGCGATCCGCCCAGTGAGGTCCAGGCGTCGACGAACACGACGACCGCCTCCGGGCAATCTCCCCTCGTGAACATCCGGTCGAGGCGTTCGATCATGTTCGGCTCGAACGCGATCCTCGAGAGCCACATGTCGACCTGTCCGGTGTAACCCTGGATCACGTAAACGGACGCGACGTCGGTGGTCCGTCCTCGGGCCACGCCGGGCGAGCTGTACACGTAGAGCGGCCGGCGCGGCGAGTCGCCAAGCGGGTTCCCGGTGAGCAGCTCGGACTCCACGACGAGCCGGTCGAACGTCCCCTCGAGCGGCCGCTCCCAGGGGGCACCGGGTGGACCGTTCACCTCTCGCAGCGCCACCGCGTCACCGTATCGAATCGCGGCATTCGGGCGGGGGTATAGTCGCCCGCGTGACATCTCTGCGAGACCGGTCCAACGGCGCGGGCGCCGACATCGACGCGGAAGAGACCAGCGAGTGGATCGAGGCGATCGACGCGGTCGTCGCTCACGACGGCCCCGAGCGCGCGCGCGAGATCCTCACTCGCGTAGTCGAGCGCGCCCAGCACTCGGGCACCGGCCCGATCGCCACGCTCAACACGCCGTACGTCAACACGATTCCGACCGAACGCGAGGCGAAGCTGCCCGGCGATCCCGCCATGGAGCGCCGGCTGCGCTCGATCATCCGATGGAACGCGATCGCGATGGTGATCCGCGCCAACAAGGAATCGTCCGAGCTCGGCGGCCACATCGCCAGCTACCAGTCGCTGGCCACGCTCTACGAGGTTGGCTACAACCACTTCTGGCACGCAGCCAACAACGAGTCGGCGGGCGACCTCGTCTACTTCCAGGGCCACTCCTCCCCCGGCAACTACGCGCGCGCCTACCTTGAGGGCCGCTTCACCGACGAGGACCTCGACAACTTCCGCCAGGAGGTCGACGAGCCAGGCCTGTCCTCGTACCCGCACCCCTGGCTGATGCCTGACTTCTGGCAGTTCCCGACAGTCTCGCTGGGGCTCGGGGCGATCACCTCGATCTATCAGGCGCGGTTCATGAAGTACCTCCAGGCCCGCGGGGTCAGCGACACGTCGGGCCGGAAGGTCTGGGCGTTCCTCGGCGATGGCGAGGTCGACGAGCCCGAGACGCTGGGCTCGATCGGGCTCGCAGGGCGCGAGCAGCTCGACAATCTGATCTGGGTCATCAACTGCAACCTCCAGCGCCTCGACGGCCCCGTCCGCGGCAACGCCAAGATCATTCAGGAGCTCGAGTCCGACTTCCGCGGCGCCGGCTGGAACGTGATCAAGCTCGTATGGGGCGGTCGCTGGGACCCGCTGCTCGCCGAGGACCATGACGGCAGGCTCGTGAAGGTGATGGAGGACTGTGTCGACGGCGACTACCAGACGTTCAAGTCGCGCGACGGGGCATACGTGCGCGAGCACTTCTTCGGGCGCGACCCGGTGCTGCTCGAACGCGTCTCCCACATGTCCGACGAAGAGATCTGGCTGCTGAATCGCGGCGGTCACGACCAGCAGAAGGTCTACGCCGCCTATCACGCGGCTGCCGCCCACAAGGGACAGCCGACCGTGATCCTCGCCAAGACGATCAAGGGCTACGGGATGGGCGTCTCCGGCGAGGGCCAGATGATCACCCATCAGGCCAAGAAGATGACCGAGGACGCCCTGCTGGCGTTCCGCGATCGCTTCGAGCTGCCGCTGTCGGACGAGCAGGTCCGCGCGGCCGAGTACTACAAGCCGCCGGCCGACTCCCCGGAGATGGAGTACATGCGGGAATGCCGTGAGGCCCTGGGCGGCA
>JALYZY010000096.1 GCA_030948665.1 Actinomycetota bacterium | reverse complement strand
GTTCGGTCGCGATCAGGACGGCCTGCGCGCGATCCATCGCGCCAAGCTTCCCGTACACGTTGTGCAGATGCGTTCGCACGGTGCTCGTGGAGAGCCCGAGCTCGCTGGCGATCTGCTTGTAGACCATCCCTTTCGCGAGGCGGCGAAGGACATCGATCTCGCGGCTTGACATCGGACATGGATCGATCTGGCGCGGCCTTCCGCCCGAGGTCGGCAACGGCAGGTCGTACATGACGGCCCGCAGCTGGGCCGGCTTGACACCCATCGAGCGGGCGACCACAAGCAGCTCCGACGGCGAGATCGCGCCCCCCAGCACATAGTGGGCGAGCATGTCGGCGAGCCGAACCAGTGTCGCCTCGTCATCGGAGTCCTCGGCGTGGTGGCGCTCGATGACGCTGGCAATCGACTTTGGCAATCCCCAGCGTCTGGCGAGAACGCCACCGACAAGTGCATGATCGACGCCAAGTTCCCGGCGCTCGCTCTGGATCCGCTCCTCCGGCGTCCGAGCCTCGGCGTGGATCTGTCGGGGGTAACCAGGGTAGGCCTGAACCAGCACCAGCTTGCCGATGTCGTGCAGCAGCGAGGTGACCATCAGCCTGTCGCGCGCCTCGTAGCCGAGCTCGTGGGCGATGCGGTCGGCGGCGCGCTGAGTCGCCACCGCATGCAGGCGGAAGCGCTCCGGGATTCCCTGCCAGAGCGACGTCCGCTCGAAGAAGTCGAAGGTCCGCGCGCGGGTCGCGATCGTATGGACCGTGCCGAGCGAGAGAACCTCGATGCCGTCGACCGCGCTCTCCGCGCGGCCTTTCATCTTGCCTTCCACCTGGTTGGCAAGACGCAGCACGGTGATTGCCAGCGCTACGTCGGCTTCGATTGCCTCGACCACGTCGGCAGTCGACGGGTCCCCGGCCTCGAACAGCGCCAGCACGCGGTTGCGCGACTCAACCAGGACGGGGAACGCCTCGAGCGCCTCGAACGCCGCGGTCAGGCGACGGCCGTGACCCTCGTTGTGGTGTCGAGGCCGGGTGGAGATGTGGTCTGTTGGAAGCGACTTCGCGGCGGCTAGTCCCACGCTCTGCTCGCTGTCGGTCGGGGGTGGCTCGGGTGGTGTGGGCGGTTGCAGAGGTTGCATTTGACGCCCGCCTTTGTCTATCGGCAGTTGGTCGGCCACGGTTTAGCTCGGTCAGTTCTTACGCGCCACTTGGCCCATCGGCTCGGGCCAGCGCGTCGTCGATGCGCGCGAGGGTCTGCTCAGGACCGAGGAGCGCGACGCTCTCGAAGATCCCGGGCGAGACGGTGGTTCCGGCGATCGCTACGCGCACCGGCTGGAAGACCTGCGCGGGCTTCACGTCAAGTCGTTGCACGACACCTCGAAGCGCCGTCTCGACCGTCTCGCTGGTGAACGGCTCGGCGGTGGCCAGCGCGGTCCGGGCCTCGCGTAGCGTCTGCCCCGCACCGTCACGGCAGATGACCCGATCAAACGCCGCCGGGTCGTCAACCGGCCCGTCGAACAGAAACCCCACCAGCGGCCAGAAGTCGGCCAGCGTCTGGATCTTCTCAGCTGCGATCTCGACCGCTGGCCCTAGCCCGCTGCGACCGGTGAACTCCTCGAGGCGAGCGGTCAGCTCCTCGTGCGAGAGGCTTCGCAGCCAGCGGCCGTTGAAGTGACGAAGCTTTCGTTCGTCGAACACTGCCGGGTTCTTCGAGACACGCTCGAGGCGAAAGCGCTCCGCCAGCTCCTGGAGGCTGAAATGATCCTGGTCGGAGGCGAAGCCAGCGCCGAGCAGAGCGATGTAGTTATCGACCGCCTCCGGCAGGTAGCCGGCGCCGCGCAGCTCCTGAACGGATGCGGCTCCGTGACGCTTTGACAGCTTGCGGCCGTCGGGCCCGTGCAGGAGAGGTAGATGGGCGTAGCGTGGCGGCGTCACCCCCAGGGCTTCGAACACAAGCAACTGCTTCGGAGTGTTCGACAGGTGGTCCTCGCCGCGGACGACGTGGGTGATGCCGGCGTCGAGATCGTCGATCGCGACAGCGAAGTTGTAGAGCGCCGATCCGTCGGCCCGGGCGATCACCGGGTCGTCCATGCTGCGGTTCGGGAACCTGGTCTGACCACGGATGATGTCGTCCACCACCGTCTCCCCCTCGTCGGGAACGCGTAGCCGCACAGCTCCGGCGCCGTCGGGCTCGCCGCGAAAGCCGCGATCGTGGCCGTTGCGCTCCTTGTAGGCCTTTACGTCGGCTGCTGTCGCAGTGCAGCGGTACGCGTGGCCGCCTGCCAGCAGCTGCTCGAGAACCTCCGTGTGGCGCTCGGCGCGCTGCGACTGAAAAATAGGCCCTTGGTCCCAATCGAGTCGCAGCCACTGCAGCGTGTCGAGGATCTGCTCGACGTTCTCGGGGGTCGATCGCTCCCTGTCGGTATCTTCGATCCGCAGGACCAGGACTCCCCCGTCTCCGCGGGCCAGCAGCCAGTTGTAGAGCGCCGTGCGAGCGCTCCCGATGTGGAGGGCGCCGGTCGGCGAGGGAGCAAAGCGAACGCGCATGAGAGAACAGCACCCATGCTAATCGGCGCCCACGTCTCACAGGCGGGAGGACTCGCGCGCGCCGTGCAGCGAGGTGTCGAGCGTGGCTGCAGGGCGATCCAGATCTTCAATCAGTCACCACGAATGTGGCGACCCACCGCGTACGGCGAGGATGACTTCGCGGAGTTCCGCGAGGCGCTTGAAAACAGCCCGATCGAAGTTGTCCTGATCCACGCCGTGTATTTGCTCAACTGCGCCTCCGCGGATTCGGAGATCCGCGAGAAGTCACTTGCGTCGTTGATCCAGTCGCTTCGGGTGGGAGCTGGAATCGGCGCGGCGGCCGTTGTGCTGCACCCGGGCTCCGCCAAGCAGGGCGACGTTGCGAAAGCGATCAGCCGCGCTGGACAGCTGATTCAGGAGGCGCTCGGCGAATCCGAGCGCTGCCCGCTCCACCTCGAGGACACAGCCGGCGCCGGCGGGACGCTCGGCCGCTCGTTCGAGGAGCTCGAAGCGCTGCTGGGTGCTGGGGGAGGCTCGAATCGCCTGGGAGTCTGTCTTGACTCCTGTCACCTGCTCGCGTCGGGATACGACATCCGCACCGACGAGGGGCTGAAGGAAACGGTCGACGAGTTCGACCGGACAGTCGGACTTGCGCGACTCGGCTCGCTTCACCTCAATGACTCGGCCGTCAAGCTCGGAGCCAACCGCGATCGTCACGCAGTGCTCGGCCAGGGTGAGCTTGGCGAGGAGAGCTGCGCACGGTTTCTATCCGAGCCTCGCTTCGAGCGCTTGCCGTGCGTGCTCGAGACCGGGCTCGACGCCGGGGCCCCGAGCGCGCAGGACGTGGCACTCGCGGTCGAGCTTCGTGACCGCGGACAGGCGGCGCACTCTCGGGCGCGGCCCACGCGGACGTCAAGAGCCAAGCGCAAGCTGTAGCTTGCGCCCTGAATGACGGATCGCAGCGCAGACGCCCTGGTGATCTTCGGGATCACCGGCGACCTAGCGAAGAAGATGACATTTCGCTCGCTCTACCGGCTGGAGCGTCGAGCACTGCTCGACTGCGCGATCGTCGGGGTGGCAGTCGACGACTGGACAGTCGACCAGCTGCGCGCGCATGCGCGCGAATCGATCTCGAACACTGGTGAGCAGATCGAGGAGCACATCTTCGAGCGCTTAGCCGCCAGGCTCTCCTACGTAAGCGGCGACTTCGGGGAGGATCAGACCTACAAGCACGTCGCGGACGCGCTCGGCGGAGCGCATGATGCCGTCTTCTACCTTGAGATCCCGCCGTTCCTGTTCTCGACAGTCGTGGCGGGTCTCGCCCGGGCCGGACTGGTCGGCGACGGCCGCCGCGTGGTTGTCGAGAAGCCGTTCGGCCATGACCTGGCGTCCGCTCGCGAACTGGCAGCGCAGCTGCACAAGTCCATCGACGAGTCCCAGCTCTACAGAATCGATCACTTCCTCGGAAAGATGGGCCTCGAGGAGATCCTGTACCTGCGGTTCGCCAACACGATGCTCGAGCCAGTGTGGAACCGCAATTACCTCGCCGCCGTTCAGATCACGATGGCCGAGCGCTTCGGCGTCGAGGATCGCGGGCATTTCTACGATCCGGTCGGTGCGCTGCGCGACGTCGTCGTCAACCACCTGTTCCAGTTGCTCGCCGCGGCAGCCATGGAACCGCCCTCCGGAGGCGACCCGGACACAATCAAGGACGCGAAGTTCGCTGTGTTCAGAGCGATGGACGACGCGGACCCCGTTCACTACTTGCCTGGCCAGTACCGCGGATACCACGAGATCGACGGCGTCGCCCCCGACTCGACCACTGAGACCTACGCCGCCCTGCGGCTGCACGTCGACAACTGGCGCTGGAACGGCGTTCCGTTCTTCATCCGCACCGGCAAGCAGCTGCCCGTTACCCAGACGGAATTGCGTCTTGTGTTCAAGCACCCACCGAAGCTTCACTTCATAAGCGTCGATCGACGCAGCCCGGCCCCCAGTCAGATCGTGTTCAAGCTCGATCCGAGCACCGGTATCCGGATGATCCTCGACGCTCACCGCTCCGACCACGCGGGGCCCTCTGAGATCCAGCTCGACATGGAGTTCGCCCAAGAGGGAGGCGAAGGTGCAACGCCCTACGAGGTCCTGCTCCACGCTGCGCTCATCGGCGACAGCACCTACTTCACCCGGCAGGACAGCGTCGAGGCGTGCTGGCGGATCGTCCAGCCACTCCTGGAGTCTCCCCCGTCCGTGCGGGAGTACGCGAAGGGCACGTGGGGCCCGGAGGGCGCGGACAAGCTCGTCAGCCGGTTCGGCGGCTGGCATGGACCCTGGATCGCCGCCAGCGATCGCGCTCCGTCCTAGCGCCGCTTCAGGACTCCCG
>JALYZY010000094.1 GCA_030948665.1 Actinomycetota bacterium | reverse complement strand
CCTCGAAGCCAGCAGGTCGACCGCCTCGGCTAGCTCCGAGTACGTGTAACGGACCTTCTGATGACACGAGACGAGCGCCTCGACATCCGGGTGGGCGCGAACGGTGCGCTCGAAGTTCTCGCCGATCGTCTCGCCGAGCAACGGCTCCGCGAACGCTCCGTGTGCATAGGACAGCGTCATCGTCCTGCCGGCGATCCTACCGCTAGCGTGTCGCCGCGTGACAGTCCTTCGCGACCAGCTGTTGGCCGGCCGGGCGGTCGCGGTGCGCGGATCCGTAAAGAGTTCGGTTCGCGATGCGCTTACCGAGCTAGGCGCGTCAACGCAGGACGATCGCGCGGAGGTCCTGGTCTACGACGCCGCGGACGCGTTTGCCGCCGGTGGAAGGGAGGGACTTCGAGCGGCAGTCGACGGCGCTTGGGACGCGATTCTCGAGGTTGCGGGCGAGTGGGCGACCCCGGACACGGGGGCGGCCGCGACTCGGAAGATCATGTTGATCGCCCCACGGCCCGATGCCGGCCAGTTCGTGGCTGCAGCGGTAGGCTCGCTCGAGAACCTCGCGCGGACACTGTCGGTCGAGTGGGCTCGGTTTGCGGTGAGCACGACGGTCGTCGTGCCCGCGGACGACGATGAGCTTGTCGCGGAGCTGGTGTGCTTCCTCGCGTCGGCCGCCGGGGATTACTTCAGCGGCTGCCGGTTCGATCTGGGAGGCCGCTGAGAGAAGTCCCGCGGACCGGTCCAGCCCTGCTTCAGATCCGCTCCCCGGCCCATGGCACCACGACCGCGTCCTCATGCGGCGAGTCGCGGGCGACCACGTACTCGGCTGGCTCGTTATCGGACGGGTTCTCGAGGACGTGGGTCTCGCGCGGCGGCACGTAGACCAGGTCGCGTGGCTCGAGCGTCAGCTCCTGCTCGAGGTGGTCGCCCCACTTGACTCGAAGCGAGCCCGACAGCATGTACACCGCGCTCTCGCATCCCTCGTGGTAGTGGGGACGGGACTGTGCCCCGGGCGGAACCCGGAAGACCGCCATGTAGATGTTTTGGGCGCCCGTAGTGGACTGAGAGATCTCCGCGCCGCCGAGCACCCCGCGGGGCACGTCGCGCTCCTCGCCCGGCTTGACGACCTTCATCGACCCCACGCGCGCGGGTCCACAAGCATGGCCGCGAGTCTATCGCTGCTCGCGTGGAGCAACCTCGATCCGTAGCGGGCGCTGGGGCGCCGCCTCGTGATCCACCTGGAGGGTCGTGTGATGCAGGCCGAAGCGCTCCTCTAGCACTCGCTGGAGTGCCCGGCGCCGCTCGTGGCAGTCGTCGCCGGCTCGCACCACGACGTGTGCCGACAGCGCTGGAAACCCCGACGTGACTTCCCACACGTGCAGGTCGTGAACCTGCACCACGCCGGGCTGATGGGCGAGCAGGTCACCGATCTCGTGCGGGTCGAGACCCGCTGGGGAAGCCTCCATGAACACCCGCCCCGAGGTCTTCAGCAGGCCGTAGGACGCGTAGAGCATGAGCGCTGAGATCATGATCGAGGCGATCGCATCGGCGCGCGAGAACCCGGTCGCGAGGATCACGACCGCCGCGGCCGCGGTCGCGAGGAAGCCATAGAGGTCCGTGAGGATATGCCGGTAGGAACCCTCGACGGCCAGGGTGCGTGCACCCGCGCCACCCGCCAGGACTCGTGCCGCCACAAGATTCACTGCCGCCCCGGCGAGAGCAACCGCGAGGACGGTCACCGCCTCGACGTGAGGCGGGGACACGAGCCGCCCGATCGCGCCGTAGACGATCAGCAGCGCAAGGATCAGCAGGGTCAGCCCGTTCACCTGGGCACTGAAGATCTCGGCGCGCCCGAGGCCATAGGTCATCGACCCCCCTGCGGGTCGTGCGGCGAGGCGCGCTGCGGCGAGCGACAGCGCGAGCGCGATCGCGTCTGTGAGCATGTGCGCCGCGTCCGAGAGCAGGGCCAGCGAGGAGGCAAGGATGCCCGCCACGACCTCGCCGGCCATGAACACGACAATCAGTCCGAGCGCTGCGGTCAGAGCCTTGCGGTCGGCCTCGCGCCCCGCGAGGAAGTGTGATCCTCCCGCTCCGGGAGGATGCTCGTGCGCCATGCGGCAATCGTAGGCGGGTGAGTGGACCACTCAGTTCATCGACGGGTCGGAAGGCATCCGCGCAATCAGTGCATAGCTGCCTCCCTTACGCGTGAGCACGCGCGACCACAAGGCAAGCGGCTCGGAGGCGAACGCGTCCTCGAACCGGGCGGGCTCGAGGATCCAGTCGCCACGCTCGATCTCGGCGTTGAGCTGGGCAGGGCCCCAGCCCGCGTGCCCAACGAACGCCCTGCCCGTCCGGACGGCCGCGGAGGGCGCTTCGCTCTCGGTCGCACCCATCACGCCGACGTCCTCGAATGCCAGCAGCGCAGCTTCGCTCGGGTCCTCGAACTGCGCCAGGACCATCATCGCGGAGGTCTGCACCGGCCCACCGATGAACACCGGATCGTCCAGCTCGAGTAGCTCCTCGAGCTGTGGGACCGCTTCGCCGACGGTCGTCTCAGAGGGGCGGTTCAGCACCAGCCCGAGCGCGCCCTCATCACTGTGCTCGACGACCAGAACGACGGCGCGCCAGAAGTTCGGGTCGAGCAACGTGGGTCCCGCAATCAGCAGCTGTCCCTTGACGGAGTCCATTGGCGCTAGTCACAACCCCAGACAGCGCCCGAGGATCTCCCTCATGATCTCGTCCGTCCCGCCGCCGATGGGACCCAGCCGGGCATCTCTGGCGGCTCGCTCGATCTCATTCTCGGCCAGGTACCCCGCGTGTCCATGAATCTGAAGGCAGCTGTCCATCACCTCGAACGCCGCGCGCTGCGTGGCGAGCTTGGCGATAGTCACCTCTCGAACCGCGTCCCCGCCCGCCAGATAGGTCCGCAGCGCCGAGTAGGTGACACTGCGGCCGCACTCGATCGTCGTGGCGATCTCTGCCAGCTGATGGCGAGTCGCCTGGCCGGCGGTTCGATCGCCTAGGGTGAGCGCGAGCGTTTTCTCGAACGCGGCTTGCATCCCCCCGATCGCCCCGAGCGCCATGAGCAGCCGCTCCCAGGCGAAGTTGGCCATGATCAGGTAGAACCCGGCGCCCTCCTCGCCGATTCGTTGCTCCTCGGGCACGAATACGTCGTCGAAGCTGATCAGGGCGGTATCCGACGCGTGCCACCCGAGCTTCTCGAGTGACTGCGAGCTGACTCCGGGACCGCGCTCGACGATCAGCAGCGATACCCCTTGGTGCCCGTCCCCGCCTGTTCGCACGGCGGTGACGAGCGCGTCGGCCCTGACCCCGCCGGTGAT
Source organism: Actinomycetota bacterium (assembly GCA_030948665.1). Classification (GTDB taxonomy): domain Bacteria; phylum Actinomycetota; class Thermoleophilia; order Solirubrobacterales; family Solirubrobacteraceae; genus Palsa-465. The sequence goes on along the minus strand of JALYZY010000094.1, from coordinate 1,348 downwards.
GAACGCCTTGGAGCCGTTCAGCACGTAGCCGCCATCGACGGGCCTTGCGGTCGTGCGGATCGACGCGACGTCCGACCCGGCGTCGGGTTCGGTGATCGCCAGCGCGGCGATCAGCTCCCCCCGGATCCCCCGGACCAGGTAGCGGAGCTTCTGCTCATCGGTCCCGAACTTCCAGATTGGCGGCAGCGCGATCCCTGTGTGCGCCCCGATCCCGGCCGCAAGGCCCCCGGAGCCGCACCGCCCTACCTCTTCGGCGAACACCGCATCCGCCACCAGATCTCCCCGACCTCCGTATTCCACGGGGAACTTCAGCCCAAGGTAGCCGCGCTCTGCGAGCGTCGCGAACACGTCGTTTGGGAATGAGCGCGCCTCTTCCCACTCCGTCACATGAGGGCGAAGCTCGAGCTCCACGAAGCCGCGGACCTCGGTGCGGAATCGTTCGTGCTCGTCGGTGAACGGCGGGACCGGCCGTGACGGGCGCGGGCTGTTCATCGTGAGCTCGATGGAGGGGACCTGCACCTCGGTCATGACCTGAGTCCGCAGGGAAACGTATCGCGCCACAGAGATCCGTGAACCGCTGCCGTTGCGTGGAGCGTTCGACGCTCAGATGCTTAGGCTGCGATCGCTTCTACTAAAGCACCGGGACCCGGGGAGGAGGGGTGGTCATGTCCTTCGTCCAACCACCTAGGCCCACCGAGGTGAGTATGGAAATGCAAAGGCAAGACGAGCACCAGCGAACGCAAACTCCACCCGCACAAAGCTCGCTTGGGTCCGTCCGGCCCCCTTGCCGGATCTGGATCCGCTTCGCCGCGGCGTTCATTGACGGCTGAACTGTCGGGGTTGTCGCCAACCTGATCTTCCGGGCCAACGGGGTGAGTGTCGCCCTAAGCGAGCTGATTTCGCTCGTCTTGTCGCTCAGCTACTACTTGTAAGTCGAGGGTTCGACGGGGCAAACGCTCGGCAAGCGGGCAGTCGGTATCCGGGTGGTTGGGTTCGATACAGGAAAGACGATCGGTTACGGACGGGTGGCGGGGCGATACATCGCGAGCATCCTGTCGGCACTCTGCATCCTGATCGGCTACCTGTGGATGCTGTGGGACACGGAGAAACAGACATGGCACGACAAACTCTCGAACTCGGTGGTCGTGCCGGCCGCTGACTATCCGGTTAGGAATGCGTAACGCGGCTCAGCTGCACTAGAGGTGGGACCTGGGCGAGTCGGCAGGGCTGGCCGACGCGACACGGACCTGCGCCCTGTCGGACAGGGCTGGCCGGAGCGGCAAACACCCGACCGGGTATGCCGGTGAGCATCCGCCCGACGAAGCCACGCCACGAACCCCCCGAAGTT
>JALYZY010000092.1 GCA_030948665.1 Actinomycetota bacterium | reverse complement strand
CGCGGCAAGGACTTCGACAGCCTCGTCGTCGGCGTCAACGCCGTCAGCACCGCGATCGAGGGCGGCGGCTACGGAGAACGGGTGCTCTGTGCGGTGTTTGCCTTCCAGGATCAGCGTCAGCGGCCGCTCTACTGGATCTACAACTACAAGCGCGGCTACTTCTATCCGTTCGTCCCCGCCGGAGAGCAGCAGCGCGACACCGAACGCGAGCTCGTGCTGAAGGCGCAGGTTGGCGCCGAGCTGCCCGTCGAGCCCGAGCTGGAGCGCTGGTTCCCGCTCTGGGGGATCCCGATCTGAGGCGCGCCGCCCTAGGCGGCGAGCGGCGGCCGATTAGCCCGGGATCAGCCCCTCGCCGCTGAACTCTTTCTTGGCCTCCTCCAGCGAGACATCCGGCGGAGGCAGAATCAGGTCGGAGGGGCCGAGCTCATCGTCGGGCACGGGCTTGCCGTGCTCGCGCACGAACTGAAGCAGCCGCGCGAACGTCTCATGGAACTGATCCTCGTCATCTTTCTCGCATGAGGCGACCGCCTGGTTGTCGAGCTCGTTGAGCGTCTCGACGGCGGTGGATGGCACTTCATACTGACCCTCGTTTGAGATCCTGACGATCACGAGACGCCGCCCTCACGAGGCTCGGCAGGCGCTGGCCTGGCCGCACTGGCCTCGGAATGCTCGGCGGGCGCGGCGCCGGACCCGCTCCCAGCTGCCTCGGTGGGGGTCGGTGCCCCCGCCCCCAGCTCTCCGGCGGGGGCGCCGGTCCCAAGCTCGGCCTTCATCTTCTCGAGCTCGGAGTCGACCTCGCTGGTGCTCGAGAGCTGGCGGAGCTGCTTGTCGATGTCGTCCTCGCCGGGTCCCAGCGCGGTCAGATCCTCGAAGGTCCCGGCGGCTTCGAGCTCCTGCACCGCGTCGGCCCGGGCCTTCATGTTCTCGGTCTTGTCGAGAGCACGCTGCATCGCCAGGCCTACGTCGGCCATCTCCTCGCCGACCCCGGTAGCCGCTTCGGAGATCCGGACCTGCGCCTCGGCAGCTGAGTACTGCGCCTTGATGACCTCTTTCTTCGAGCGGAACTGCTCGATCTTGGTGCGCAGCTTCTGCTCGGATTCGGTGAGCTGATCCTGCTGCTTCTCTAGCTGCGCGATCTGGCCATCGAGCGACTGGAGCTCGGTCTGGGCGACGTTCTTGCGCTCCAAGGCCATCCGCGCGAGGTCTTCCTTGCCGGCGGCGAGGGCCTGCCGAGCCTGGGTGTCGAGCTTGACCACCTGCTGCTGAAGGCTCTGCTCCTGAAGCTGTAGGCGTTTCTTCGACGTGACGACGTCGGCGATTCCCTTCTTGACGTTCTGGAGCAGTTCGATCTGCTTCTGATAGCTGTACTCCAGAGTCTCGCCTGGGTCCTCGGCACGGTCCAGTAGTTTCGAGATCTTGGCTTTTACGACTGTCGACATGCGACCGGAAAGGCCCGGCATCGCATCCTCCTTGGCGTGTTACTTGGGGGTGACTTGGCGATCATCTCAAGCATAGAGAGCCGCGACCCCAGGATCCCCCCGGTTGGGTCCAGGCGCCGCGGCCAACTCTGTATCGGCAGATATGCGGTTGCCTACAACCCGGCCGGATGGCGGGCGACGTAGCCGCTCGTGTCGCCGAGCAACGGCCGCCAGCGCGGACCCGTTCCGGGCGCCGGGTGGGGATCGCCCGCGCTCGAGGTGTCCAACCGGATCCCGGCGATCTCGATGAATGCATGCCCAGGATTTCCGTAAACGGTTATCCAGCGGCCGAGGCCACGATCGCCCCAGGACATGAATTGGGTCGAGTCCATCGAGACGCTCAACAGCCGTCCCGCGTGCAGGACATAGGACACGGTGCCGGAGCAGTCGTAGCCGACGTCGTTCCAGCGGCCGTGGCCACCGGCGTAGAGGTAGGGCTTGTGGCGAATCCTGTTGCCAGCCCAGATGGCCCGCTTGACCTGGATCGGAGCGTATGACGGCGCATAGGCAACGCCATTGATGATGCGGGCGGTCGACCCCGACACCATCGGGTGAAGACGGGTGCTCTTCGGAGCCGGCGGTCCAGTCAGCCCCACGCCGCCGGAAGCCGTGCCCACGGAGTTGCTGCCGGACGTGGCGGAGTTGCCGCCGGAACTAGCCGCGGAGTTGCCGCCGGACCCCTTTGGGGGCTGCTTTGCCTCCGCCGCGCCGACCGCAATCGGCATGCACAGGCATCCGAGGGCTCCGGCCTTCGCAAATTGACGTATCGGATGTGGTACCCGCAAGTCTCTCTCTTCCGTGAGCCTGCGGGGTTAGCTGTCGGGCTAGCGCTGAAAGAGCCTGCGCCTCTCGCGGGTTCACCGCAAGACTCGCCCCATAAACATGGGTCCCCCGCTCCGCGGTTTTCAGGGATCCGCGGATTCGGCGTTGGCGCAGCATACAGTCCGGCGAGGCATCGGAACCGTGACCCCGTTGGGTGCGGCGTTGTAACTCGCCGCCCGGCACCCGATGCCGGAGCCCCCGGTAACGTGCTCGATCGGCATGCGATCGCCAGGGATTCTCGCCGCAAGCACTGCCTGCGCGGCTGCGCTCGTCCTGAGCGCGTGCGGCTCGAACCTTCAATTGATCAACCGCACGACGATCGCGATCAAGGCCAGCACCCCCCAGGCCGGCCAGAAGCTGGGGTTCCCGACGCTTGCGACCAAGAACACGACGCGTGTCGCCGGGGCAGACCCGGTGGCGGACGCGGCGGCTGTCGCGCTTGCCGTTTATCCATCCGCGGCACCCGGGACGCACCCGCCCGCGGTGGTGCTCGCTTCGACGGCGGACTGGGAAGGGGCACTTGCCGCTTCGGTGCTGATGGCGCGGCCAGTGAGGGCACCACTCCTGTTGTCGGGTCCCTCGACCCTCGCACCCGCCACCGCCGATGCGCTCCGTGCGCTGGCCCCCACCGGGTCGGGTCCGGCGGCCGGCGCACAGGTGATTCGGGTGGGCGATGTGCCCAATACTCCCGGGCTCCGCTCGACGTCGATCACAGGCCGGACTCCGTTCGCGGTCGCCGCCGCGATTGACCGATTCGAGAGCGCCGTCGCGGGGAGCCCCAGCAACGACGTGGTAATCGCCTCGTCAGAGAATCCTGCTTACGCGATGCCCGCAGCCGGGTGGGCAGCCGAGAGCGGGGATCCGCTGCTGTTCGTCTCGAGCAGCGGAATCCCCCAGGCCACCCGTCAGGCGCTGACCTCCCACGGTCATCCGAACATCTATGTGCTCGGCCCGCGCAGCGTGGTCCCTCGGACCATCGTTGTGCAGCTGCGCCATTACGGGACGGTCAAGCGGGTCGGTGCCGAGGGGCCGGCAGCAAACTCGGTCGCGTTTGCGATCTACCGCGATCCTCCGTGCCCGACCGGCGCCCCGTGTGTCCATGTGCCAGGAAGCTTCGGCTGGGCCCTCCGAAGCCCCGGCCACGGCTACGCCTTGATCGAAGCGACCCGGCCCCTAGACGCGGCCGCATCGGCAGCGCTGTCCGCGAGCGGAGACTACGGACCGCAGCTGCTGACGAACAACGCTTCGGTGCTTCCGAGCCCGGTTTTGAACTTCTTCCTGAACTACGCAACTCCCGGCTACACGCAGGAGGGACCGACCGCGGCGGTCTACAACCACGGCTGGATCATTGGTGACCAGAGTGCGATCTCGGTCGGCGTGCAGGCCGAGGTGGATAGCCTTCTGGAGGTCGTGCCGCAGAAATGAGTCAAGCCGAGCATCCAGACCGCCTGCAGCCGGGACACCACGTCACGGTCGAGGACGTGCGCCAGCTGATGGGGGCGTCCACTCCCCACTTCGCCCTTCAGCTGCGCGAGCGAATCCGCGCGCTGATCCGCGGCCTCCCGGCCGAGCATCCGGCGAGGGTCGAGGGCGAACGCGAGATCGCGCGGCTCGACCGCCTCGCGTTTGCCGGCGAGATCCGCGGCCACCCGCCAGAGGATGGCCTCGAGCCACTCCCCAGCCTCGACGAGGCGGCTGCGCTTCGCCACTTGGCGCCGAGCGCCGGCGAGAGCTGAGGCGGCCGAGCACCACCCCCGGTAGCTCCGCACCAGCAAGTACGTTTACCACAATATGGCGAGCTCCCGGTTCATCTCGGTCATCGGCCTCGGGCGGGTTGGCCTGCCGCTCGCGTTGTCATTCGCCGACCGGGGAGCGCGGGTGCTCGGCGTCGACAACGATCCCGCGGTGCTCGACTCGCTCCGCGCCGGACGCATGCCGTGGGAGGAGTCCGGGACCCAGGACCTGCTCGACCGCGTGCTGGCGGGCGGAAGGCTGGAGCTCGCCGAGCGCGCCGCGGACGCTGCCCAGGCCGACGACATCGTCATCACGATCGGCACGCCTTCGTTCTCTCACGTGGAGAGCGATCTGAGCCAGGTCCGCGCTGCGGTCGACGATCTACTGCCGCTGCTGCGGCCGGGCCACGCGCTGATCCTGCGGTCCACGATCGCTCCCGGCACCACCGAGTTCGTCGCTGGATATCTAGAGAAGCGCAGGGCACTGCGGGTCGGCGAGGACGTGTTCGTGGCCCATGCTCCGGAGCGAATCGCGGCGGGGCGGTTCGTCGAAGAGATCTCGACCCTTCCTTGCATCATCGGCGGGGTAGGTGAAGCATCTACCGCGCGCGCCGCCGAGACGTTCGCGATCTTCGGCGCCCCGATCGTCACGACTACTCCGGTCCAAGCAGAGCTGGCGAAGATCTGGACGAACATCCTGCGCTACGCGACGTTCGCGCTGCCGAACCTGCTGATGATGGACTGCGACCGCTATGGCGCGAATGTGTTCGATGTGATCGAGCTGATCAATCACGACTATCCCCGTGGAGGGATCGCGATGCCGGGGATGACCGGAGGCACCTGTCTGCGCAAGGACTTCGCGTTCTCCGAGGAGCGCTCGAACTCCCCAGGAATGCTGCTTGCGGTCTCGCGCGTGAACGAATCTGTGCCGCTGTTCTTGGTGGAGGGGATCAAGCGGCGGCTGGGGAGTCTTTCATCTCGCAAGGTCGCGGTCCTCGGCCTGACGTTCAAGCGCGACACCGATGACGAGCGAGACTCGCTTTCGCCGAAGCTGATCCGCCTGCTCGAGCGGGAGCTCGCGGACGTCGCGGTTTGCGACCCCCACGCCCGCACGCCAACGCAGTCGCTGACCGAGGCGGTGACCGATGCCGACGTGGTGATCGTCGCCACCAACCACTCCGAGTTCGAGGGGTCGCAGGCCCTGCAGAAAATCATCGCGCTCGCCGGCGAGGACTGCCTGCTCGTCGACCCCTGGAACGCGCTCAGAACCTCTCAGGTGTTCGTGTATGCGGCCGAGACGGCCGCGCTCGTGGGCCGGCCCGACGAGGTCGACGCGTCTTCCGACAGCGCGCGCTGACCGGTGCTCCTAGAGCGATGAGGCGCGTACTCGTGACCGGCGGGGCCGGGATGATCGGCTCGGCGGTGGTCAGGCGGCTCGGGCGTGATCCCGATTGGGAGGTCCGCGTCTCAGACCATCGTGAGCCGGCGGCGTGGATCCGGGAAGCCGCCGAGATCCATTCGACCGATCTTCGCTCGCTCGAGAACGCGCGCGCGGCCGTCGCGGGCTGCAGCCATGTGATCCACCTCGCGGCGATCGTCGGTGGCATCGCGAACTTCCACAAGCTCCCGTACACGCTGACTGAGGCAAACAATGCCTTGACGGGGGCGGTCGTCCACGCCGCGACCGACCAGCAGGTTGAGCGCTTCCTTTACGTCTCCTCATCGATGGTGTTCGAGCGCGCGACCGAGTTCCCGACGGCGGAGAGCCACCTTGACGAATGTCCGGCGCCCCGGTCGGCCTACGGGTTCTCGAAGCTCGCAGGTGAGGTGTATACGCGAGCTGCTCATGACGAGCACGGCCTGCCGTTCACGATCTGCCGTCCATTCAACGCCTATGGACCGGGAGAGCTGCCCGAGCCCGACGAACCGGGCATCGCCCATGCTGTCCCGGACCTGATCCTCAAGGCACTGGCGCGTCAGAGTCCGCTCAGGATCTTCGGTTCCGGGCAGCAGACTCGGACGCTCACCCATGTCGACGACATCGCTGACGGGATCGTCACAGCGCTTGGTGCCGCCGCCGGCGAGAACGAGGACTTCAACATCTCGGCCTCGCAGGAGCTGACGGTTGCGGAGATCGCTGCCGAGATCTGGCAGGCCTGCGGCAATCCACCCGCGGCCCTGGAGTTCGAGAACCTCGAGAGCTTCCAGGTCGACGTGCAGCGACGTTGGCCGTCAGTGGAGAAGGCGCGAGAGCTACTCGGCTGGGAGGCGCGGATGGACCTGAAGGACGGGATAGCGCAGACGGTCCAATGGATGCGCGAGCAGCGCCCGGAGCTATTGGACAATTTTGTATAGCGTTGTACAGCTTGTATAAGCCCGGACTGGCAGTTCGTACATACAACGCTTGCATCGCTGCACGCTTCGGCACAGAATCCCGCTCCACAGAGTCGTTGGGCGATGAGCGCGGGGAGCTTTAGACAGGCCAGTGAGGACATTGCTAGTTGGAAACGAGTTGTCACCGGTGGGCTGAGGGCTCCACGACTACCACCTGGCGCTAAGCGAGCTGGCAAACCGCGCGATGCGCAGACCATCTCTCAAGCAAGCGCCGCCGTGGAGGGGGTAGTCGTGGAGCGGCACCTACGGTCATCTCGCAAGGTAAAGGTGGTGCCCTCCGCCCGGGGGTTACCACCGCGCGGGCTGGCGGCGCCCGCGCTCGCCCCGGTCAGGACCGACAGGTCTGACCGGGGCGAGGTCCACCGGCGGGCAGGAACAACAGCGCATGGGTCGAACTCGGCGGGAGCCCACCGATGCTCGCCGAGTTCCGGAAATTCCTGCTGCGTGGGAACGTCGTCGACCTTGCCGTCGGGGTAATCATCGGCGTTGCCTTCGGAGCGGTCGTGACCGCGCTGGTCACGGACCTGCTCACCCCGCTTATCGCGGCGATTGGAGGAAAGACAAACTTCTCCGCGCTGACGTTCACGATCAACGGCAGCCGCTTCCAGTACGGAGCGTTCATCAATGCCGTGATCTCGTTTCTGATCATCGCCGCTGCGGTGTTCTTCTTCGTCGTGGTCCCGGTCAACCGGCTGATCGCACGACAGAAGACCGAACCCGACGTCGAAGCGCCGACCCGCGAGTGTGCAGAATGTCTCAGCAGCATTCCGGTCGGAGCGCGACGTTGCGCTTTCTGCACGGCCGAGGTCGCGCCGGCGTAGCCGCGCCGCCGCGGGCCCACACTTTCCCGCGCCGCGGCCCCACACTTTCCCGCGCCGCGGCCCCACACCCTTCCAGCGCCGCCGACCGGCACGCTTTCGCGCTCAGCGCACGTGTAGGCTCGGCGCGGTGAGCACCTTCGACCTGCTGGCCGACCTGCCTCTACGCGTCGACGGCTACTCGCTCGAAGGCCTGCGAGCCAACGTTTCGAGCGGGTTCGAGCGGCTCACAACCGTCGTGCACATGCACGGCGACGGCTTCGAAGGCATCGGCGAGGACGTCGTCTACGAGGCCGAGGACCACGTTGCCCTCCAGCAAGCAGGGCCGGTTCACGACCTCTCCGGGCAATATGCGCTCGGCGAACTCTGCCGGCTGATCGACTCCCT
>JALYZY010000053.1 GCA_030948665.1 Actinomycetota bacterium | reverse complement strand
ACGCGGATGCGTCGGGCGCTCCAGTCGACGTCGCGCCAGCGCAGCGCGAACAGCTCTCCCTGGCGCATGCCGGTCATCGCCGCCGTCAGGTACATCACGCGCTCGACGCGGCCGAGCGGGTCGTCGGGGACGGCGCGCAGCAGCGCTTCGACCTCCTCGGTCTCGAGAAAGCGGATGTCGGGATCGGTGGTGGCGAGCGCGGGCTTGGACACACGCTTGACGGGGTTCTCGCCGTTGATCCAGCCCTCGTCGATCGCGAACTCGATCAGCGAGTGCAGTGTCCCCAGCGCATTTGCCCGTGACTTCGGCGCCAGCCCCTTGCGTTCGAGCGCGGCGGCGAACCCACGCACGTCGTCGCGGGCGATCTCCCCGACGGGAGTGGGGCCGAAGTAGTCGATGATGTGGATCCGCAGCCAGTAGGAGTAGGCCTCGATCGTCGAGGGCTTGCGCCCGGCCGCACGCTTGGCGACGATCACCGCGTCCCCGACCTGCGCGAGGGTCCGGCGCCGTTCCTCCGCCGCCCGCCTGGCCTCCGTCTCACGTTCGGCAGCGCGCTCGATCGCCACTTGCTCGCGCACCCGGCCAAAGGCCGCCTCGGCCTCAGCGCGCGTCAGGCCGTCGGGGTGGCGCTTGGAGTGCACGAATCCGAGCCGGCGCTGCACCTGGCGGCCGCCGTCGCGCCACTTCGCAACCCACGTGTCCCCGCGCGCGCCCGGATTGCGGAGCAGGGAACCGGTGCCGTAGCGCGCTCCACGCTGGGTGCGCGAGACCGCCTCCCGTCTACTCTCCGCGACTCGCATCGTGCTGCGCAGGATACAAACTGTGTACCACTCTGTGTACCACTTTCGTCGAAACTAGCCTCAACTCTCGGCAACTCAGAGCGACTCAGAAAGTCTCGTTTTGCGGCGCAAAAGCGGACAATCCAAGCACCTTCTCAAAGTGTCGCGCGCCTATTTGTGGTCCAGGCGGTCGGGGGTTCGAGTCCCCTCGCTCACCCTCCTCGGGTCTCTCTGATCGTCGACCCGTGCACTTTCAGGTGCCGGTTACCAGCGCTTGGATCAGCTAGCTCAGGCGTCCGAGTCCGATCTCAAAAAACTGCACGGCACGGGCAGCGACAGCCCCCCCGCGCAGCCCTCGATGAGCGCGGTCTCTCGTTCCGCAACTGACCTGGAGAGAATCGGGTGGCCAAGCTCATCTATTCGGCGATCACCTCACTCGACGGATACGTCGAGGACGCAGCGGGCAAGTTCGACTGGGGAGCGCCGAGTCACGAGGTGCATGCGTTCGTCAACGATCTTGAGCGGCCGATCGGCACCTACCTCTACGGGCGCCGGATGTACGAGACGATGGTCTTCTGGGAGACCGTAAGCACCGGCGCCGATCAGCCGGTGGTGATGCGGGACTTCGCCGAGATCTGGCGAGCGGCCGAGAAGATCGTTTACTCCCGAACGCTTCGGACGGTCTCGAGCGCGAGGACGCGGATCGAGCGCGAGTTCGACACCGATTCGATCCAGCGGCTCAAGAAGACCTCAGGAGCCGACATCACGATCGGCGGTGCCGAGCTCGCCGGGCAGGCAATCAGGTCGGGCCTGCTCGACGAGTGCCATCTATTCCTCACGCCGATCGTGGTAGGTGGCGGCAAGCCCGCGCTGCCGGATAACGTCCACTCGCCGTTCGAGCTCCTCGACGAACGCCGCTTCAAGAGCGGAGTTGTTCACCTCCACTACCGCGTGAGCGGGATGACCTTCACCGCAGCGGGACGGCGACCAAGCGCCTGATGTCGAATGCATCGTCCATACCTGAACCCAAAGTCCTGCTGGACGGGCTGGCCTATGCTGAGTCGCCGCGCTGGCACCACGGCCGGCTGTGGTTCGCTCACTGGGGCACAGGCGAGATCGTCGCGGTCGATCTCGACGGCAGAAGCGAGGTCGTCGGTCACGGACCGCCGAAGGTCAACGCCGCGGCACCGGGTCACGGCCTCGGTTGGTCGATCGACTGGCTGCCAGACGGGCGCCTGCTGATCACCGGCAAAGAGCTTATGCGCATCGAGCCCGACGGGTCGATCGTCCGGCATACCGACCTCAGCGGGGTCGGCGGGCACGGCTGGAACGAGATCCTGGTGGACGGCCGCGGCAACATCTACCTCAACTCCATCCGCTTCGAATTCCTCGCTGGCCAGCCCCCCAGATCCGGAATCATCGCCCTGGTCACCCCAGACGGCACGGCCCGTCAGGTCGCGGGCGACCTGGAATTCCCGAACGGCATGGTGGTGACGCCGGACAACTCGACCCTGATCATCTCCGAGTCCTTCGCGGG
>JALYZY010000038.1 GCA_030948665.1 Actinomycetota bacterium | reverse complement strand
TGTGAGCAGGTACCCGGCGACGAAGGCGGGGGTTGCCGCGGCCTGAACCCGCCCGTGCGCGAGGACCATCGGGGTGATCGACGGGAGCATCATCGCGGCCATCATCGTCACCCACACGCCCGCGAACCAGCCAAGGCCCCCGAGCTCGGCTCCCGGGCCGGCATCCATCCCGCCCATGCGATCGCCGGTGACCGCCCACGCTCCCGCCGCGACCAGGAGCAGGGACCCAATCAGGACGACCTGGAGCGGCCGGGAGGGCGACGGCGTGGGACTGCGGGGCGCAGCCCGCATCAGCACTCCGCGCGGTCCATCCGTAGGCGAGACCGCGCTGGCGCGGGCCCACGTGGGCGACGAGGACGCGTGTGGAGAGCGGTGGACTGCAAGGGAGCGCACCTAGAGCAGATCAGCTCGGGTACTCGTCCTTGCGCCACGCGCGAGGCTCCTCGGACCCAGCCTTTGGCGTTCGATCGAGCAGGAACGAGTGGTACGGGGCGACGAACGGATCCGGTGCCATCACCGTGTAGGTGTGGTACACGCTTCCGTTCTCGCGCGCAAAGGCGATGAAGCCCGGACCCTCGCGCAGGCCGTCCTCTAGCTTGGCTCCGACCTGTCGCCCCCAGTCCTCGAGCCACCCCGGGGGGTTGTCGATCATCTGCTTGACCTCGGGGATCTCCTGGGCCTGCTCGGGGGTGAGGGCGAGCCCGAAGTCGAATGGAAACTCGGTCTCGTAGGTCGAGATGTAGGGGAACTGCCAACCCATGCGGTCCTTGTAGGCGATGAGCCGATCGATCGGCGCCCGCGAGAAGCAGATGAGCGTCACGTCGCGGTGGTTCAGATGCACGCGCGTGGCACCGAGCTCGTCCCCCAGGTTCGAGCACCCGGGGCAGGCGCCCAGCTCGTAGTCGGGCCCGAACATGATGTTGTAGGCCAGCAGCTGCGAGCGCCCGTCGAAGAGCTCGGCAAGTGTCTTCTTCCCGTCCTCGGTGTCGAACTGGTACTCCTTCTCGACCCGAACCCAGGGAAGCTGACGACGCTGCTCGGTCACCTTCTGGCTGAGCTTGGCGTGCTCGGCCTCGAGGCTTGCCAGTGCGTCGCGAGCCGTTTGCCATTCCTCGCGTGTTCCAATCTTGTGGTCGGGCATCGTTGCTCCTTTTGCATTTGGCACGTCGGCGCGGGCGGCAGTCGCGGATCCTCGGCGGTCCCTACTCGACGCCTGCATGTTAAGACCAGCGCGCCACGCCGAACTCATCGCAGCGTCACGCGATCGAGGCTGCTCAGCCGCCTTGCTGTTTGTTGCCCACCATCGCCCCCACTGCCAGCTGTATGCCTGACAAAGCTCACGAGCAAGCGGTTCCGTCCGACAAACGCGCGTTCCCGCGGAGACGCGCCGCTCGCTTCCCCGCGATAGCCCACCGGGTCGGCCCGTCCCGTTGCCTGCTTGCGAAGCGCCCGCGGACTCGACCCGCTCGGGGATCGACAGCGGGTAGCTCGCCGAGGCCAGAGACAACCAAGTGGCGGATAGGATCCTCCCGCTAACGAGCGGGAGGTAACGGGCCATGAATGCCGAGGATGCCGTCACGAGCCTCTACCAGCGACTGATCGAAGGTTGGAACGCGGGCGACGCCGACGCGATGGCTGGCGCGGTCGCGCCCGACGGGCTCGTGATCGGCTTTGACGGAAGCCAGATGCTCGGTCGTGATCAGGTCGCGCGCGAGCTTGGCCAAATCTTCTCCGACCACGAGACCGCTACATACGTCACGAAGGTTCGCTCGATCAAGTCGCTGGGCTCAGGCGCCGCGCTCCTACACGCTGTCGCCGGGATGGTGCCCCCAGGAGGGTCAGAGATCATGCCGGACCGCAACGCGATCCAGACGGTCGTGGCCCACGAAAGTGACGCCGGCTGGTCCGCCGCGCTATTTCAGACCACCTCTGCCAAATTCGACGGACGCCCCGAGCTCACCCAGGCCCTCACCACCGAGCTGACCGAGCTTCTCCCGAGCTAGGGTCGGACCAGCAAAGCGGCGGCGGCGCGAGGTGATGTAGCGACCCGGGTCGGGTCGCGCACGCGGGCGGTCCGTGAGTGCTGCCTTTTGCACTCTGAGAGCGGCTCGATGAGGGGTGGGTTGCGGGCTGTTGGGCGCTCTGGGTGGAGGTGAGCGTCGCCGATCGTGTGGATATCGCGGCAGACGACGTAGGCGAGCACGAGGCTGGCGTTTTATCCACACCAGGGGAGGGTGGCGCGACACGCGTCGCTGATGATGCGGCGAATGACGCATTACCCACGTGTTGCGCGGCGGGTCGTGCGACGATCCGTCAAATGCAGCGCGGATCGCAACTGGCTCGTATCGCGCGGTTGCTGAGGACGGACGACGGTCTCGTTGCTCGACTGGCTGCGTTGCAGTCTGCAGACGTTCGTGCCTTACTGCTCGATGTAGCCGCTCGGCGCGCCGCTTCGCTCCGCCCGGTGGACATCTTGCAGCGCTACGAGGCGGGAATAAGCCTCCAGCCTTCGCCGGTTGACGCAGCCTCACTCCGAGAGTTTGAGAGCCGGGCGATGGACTTGCTGCCCGAGGGCTTCGTGGAGCTGGCGCTGGCGCCGCACGCTCCGCTCGGAGCCTCCTCCGTGCTTGGCGGGTTCTCGCAGGATCGAATCATGACGACCATCGCCGACACGGAGGTTGTCAGCGACAGCACCAACGTACTGGCCCTCGAATGCGCTCACCGGCGACGCACGCCGGCCGCCCGACGAGCCCAGGCACCGACTCGTCTCGCCGCCTGCCACCGGATGCTGCGCCCACGCGACGGCGCCCACTTCGCACTCCTGGCGCTGTGCACCGCCGGACGTGACCGGGGCTCGTTCGCTCTGCAGCTCGACGCGCTGCGAGAGCAGCTCGACTGGCACGCACGAGTGATCACCGGACATGCACCACATCTCAAGCTCGAGGTACTGCTGACCGACCTCTCTGGCGGACTGCGCCGACCAGTTCTGCACGACGACCTGCTACAGCCGATGCAAGCCGCGTGGCCATCGATCGACTGGGGCTTCGACGATGACCGTCAAGCCGACCGTGGCTACTACATCGACGCCTGCTTTGCGAGCAAAGGCGCCCGTAGCGACGGCTCACGCTCCAACCTGAGCGACGGCGGACTGACCAACTGGACAGCGCATTTGCTCGCGGACCACAAGGAGCGCTTGGTCATCAGCGGGCTTGGCAGCGAACGCCTTGTGTGAGCCTGGCGGGACCCGGTCCCGCGGCCTACAGGTCACGGCGGGTGCGCGCAAGGTTCCCGCCGCGCCGCTACCGCGCAGCGCCGAGAGTTTCGGAGGGCTTGCTCGACCCCATCGAAGTTGCGATGGTGTCTTCGCCGACCGCCCTGGCGGAGCCGCCGGGGCGCACAGCCATGAAAGGAGCTGCCATGACCTTCATCGAGACCGTTCCGGAAGACGAAGCTACAGGTGCGACGGCTGAGCTGTATGCGACGGACCGGGAGGCGTTCGGGTATCTGCCCAACTTCACGCGAGGCTTTTCGCTCCGACCAGGGGCATACGCCGCCTGGCGTCAGCTGAACGGCGCGATCAAGAGCGAGATGGATCTCCGCCGCTACGAGTTGGCAACTGTTGCTGCCGCGCGACGTCTACGGTCGAGCTACTGCACGCTGGCGCACGGATCGGTGCTGACAGACAGATTCCTCGAGCCTGACGCGGTCCGCGCGGTGGTGACAGATCACCGGAGCGCGGGACTAGACAGCGTCGACGTCGCCGTCATGGAGCTCGCCGACAAAGTCGCCGCCGATGCCACCACCGTCCATCAGGCGGACATCGACCGGCTGCGGTCCCTGGGGCTCTCAGACACAGAGATCCTCGACGTCGTGCTGGCGGCCGCCGCACGGAGCTTCTTCAGCAAGACGCTCGACGCGCTCGGGATCCAGGCGGACGCGAAATATGCCGACCTGGATCCTCCCCTTCGAGAAGCACTCACCGTTGGCCGTCCCATCGCCGAGCACTGACCCGCCCGGAGCGCTCTGCGCAACTGCCCTAGACCGGGGCGCTGGGCGTCGCCTTCCGCGTCGTCCTAGCGTGCGCCGATGGGACTGACGAACTGGGCGGCCAACTACGCGTATCGAGCGCGCGCGCTTCACGCCCCCTCCACGATCGAGCAACTGCAGGAGATAGTCGCCACGATCCCCCGGGCGCGGGTGCTGGGCTCGCGTCATTCGTTCACAGACATCGGGGACTCCGTCGAGCTCGTGACCCTCGACGGTATCGCCCGCGAGGTCGTGGTCGATCGGGAAGCCTTGACCGTCTCCGTCAGCGGCGCCGTCCGGTACGGCGAGCTCGCCGAGGAGCTCGAGTGCGAGGGCCTCGCGCTGGCGAACCTAGCCTCGCTACCGCATATTGCCGTGGCGGGCGCCGTGGCCACAGCCACTCACGGGTCCGGTGATCGCAATGGCAATCTCGCCACCGCCGTTGCGCGGCTCGAGCTGGTCAGCTCGGACGGGAACATCCTGACCGTGGCTCGCGGTCATCCGGACTTTGAGGGGCTGGTCGTCGGGCTTGGTGCGGTCGGCGCGATCACGCGGATCGTGCTCGATGTCGAACCCGCCTATGAGGTGCGCCAGGAGGTGTTCGAGGGGCTTCGGTGGGAGACGCTCTTCGAGCAGTTCGACGCCATCAGCGCGAGTGGCTACAGCGTCAGCGTGTTCACGCGATGGGGTGAGACGACCGACCAAGTGTGGGTCAAGAGTCGTGTCAGCGAGCAGTCGGAGCCGAGCGCCGGCCAGTTCTTCGGCGCTGCGGCCGCGTCCGCGAACAGGCACCCGATCCTCGGCCTCGACGCGGTCAACTGCACGCCCCAGCTCGGGGTGCCGGGCCTGTGGTCCGAGCGCCTGCCCCATTTTCGAATGGGCTTCACACCGAGCAGCGGCGCCGAGATCCAGAGTGAGTACATCGTCGCCAGGCGGCACGCGGTGCCCGCGATTGAGGCCATCCGACGGATCGGCGCGACCGTCCGGCCGCTGACCCAAGTGAGCGAGATCCGGACGATCGCTGCCGACACGCTGTGGATGAGTCCTCAGTACGGCCAGGACACGATCGCCATCCACTTCACCTGGAAGCCCGAGCAGGAGGCGGTCGAGCGTGCCCTCGTGGGCCTCGAGCGTGCGCTGGCCCCGTTCGAGGCCCGACCGCATTGGGGCAAGCTGTTCATGGCCCGTGCAGAGACCATCGGTCCGTTGTACGAGCGTCTCGACGACTTCGCTGCACTGCTCGATCGGCTCGACCCGCGCCGAGCATTCCGGAACGAATGGCTAGAGACCCGGGTGCTGGGGACGGTGCGAACCCGGCGCTAGCACGCTGGGCACCACAGTCAACCCTGCGCGCGATGGACCGTGGGGCAGTCGGCTAGTGGTGCTTGTGTCCTTGTCGCCCAGGTAAAACATCTCTCACCTTGTCTACCAAGGCTCTGTGACTGGGGTTTGCTCGAGCTCGCGGTGGCCACCTCTACACGTGCGGACTCCCGTAGCGGCGCGTGTGCCACGGCCGGTGGCCCCAGAAGAGGAACCGTGCCAAGAAGAACAGTGGGATCAGTACCCACAGCCCGGCGTGGTGGTGGCCTGCGAGCGCCGAGATAGCGATGATCAGGAACAGGAGCGGGATCCACGGGAACATCCACAGGGGCCGCAGGCGAGAACCCCGGCCGAGCGCTGCGGGCTGCGGGTCGCGTGGCAGGTCGCTGACGACCTGACGCAGTTCGCCGACCGTCTTGGCCTGGTAGGTGCTGTCGATCCGGTCCTGGAACTCGGTGACGTCGATCCGGCCCTCGGCGTGGTGCTGTCGTAGCCGCTCGGCGGTGGCCTCTCGATCGGTGTCGGCGGCGCGCACGCTCGGGTCGGGGGCGGCGCCGTAGTCGTGTCCGTAGTACCCGTACATAGCTGCTCCTTCGGATTGACTGGTCATTTCAACGGCACCCATCGTCTCGCTCGGAACGCCAACTGTCATCGGCTGTGGAGATGCTTCTCCGCTGCGTCTGGGGGCCGATACGGGCATTCCGCGCTACTCCCGGCGTGGTAGCCCGAGGTGCTCCCGGCAGGCGATGACGCGACCAACACGCGGGGCTAAGGTGGCGGTGTGACCAACTGGCCGACCAGTGTTCGGCAGTCCTGGCGGAGCGGGCTCCGGCTGAGCGACATCCGCATCGCGGTGATCGTCGCGGCGGTCCAGATCGGCGCTAGCACCGGGTCGGCGGCGCACCGTAACGGCGTTGGCCGAAACGTCTGCTGGTGGGCGTCGTCGTGCCGGGCACCGAGCCACCTCGATCTGCTGGCGTACGCGCTGCTGGCGCTGGGGCCGGTGGCGCTGCTTCTACGCCGTCGCCGTCCGCGAGCGGTACTGGCGTTCGTCTTCGGTGTGACCCTCGTGTACGTGATTCTCGGGTACGTTCAGGGACCCAACTACCTGTCGCTCGTGTTCGCGGTGGTGGCGGCGGCGAGGGCCGGCGAGCGGATCGCGGCCCGGCTCGCGCTGGTCGCTGGCTGGGTCGTGTTCCTGTGGCTGCCGGCGGCGCTTGGGATCACCGGGGCGCCGACGGTGCTGGGCGCGCTCGCGATCACTGCCTGGCTGCTGGTGCTGCTCGCCGGCGCGGAGGGGATGCGCTTGCGACGCGAGCGGGCGGCGGACGCGCGGCGGGCGCGCGAGCTCCAGGCCGACCGCCAGGCGGACGAAGAGCGGCTTCGGATGGCGCGCGAGCTGCACGACGTGCTCGCGCACAGCATCTCGCTGATCAACGTCCAGTCGGGGGTCGCGCTTCACCTGATCGACGAGCAGCCCGAGCAGGCGCGGACCGCGTTGGCGGCCATCAATGACGCCAGCGCAGAGGCGCTGCGCGAGGTGCGCTCCGTGCTGGGGGTGCTGCGTGGCAGCGGCGAGCAGGTCCCACGGGCGCCGACGGCCGGACTGACCCGGCTCGAGGACCTGGTCTCGCGCACGGAAGCGGCCGGGGTCGCGGTGTCGCTCGAGATCAGCGGCGAGCCAAAGCCGCTGCCGGCCAGCATCGATCTGGCAGCGTTCCGGATCGTGCAAGAGTCGCTGACGAACATCATCCGACACGCGAGGTCGGGGAGGGCGACCGTGACGCTGACCTACGAGGGCTCTGAGCTGATCATGCAGGTCGACGATGACGGCCGCGGCGCCGACGGTTCACGCGCTGGCGGCGCCTCTGGCGCGGGTGAAACCGGGCACGGGGTGGGGAGTGGGATCGCAGGGATGCGCGAGCGGGCGATGGCGCTCGGCGGATCGCTCGACGCTGGTCCGTTGCCGGCCGGCGGCTTCCGCGTGCGGGCCCGACTGCCGCTCTCCCCGGGGCCCGGGCCATGATCCGAGTGCTCTTGGCTGACGATCAGGAGCTGGTGCGTGCCGGCTTCCAGGCGCTGCTCGATGCGCAGGATGGGATCGAGGTGATTGGCTCCGCCGCGGACGGCCGAGAGGCGGTCGAGCTGGCGCGCAAGCTCAAGCCCGACGTGATCCTGATGGACATCCGGATGCCAGTGCTCGACGGGCTTCAAGCGACCCACGAGATCGCCAGCGACCACAAGCTCAATAGCGTGCGGATCGTGATCCTGACCACGTTCGAGCTCGACGAGTACGTGTTCGACGCCATCCGCGCCGGCGCCGCCGGATTCCTCGTCAAGGACACCAAGCCGGCCGACCTGATCGAGGCGGTGCGGGTCGTCGCGGACGGCGAGGCGCTCCTGTCGCCGTCGGTCACCAGGACGCTGATCGCCGAATTCGCCGCGCGGGCGAAACAGCCTCCCAGCTCGTCCGCGCTCGAGGAGCTGACCGACCGGGAGCGCGAGGTGATGGCCCTAGCGGCCGGCGGGCTCTCGAACCAGCAGATCGCCCAGCGGCTCGTGGTCAGCGTCGCGACCGCCAAGACGCACGTCAGCCGCGCGATGGTCAAGCTCGGCGTGCGCGACCGCGCCCAGCTGGTCGTGCTCGCCTACGAGACCGGGTTGGTCCGACCAGGCTGGCTCGAATAGCCCGTTGTACCCGCCGGAAGCGTGGCCCCAGCGGCCAGGGGGCCGCCGGTCGAGGCGCCTGCTCAAGTCCACGCCCACACGGTCGATCACTTCGTCGGAGTGAGCGAGCGCAACGAGCGAGACATTCACGCCCCAGCGCGCGGCGAACTCTCACGGCGCCATCTTCTGACCGGTGCGCTGACGGGCGGCCTGGCGGCGATGCTGCCTGGCCCAGCCTCCGCCGCCGTGCCAGCCAGTGCGGCCCCGCTCGCCAGCGCGACCCAGTTCTTCTCAGACCCGGTGCTCAACTTCGAGGCCCTGTTTGGGCTGGGGGCGGCGTCTTACAACGCCGCGCAGCCTGGAGAGGTGCTCGAGGCCTTTGACCGCGTGCACGCTCGGGGCGATACCTATGCCGCCTAGTTCGATGAGCTACTTGCGTTGGGCCGGCGGCTGCACAGGCTCGGCGACCACGCCGCTCGCTCGGGTCGCCGGGTGACGGCGCGCAACTGCTACCTGCGGGCGACCACCTATCTGAACCAGGCCCTGTTCTTCGCCCTGGCGTCCTCGACGCCGACGTGGGCGCACCAGGCCGCCGTGTACCGCGAGACAGAGAGCTGCTTTGCGGCCGCTGGCGCCCAGTTTGTGCCCGCCTTCACGCGCGTCGCGATCCCATACGGGCGTCGGACGCTGCCGGGATGGCTACTGACTCCACCGGGGCCGCAGGTCCGCCGCCCCACGTTGATTCTCAATAACGGCAGCGACGCCCAGAACATTGTGATGCTGATCTCTGGCGGCCTTGCCGCCTTGGAGCGCGGCTGGAACGGGCTGATCTTCGAGGGATCCGGCCAGGGGTCGCAGCTGTTCCTGCACGACATCCCCTTCCGGCCGGATTGGGAGAAAGTGATCACCCCGATCGTGAGCTGGCTGCGCACCCGGCCAGAGGTCGACAGGCGACGGATCATGCTGCTCGGCTCGAGCTTCGGCGGCTATCTCGTGCCTAGGGCGGCCTCGTTCGAACATCGCCTGGCGGGAGTGGCCGTCGATCCAGGAGCGCCCAACTCGTTCTCCACTTGGAGCCGCGACCTCCCCCCGCAGATGCTCACCTGGCTACAGCACGGCAAGCGCCATGAGTTCAATCAGTACTGGGCCGGAGCTCAGCCCTTCCTGTCCACGAACACGCGCTTCTACGTCGCCAAGCGCGCCCAGGTGTTCGGCAGAGGGAGCTTCTACGACCAGATGCGACTCGCGCGCAGGTTTGACCTTCCGGCCTCCCTGGCTAGGCGAATCAAGGCGCCGACCGTGATCGTCCAGACTGCGCTCGAACAGTTCTATCCGGGCCAGTCGAAGCAGCTCTACCACTGGCTGCACGCCAAGAAGTCCCTGATCAGCTTCACCGTCGCCGAAGGCACCGGGTATCACTGCGAGCCGACGGCTCCGACGGTGCGCAACGACGCTGTGCTCGACTGGCTCGAAGCCAATCTCAGGAAGTGTCCGACCTTCTGTGTAGGCATGAGTCGAAAGGAGACTCATGTCCAGCACAATTAACAGCAGAGCCGAGTTGGATGAGAACACGCTCGATCCGGCTAGCGCCAGCGGTGAGCGCAGCGAGCCCGGAGGGCGAGCGAAGCGATCCGCTGGCGCTGCGCGCCGTCGGCAGGCCACCGTGCGACCGGAGCTCGCCGAGGGAGTCAGGGATCTTCTCCCTGACGGGCTGATCGACGAGCTGCTGGCTGGTGCCCGGAGCGAGGAGGAGATCGCCGGGCAGGGCGGGCTGCTCTCGCAGCTGACCAAGCGGCTGGTGGAGCGTGCGATGGAGGTCGAGCTGACCGACTATCTTGGCTATGAGCCGCATCAGGAACCGCCGGGGGGCGTTGGGAACACGCGCAACGGGTTGACGCCGAAGACGCTCTGGACTGAGCATGGGCCGGTCGAGATCCGAACGCCAAGGGATCGCAACGGCGCTTTTGAGCCGAAGATCGTCAAGAAGCGCCAGCGGCGCTTTGAGGGGTTCGACGACAAGATCCTGGCGCTGTATTCGCGTGGACTCTCGACCCGCGATATCTCGGCGCATCTGCAGGAGATCTACGGCGTTGACGTCGGCCGGGATCTGATCAGCCGCGTGACCGATGGGGTGATGGACGACGTCCGCTCCTGGCAGCAGCGGCCTTTGGATGACGTCTATCCGATCGTGTTCCTCGATTGCATGGTGCTGAAGATCCGCGACGGCGGGTCGGTGCAGCGCCGAGCTTGCTACCTCGCGCTCGGGGTTGCGGTCGACGGTGGCCGCGACGTCTTGGGGATGTGGTTCCAAGAGAATGAGGGCGCGAAGTTCTGGATGCAGATCCTGACGGACCTGAAGACCCGCGGTGTCCAGGACATCCTCATCGCCTGCGTCGACGGGCTCAAGGGGTTTCCCGAAGCGATCGAGGCGATCTTTCCCAGAACCACGGTGCAGACGTGCATCGTGCACCTGATCCGTCACAGCCTGCGCTACGTCCCCCGCCGCGAGTTCGACAAGGTCGCCCGCGACCTCAAGCCGATCTACACCGCTGTCGATGCAGACGCCGCCCAGGCCGCGCTCGAGACGTTCGATGAGAAATGGGGGTTGCGGTTCCCGGTGATCACCCAGGCGTGGCTCAACAGCTGGGAGCACGTCACGCCGTTCCTCGCGTTCCCGCCTGAAGTACGTCGAGTGATTTACACGACGGATGAAAGATTCAAGTCTCGGCTCGGTTGCGAGAGATCGTCATCAGGGTTTAGGCTCAGGCGTGGGCGTGGTCGACCCCCGAGCGAAGCGCAGGTTCTGGGACTGATGCCTGCCGCGCAGCTTGCCCCGCAGAGGGCCTTTTCAGTCGCGTCCCGTTGGCGGCGGCCACGCCCGACTTCCGGCTCGGGCCTTGCGCCTGCCAGTCGGCGACCTCGTGGCGATACGCGTTCTCGGCCTGCTGAGCGATCTCGAGCTCTCGCTCTCTGACTTCTTTGAGCGAATACGCGGCCGCGGTCCCCTTGCGGCCTTGGCGAGACGGCAGCCCGGCACGCAGCTCCAGCGCGCGGCGCTTCTTGTCGGTCAGCGATGGACGAGCGAAGGCATAGTCCTCGCCGCGCTCGATCATCGTCCAACACAGGCACACCAGCTTCCGCGCGGTCGCGACGATCGCGATCTGGACGCCGCGACGTGCCCGGACACGCTCAAAGAACGCCCGCAACGGACCCGGGGTCCTCGAGGCGGTGAACGCCGCCTCGACCAGCATCCCCCGAGCATGCGCCCGGCCTTGCTTGGTGATCTTGCCGTGACTGGCCGGCAACCCTCCGGACTGCTTGACCCGCGGATTTAGCCCGAGATAGCTGACCAGCTGCTCTGGACGACCGAAGCGGCGAAAGTCGCCGACCGCGGCGACCAGCGACAACGCGACCGTCGCATCCACGCCGGGGATGGTCATCAGCCGCAAGACCTCCTCGCGCTCCAAAGCGACCCGTCCCAGGGCAGCATCGATGATCCGCAACTCCTGGGCATGAAAGTCAATCTGGCGCAGCAGCGCCTGGACCGCGAGCTCCTCATCAGCCGGCAGATGCTGATCTGACAGCCAGCAGCGGCCCTTGACCCCAAACAGGTCCGCCGCCGGGCAGCGCGGGAGCAGATTGCGGTGAAGGATCGCCTGCACCTGGTTCTTCAAACGAGTGCGCTGCCTGACGATGTTCGCCCGTCTAGCGACCTGCCGGCGCAACGCGTGTGTGGCCTCATCGGCGACCCACACCGACGGCAGATAGTCCGCCGCGAGCAGCTCCGCGAGGATCGCAGCGTCGACCTTGTCGGTCTTGATCTTCGCTTCGGCGATCGCCCGGGTCTTCTGCGGATTGGAAACCACCACCCGAGCAACGTGCGGCTTGATCAGCCGCACGATCGCGTGCGTGTTGCACGTCGCCTCGAGCGCAACCTCGTCCTCGGGGCCGAGGCTGTCGCAAAACACCCGCAGCGCCTCGGCCGTGAGACCGATCTGCCCGGCCTGACGGACCCGGCCGTTCTCCCACACCGCGATCTGCGCGAACTCGCGATGCACATCCAGACCGATACATCTGCGACCCATCCCTTCACCTCCAGCTCTGGATTGACGAGTTGGGAGGCCAGGCGGGCAAACGACACCTACGGATCCGCGCTCTCAGCGCATCCGGGCAAGTCGCGGGGGCGGCCAACTACTAACTCGCGCTCGAAGCGCAACGTATAAGAACGGCCTGCCAGCCTGCGTTTGCTCCCGGATGCCCCACGTCCCGGACGGTCGCACCGTACTCACCAACCCGGACGACGAATACAGTCCGGATCCGGTCGGAGGGACGCAGCGGCATCTGCCGCCTTTCATACCGGATACAAATGCCATCGAGGCCCTGAACCGGCAGCTGCGAAAAGCGATCAAGTCCAAGGGTCATTTCCCGAACGAGGATGCCGCCCGCAAGCTGATTTACCTCGCGATCACCAACGCCGTTCCGCAATGGACGAGGACCCGGAACTGGACGACAGCGCTGCTGGCGTTCAAGATCCACTTCGGAGACCGCCTACCCGACTGACCACCCAAACCCGCCTACACAGAAAACGGGAGTGCGCCCAGTCGTCGGAGGTGGTTGCTTGATTTGACCTGATCTGACATAAGCTCGTCGTCGCCTGCGGGTGTGAGTCCCGTCCGGGTAGCTGCCAGGAGGCCCGGTAGCAGGCTGGCGGCTCGGTCTGGAAACGGGTCGGGTCGAAGCCCAGCGTCAAGAGCCCTTCAGGGGGAGCGACTGAGCGGTCCGCAGCGTCAAGCGAAGCCTGCCGCGCCGTTAGTGTGCCCGCCTGCGGGCGGGGGAGAGGGAGTGCCGAGCCGAGTCCTTCACGGCGAAGGCCATGGAAGAGGTGCAGAACCTGGATTGCAGCCTCGAAGAACTCCCCGGCGTAGAGGGCGTGGAACGTTCAGATGGTGGCGGCGGGAACTGGGGAGGCCCTCCCCGGCCCGGCGGCCTGCGGCTGGTGCTGTCGGAGCGACGCGTCTTATAACTGGTGGTGAGCCGGGAAATGGGCGTGTGCCGGGTGGGCGTCGGAGGCGGCCGTATTACTGCTTGAGCCGACGGGACAACAGAACCCGCGGTGAGGGAAGGGCCGCTGCTTCGTTTATGCGTCACGCACAGGGAAGGGCCGGTGAGTGCCACATCGTGGCTAGGACCGCCAAGCAGGATTCAGTCCGAGAACTGCAGCGAACGCTTTACCGGGCGGCCAAAGCCGATCCCGGACGCAGGTTCCACGCGCTCCACGACAAGGTCTACCGCAGGGACGTCTTGGAGCGGGCGTGGGAGCTGGTGCGCGCCAACCGCGGCGCGGCCGGCATCGACAAGCAGACCATCGCTGATGTCGAGCGGTACGGGGTCACCCGACTGCTCGATGACCTGGCCGCGGATCTGAAGGAAGGAAGATGGCAGCCGCTTCCCGCGCGCCGGGTGTTCATCCCGAAGCCCGGGCGCGAGGAGTTGAGGCCACTCTCGATTCCTGCTGTCCGTGACCGGATCGTGCAGGCAGCAGCGAAGCTCGCTATTGAGCCGATCTTCGAGGCTGACATGCTCGAGTGCTCGTTCGGGTTCAGGCCCAGGCGCTCGGCGCACGATGCGCTCCAGGTTCTCGTGGACGAGGCGTGGGGCGGCAGGCGGTGGGTTCTGGAGTCGGATGTCGCAAACTGTTTCGAGGCGATCCCGCACTCTGAGTTGATGTCGGCGATCGAGGAGCGGATCGTCGACCGCCACGTGCTGAAGCTGTTGCGCGCGATGTTGCGCGCAGGGGTGACGGAGGACGGGGCGGTCAAGCGTGGCGATGCTGGAACCCCGCAGGGCGGGGTGATCTCGCCATGCCTGTGCAACGTCTATCTGCATCGGCTTGACCAACAGTGGGCTGAGCGCGGGCACGGGGTTCTGGTCCGTTACGCCGACGATGTGGTCGTGATGTGCCGGACCCGGCAGGAGGCCGAGCGCGCGTTGGAGGCGTTGCGGGCAATCCTCTCGGAGCTGGGGCTCACGCTGAAGGATGCCAAGACGCGGATCGTGGAGCTGCGCGAAGGCGGGGAGGGGCTGGATTTTCTCGGCTTCCATCACCGCTGGGTGCGCGGCAACACGCCCGCTTCACGGCATCTCTGCTTCCTCGCCCGCTGGCCCTCACGGCAGGCGACGGCGCACGCCCGCGAACGGATCCGTGAACTCACAGACCGGAGCAGGCTGCGGCTATCGGTCGAGCAGGTCGTGCGGGATGTCAATCGCTTTCTGCACGGCTGGGCTGGGTATTTCCGCTACGGGAACTCCGCCCACGCCTTCGACAAGATCACGTACCACGCGCTCGTGCGTGCCGGTGGCTTCGTCACCAAACGCCACAAGCAGCACGGCGGGTATGGGTGGTGGGCGATCAACCAATCACCCGACCGGCTGGGACTGATCAACCTCAACGGAACCATCGTCGCGCCACGACCTAACCGGCCGTGGCGCCAGGGATGCTGAATGCCGACGGTGAAGAACGTCGGAGAGCCGTGTGCGAGAGAACCGCATGCACGGTTCGAGGTGGCGGCGGGAGGAAACCAGGCCAGTCGGCTACGCCGCGCGGCCCCGGCGCCTCTCGCCGACCCTACCACCCTCCAATCTCAGCCCGACCGGCTGAGAAGCAGCTGGATGAAGAACGCCGTCCTGATAGAACAGGGAGGTGTCCGCGTCGCATGGCGATCTGAACCTTGATGCGGTCCGTGCGGAGCTCGAAGCTCGTCAAGCTCGCGCGCGCGAGCGCTTGGCGGTGCTAGCAAAGCGTCCCGAGCGTGGCAGTGCTGTGGGGTTTGGCAAGCGAATCGGCGATGGCACATCTGAGGCGGTCAGCCGGTTGACTGACATCGGCGTTGGCGACTCCTTAGAGCGCGGCCTGGGCCGCACGGACCGAGCGCTGGCCAAGCTCGACGAGGGGACCTACGGAGTGTGTGACGCGTGCGGAGCTGAAATTTCCAGCGGGCGGTTGAAGGCGATGCCTGACGTGGTGTTGTGCTTGGAGTGCGCGGCCTCTGAGCGTCGCGTTCGCCCCCCGCGACGTCGTTGAAGAACAGCTCACAGTCGGTCCCCGCACTGACGGAGCTATGCCCAGGCCTCGCTCCCGCGCCTGGCGCCCCTCCCCGAGCGAGCCAAGCGGTCAGCGAATCTCGCCCTACGCCCGGGCTACGAGGAGTTCACGGAGGCTGTTCAGCCCATCCCACACGTCGACGAACCTGGTGGTCAGCGGCGAGAGCCCGACCCGGATCACGTCGGGGGTGCGGAAGTCGACGATCACGCCGTCGTCGATCAGGCGCTTGGAGAGTGCACGGGCGTCGGCATGCACGAGCGCAACGTGCGCCCCGCGCCGGCTCGCCTCCCGGGGGGATCCCACGCTCATCCCGAGTGGCTCCAGCAGCTCGTCGGCAAGGGCGATCGTGTATTCGGTCAGCTGGATAGCCTTCTCGCGGACTGCATCGATCCCAGCCTCGATGACCAGTTCGGCGCCGACGCTCGTCGCGGTCAGCGCCAGCACCGGTGGGGTGCCAGAGAGCATCGCGCCGATGCCCTCAGCCGGCTGGTAGCCGTGGGCCATTTCGAACGCGTCGCGACGGCCAAGCCAGCCCCAAATCGGCTGGCGGAGCGTCGCCTGGTGCCGGTGGGCGACGTACAGGAAGGCGGGCGCTCCGGGCCCTCCGTTCAGGTACTTGTAGGTGCACCCAACCGAGAGGTCGGCCCCCGCCGCGTCCAGCTGGGCGGGCAGCGCGCCCACGGTGTGCGACAGGTCCCAGAGCGCCAGCGCTCCGGCCTCGTGCGCGATCGGGGTGATCGACGCCATGTCGAGGACAAACGCCGAGCGGTAGTTGACATGGGTGAACGACACCAGCGCTGTCTCTTCGCTGACCAGCTCGGCAACCTGCTCGGGCTCCGGTCCGCGGGTAGGATCGGCCTCGAGCCACCGGATCCGCATCCCGTAGCGCTCGGCAAGACTCTCCAGCACGTATCGGTCGGTCGGGAAGTTGTCGCGGTCGGTAACGATCTCGGTTCGATCCGAGCGTGCGGCGAGCGCCGCACTGGCGAGCTTGTAGAAGCAGACCGTCGTGGAGTCGGCGACAGCGACCTGCCCGGGCGCGGCCCCCAGCAGCTCGGTGCCGATCCGGTCGCCGACCACAAATGGCAGCTCCATCCACCCCTCACTCCAGGCGCGGATCAGCCGCTCGCCCCAGCTTCGCTCGATCAGCTCGGCGATCCGCTTGGGAGTGTCCTTGGGGAGCCGGCCGAGCGAGTTTCCATCCAAGTAGATGGCGTTGTCGTCAGCGAAGATAAACCGGTCACGAAACGCGCGAAGAGGATCAGCGTCGTCAAGCGCCTCGGCCCGTGTGCGGTCTGACGTCGTGACTGCCAACGTATGGTCGCTAGCCGCGTGGCACGAACGCGAGCACCCGGCTCGGGCTCCCCGTCCCGCCGACCAGCCGCAGCGGCGCCACGACGATCAGCGCGCCGGTGGGGGGGAGCCGGTCGAGGTTTGCGAGCTGGGTCAGCCCGAGGCGCCCCGCGCCCAGCAGCAGGTTGTGCACCGGGAACGGCGGGTCCATGCCCCCGGCTGCGCCCGCGTCGATCCCGACCGTCTCAACTCCGAAGCCCGAGATCTGACGCTCGTGCGCCAGCCACTTCGACGCCGCGACGTCGGGCCCCGGCGTCACCGGCCCCGAGTCGCCCACGTTCAGGAATGCCGCCTCGTCCTGGGCGCGGACGCCCCAACCAGTTCTGAGGAGGACCCATGCCCCGTCGGGCATCCGTCCGTGCTCGGCTTCCCAGCCCTCGAGGTCCGCGGCGGTCAAGAGGTAACCCGGGTCCTGCTCGGTCTCGGCTGTCTTATCGACGACGCACGCGGGCCCGACCAGCTTGGTGGGCGGAATCGAGGCGACGTCGTCGCCGTCCTTGCCGGTCACCCAGTGAATCGGCGCGTCCAGATGCGTCCCGACATGCTCGCCGATCGTCAGCGTGTACCAGGCCCAGGCCGGCCCGCGGTCGTCGTAGTGGCTGATCTCCTCGCGGGACAGGCCGGGCGTGTTGGCGAACGGCGGCGGCAGCTTGATCACAGGGGTCGACTCGCTGAGCGGCTGGGTCAGCTCGACGACCTCGACGCGTCCCGATGCGATCCCGTCGAGCAGGGCCCCGACTTCGGTGGTTTCAATGCTTGACATGTTTCGTTTGCTCCCTTCAGTTCATCCTGTGCGGAACGCCTCCTCGAGCCACTCCGCGCAGATCGTGGGATTGACCTTCGCGTCGAGGACCAGCGGGCCGTGCGGGTTTATCAGCCATTCCTCAATCACCGTCAGATCGTCGGCGCTCCGGATCGTCGCAGCCCTGGCGCCGGAGGCACGGGCGATCGCCGTAAGGTCGGCGTCGGGGAAACGCACCAGCGAGACGTCGTGGCCCAGCGGCGCGAAGTGGTGCACCTCGGCGCCGTACGCGGCGTCGTTATAGATCAGCACCAGCAGCGTCAGCTTCAGCCGCGCCGCCGTCTCGAGCTCGCCGAGGGCCATGAACGCCCCGCCGTCACCGATCGCGGCGACCGTCGGCCGCTCGGGGCGGGCGATCGCAGCTCCGATTGCGTTGCCGAGCCCCAGCCCGACCGCTTGGAAGCCGTTCGGGAAGACCCACGAGCGCGCGTCGGGGACGGTTAGATACATCGACGGGTAGCCGAGAAAGTGGCCCGAGTCGACCGCGACAGCGCGATCTCTCGGGAGTAGACGGTCGACCGCGATGCTGAGCGTCCGCGGATCGATCCACTCGGCGGTGCCGGCGTCCTCGTACGGGTCATCGGCCCAGCGCCGGCTGGCGATCTGCTCGGCGAGTTGGGGGGTGCGGAACCCCGGGGCGGTGTGGCCGCGGCGCTCGAGCTCCTCGCGCAGGCGCCTGGCGGTGGCGCGGGCATCCCCGATCAGCCCAACGTCGGCGGTTCGGTTGCGTCCGATCCCTCGCGGCTCGACGTCGACCTGGATCACGCGGGCACGGTTGCTGATCATCGCGCCGTGCTTGGTCGTCCAATAGTTGACCGACGCGCCGAACACAAGCACCAGGTCCGCCTGGGGAAGGAGCTCAGTCGCGAACGGGCTCGCGAACCCTCCGGAGATCCCGAGCGCGAAGGGGAGCCCCGCGAACAGCCCGTTGGCGGGAGCCGAGGTCGCGAGGATCGCGCCGATGGCCGCCCCAAGCGCCTCGAGCTCGGCCCCGGCGTCCGACAGCACAGCCCCGCGTCCGCCGATGATCGCCGGTCGGCTGGCTGCGGCGATCAGATCGGCCGCGGCGGCGATCGCGTCGGCCGGCGGCTCGGGGGCGGGCAGGGGCGGGGGGGGTGGGTGCGCAGGAGTGGTTTGCACCGGCGGCATCGGCTGGATGTCGATCGGGAGCATCAGCACCACCGGGCGGCGCTCGAGCACGGCGCGCTGATAGGCGCGCTGAGCATCGTCCGCCGCTGTCTTCGGGCCGTGGATGCGCTCGGCGATCGCCCCTACCGACTCGACCAGGTCGTGCTGGTCGATCCTGAAGTTCGAAGTGAGCGCCGCCGCTGGCGTCTCGCCCGCGAGGACCAGCAACGGCGTGCGACTCTTCGCTGCCTCCGCGATCCCGGTCATCGCGTTGGTCAGGCCCGGGCCCTGGTGAACGCTCGCGACCCCCACCCGGCCGCTCACCCGGGCGTACCCGTCGGCCATGCACACGGCGCTGCACTCGTGGCGGGCGTGGTGGAAGCGGGCGGCGCCCCGGGTCAGCGCGTTGGTGACGACTAGGTTGCCGCTGCCGAGGATTCCGAAGGCGTCCTTGACGCCCTGGGCGGCGATCGTCTCGCCGACGACGTCCGCCACGGAAGCGGGCGGCGCACTGTGTGGTCGCCCGAGTGCGTCAGGCGCTGCGACCGGCTCGACGCTCACGAGATCGCCATGCTACCTCGCCGTCCGTGGGGCGCGATGAGAAACGGGGCCCGGTTCGGTCTACAGCTTCGTAACCTCAGAGGCTGGACCCGTTCGGGTTTCGGCATAGTGTGATTTTCATGACTCCAGAGATCCAGACAGCTCGCCTCGCCCGACCCGACAACGCGCTCGATGGCCGCGCGGCGATCAGCGTCCGCGGCGTGTCCAAGTCGTTCGGGGACGTGCGAGCGCTGTGCGACGTCGACCTCGACGCCGCGCATGGGACGGTCCTTGGGCTGCTCGGGCCGAACGGTGCGGGCAAGACCACCCTGGTCCGGATTCTCGCCACGCTGCTCCGGCCCGACTCGGGGTCGGCTCAGGTAGCAGGGCTGGATGTCGTCAGCCAGGCCGCCCAGCTCCGCCAGCAGATCGGGCTGGCGGGTCAGTACGCAGCTGTCGACGAGAACCTGACTGGGCTCGAGAACCTGACGATGGTGGGGCGCCTCTACGGTATGCCCCGCTCGGCCGCCAAGGCGCGTGGTGAGGAGCTGCTCGAGCGCTTCGACCTTGTCGAGGCCGCCCACCGCGCCGTGAAGACGTATTCGGGCGGAATGCGCCGCCGGCTAGACCTTGCCGACGCGCTGGTCGCCAAGCCGCCGGTGCTGTTCCTTGACGAGCCGACGACCGGCCTCGATCCCCGCAGCCGGCTCGGCCTCTGGGACGTGATCGAGACGCTCGTGGGGGAGGGCACGACAGTGCTGCTGACCACGCAGTACCTCGACGAGGCAGACCGCCTCGCTGACCGGATCGCCGTGATCGACCACGGCCAGGTGATCGCCGAGGGCACATCTGATGAGCTGAAGGACCGGGTCGGCGGGGAGCGGCTCGAGGTTCGCCTCGAGGACGAGGCCGACGCCGATCGGGCGATGCACGCGCTAGAAGCAATGTCTGAAGAGCCACCGAGCTTCGTCGAGGGGATGGTCAGGGTCAACGTCCGCAAGCGGACCGGAGCAATCGTCGAGGCAGTCAGGCGGCTGAGCGACGCGGGTGTCGGCGTCGATGACATCACGCTCCGCCGGCCGACCCTCGACGACGTGTTCCTCTCGCTTACCGGGCATGCCGCCGAAGAGAACGGGTCAGCCGAACGCGAGGAGGGGCCGGAATGAGGCGCCTGATATCCGACACGCTGGTAATCGCCGAGCGCAATCTGATCCGCCTGCCACGCGCGCCCGAGCTGCTGCTCGCTTTCACGGTGCAGCCAATCATGTTCGTGCTGCTGTTCCGTTACGTCTTCGGTGGCGCGATCCGGACGCCGGGTGGCTCATACGCAGAGTTTCTGATCCCCGGGATCATCGTTCAGAACATCGCGTTCGGTGGCTTCGTCACGGCGCTCGGGCTGAACGAGGACATGCAGAAGGGGCTGATCGACCGCTTCCGCTCGCTCCCCATGGCGCGCCCTGCCGTGCTCGCCGGTAGGACCGCTGCGGACGTCGTCACAAACGGGATCTCGATGACGATCTTGCTGGTGACGGGACTGATCATCGGCTTCTCGTTTCACACCAGCGTGCTCCACGTGATCGTCGGGATTCTGCTTGCACTCGCTTTCGGCTACGCGTTTTCCTGGGTCTTCGCGTTCCTCGGCCTGCTCGTGTCGACGCCGGAGGCAGCCAACTCGGTCGGGTTCATCGCGGTCTTTCCGCTCACGTTCATCTCCTCGGCGTTCGTCCCGTCGCAGACATTGCCGCCGGTCCTGCGCGCGTTCGCCGACGTCAACCCGTTCACGATCGTCGTCAACGAGATGCGGTTCCTATGGACCGGTCAGCACTCTCCGGACCACCTGTGGCAGGCGTTCGCCTGGGTCGTCGCGATCCTCGTCGTGTTCTCTCCGCTGGCGGTGGCGCGGTACAGGCGCCTGGCTGGGGGCTAGGCGTCTACGGCCCAGAGTTACTTAATGACCACCGCCGTCGGTGCCGACTACGGCGCTGGCCACTCGCTTGTGGTTATCCATCAGGGTGATCGGACCTTTCGTCCGATCAGGCTCTTGTCGGCGGCCCCAAGCAGGCTACGCGGTTGCCGCGCTGGATCACATCGATCGGCGTGAGCTTGCGAGTAGGGCATTGGAGCGCGAGTTGGCTGGCGGCAGACGAGCGTGAAAGGTGCCGCTGATGACACCGCTGCCCGCGCCGAAGCCACTCCCACTACCGCCCGGAACGCCGCGGCCACCCAATGATCCACCAGAGCCTCCACCAGCAATTGGCCTACAACACCGACCGACTGTCGGTCCTAGCCGCTATCTGTAAGTCGCGCTGAGGCGACCACGCCGAGCTGCCACTGGTACCAGTGACACTTTGGTGTTCTGGTGCGAAATGGGCGTGTTCAGCACGCCTGCGAGGTCGAGCAGTACAGCGGTCACCGCCTCGGGGTCTGTGACGATCGAGAGGTGGTGAGCGCCGCGAATCGCGGCGACCGGCCAGCCGTAGCTGCGGGCCCGCGCGGCGCTCTCACCTCCTGTCTCGTCGCTCAGACAGAGATACGCGCAGTGGCCCTGAGTCCAGTCCTGCGGCATCGGCACGCGATCGTGGAAGTAGGACAGCGGCAGACGCGGTGCGCGTTCATGCATCAGAGCGCGCACCGCATCATCACCCGCCTTCCCGCGCGGCAGTTCATGGCGAAACCAGCTCGCACGCGGATCAGCGCCATCGTGGATCAATGACCGGACCCGCTCAACGAAGCGTTCGGACGCGAGCCTTCCAGGACCGACTTCCGGCGGAAGGCACCCATCCACAAACATCAGCCCGAGAACCTCGCGGGACACGGATCGACCAATCGCCGGGAGCATTCGACAGGCGTCCCCGTGTGCGACCAACACCAACGGCGCGTCGGTGCCCGAGGTCGCGGCGCGCACGGCGCTTACCGCGTAGCGCCACTGCGCCCCCGCGGCGTCCGCCAGCCCTCGCAACGACGGCACCACCGCGCAGTAGCCCCGGTGCTCAAGCTCCTGTGCCACCTGAAGCCAACTCGTGGGCCCCAGAAAAGGGCTGTGGATCAGGACGAATACTGGACGCTCGTACGAACTCCCGAGGGAAGATCGCTGCTCCATTTGCCGTCGCCTCCTTGCGCCGGCAGCCCCGGTGGGATGCCTCATATTCCGTTTGTCCAACGTCGGCACAACTTTGCGCCGTGTGCCGGTTCCCTAAGTTTTCCCAGCGTAGACCCCGACAAGACCGAACACCTGGAAAGTGGACCAACGTTCGATGGTCAGTCACCAACTGCGCGGCAAGACGGGCAGCTCCGTTAGCGTCGGCGACCTCACCGCGATCGTGTGGGTGGTGTTGCGTTGCCGGCGGTCAGCGGGGCGTTACAGACGTTTCTCGAACCAGAACGCGGCGACGGGATTGCGGTTGTAGTCGCTGATCGGCTCGTATCCGCTTGAGTGGAATAGCGCCGTGGCCTGCGGCTGACGCGAACCTGTGTCGAGGCGGATCACGCTGTAACCGGCCCCGCGTGCGATTCGCTCCAGGCGGCCGATGAGTGCTTTGGCGTTTCCGGCGCCACGCGCCTCGGGCACGACGTAGAGACGCTTGAGCTCGGCGGCATCATGGTCCAGGCGCTTGAGCGCCGCGCATCCCACGGGCTCGCCATCGCGGTAGGCGACAAGCCAGCGTCCGTGCGGGGGCTCGACGTCCTCAGCAGTGAGCGTCGGCGGGACCTGCGGGCCCCAATCGGGATACAGCTCCTGGATCGCTGCGACGTACTTCGGGAACAGAACGGCTGCACCAGGGCCGTCAAACGGCTCCTCGGCGAGCGTCAGGCCGGCTTCTGCGAATCGTCGTTCAGTGCACGCCATATGCGCTCGGGACTCATCGGTAGCCGCCTCAGCCTGACTCCGCCAGTTGCCGCGGCGACGGCGTTCGCGACAGCCGCTGGTGCGGCGACGACGGGCGCCTCGCCGACGCCCTTGGCTCCGAACGGCCCTTCGGGAGCGGGAACCTCGACGATCTCGGTCTGGATGTACGGCACGATGCTCGCCGTCGGCATCCCGTAGTCGACGAACGTCCCGGTGGCGAGCTGACCGTGTTCGTCGTAGACCATTTCCTCCCACAGTGCCCACCCGAGCCCCTGGGTGGCGCCTCCGCGCATCTGGCCTTCGACGAGCGCCGGGTTGAGCGCGCGGCCGACGTCCTGGGCGACTACGTGATCGAGCACCTGGACCCCGCCGGTGTCTCGGTCGACCCGCACGTGGGAGATGTGTCCTGCCGACTGCGGCGCCTGCCCGAGCGCGACCCGGCCATGGCCCTCGACAGGTGCGTACTTGCTGCCGAAGCTGAGGATCTTCCCGGCCAGGCGGTCCAGCGGGATCGCCTTCGCCGGGACGCCGGCCGGCTGGATTGAGCCATCGGTGATCTCGAGATCCTCTGGGGCTATCTCGAGCTCCTGCGCCGCGACTTCTAGCAGCCGCTTCCGGGCTTGCTTGGCTGCCTTCTGGACCGCTCGCCCGACGGTGTAGGTGATCTTGCTGCCACCGCTCATCCCGGCGTACGGGGCGCTCGAGGTGTCTGCCGCGACGACCCTCACTCGATCGAGCGC
>JALYZY010000003.1 GCA_030948665.1 Actinomycetota bacterium | reverse complement strand
GAGTTCAGCTGGCAGTCCGCGACCCGTCCGCCGAAGCTCGCGGCGCTGCTGAGCGTCGCGGAGAACCGGCGATCGGTGGTGGAGCTGGGGACCGCGACTGGATGGACCTCGATCTCGCTGCTGCTGGCCGACCCAACGCGGACACTCGTCAGCTACGACCTGGTGCGCCGGCCGGAGCTGGACATCTATCTGCAGCTGGTGAGCCCATCCGTGCGCCGGCGGCTGCAGTTCGTGTGCGCTCCGGGAGACCAAGGTCCGCACGGCGGCAGGCAGGTTGAGCTGCTGTACATCGACAGCTCTCACGAACGCGTGGCGACGATTCGAGAGGTGCACGCGTGGAAGCCGGCGCTCGCCGACGGCGCCCTGATCGTGTTCGACGACTACACCCACCATGGATACCCGGGGATACGCGAGGCTGTCGAGGAACTGGGGCTCGAGGGTCACGAGCGTGACGGCCTGTTCGTGCATCACGTGGGCGCGGCCGTCGGGAGCGCCCATCGCCCCGATCGGGGCGTGCAGGTCACCGAAGCGCGATGAGCCTGGTCGCCGCCGGGCCTCATTACTACGCGCTGCGGCCTGACTCCAACGTCGGCGGCGAGGTGTACGAGCGGATGCTCCTGGAGCGGCTGCCTGCGCATGGCATTGACCTGGTTCTGGGCTTGCCGCGCGACAACTGCGTCCGAGAGGCACCGCGCGGGTGGCAGGTAGACGTGCTACGAAGTGGACGACGGCTGCACTGGATCCAGGCTCCGTTTGTGTACGCCCCGTACGTGATCAGCCTTTTGCGTGGGCGGCGGGTGGATCTCCTCAGGGGTCACTCGGTGCGCTTCTCCGGGCCGTCTCTCCTGCTTGGTCGGGCGCTGGCGAGATCCCACGTCCCGGTGGTGATCCACCATCACCACCTGTCTCAGCGGTGGGCACAGCTCGAGGCGGCAATTCTCAAATGCGCGGACGCTGTCATCACGGTTTCCGAGCACTCACGAACGCAACTTGTGGTTGCGGGGGTGTCTCCTGAGCGGATCAGGGTCGTACTCGAGGGAGTTGCCAGACCGCCCGTCACTGAGGGCTGGCCCGATGCGTGGCCGGCGCCAGGCCTGCGGCTGCTTCACCTGGGACGGCTCGAGGCTCGCAAACGACCAGCGGTCGCGGTTGACACACTTGCCTCCTTGCGGCGCGGGGGTGTGCCGGCGTCTCTCGTCGTCGCCGGCGAAGGCCCGCTGCGGCCGGAGCTGGTCGAGCGCGCCCGGACGGCAGGTGTCGGCGACGCAGTTCGATTCGTCGGACGCGTGTCGGAGGCAGACAAGTGGCGGCTTTACGACAGCGCCGATGTGCTGCTATTCGCCTCCACGCTCGAGGGCTTCGGGCTGGTGATAGCCGAGGCGCAATCCCGCGGGGTGCCGGTCATCGCTGCGACAGGGACTGCGACGGTCGAGGCCTTCGAGCCGGATCGAACGGGCTTGCTTGCCGCGCCGGATGGCGAGGCGTTCGCCGCCCGGGTCGGTGAGCTGACCGACGATCACCTACGGCAAGAAATGAGCGCGCGTGCGGTGCAGTTCGCCGCGCGCTTCGACTGGGATGCTTGCGCGGCCGGAGTAGCGGAGGTCTACCGCGAGATCGTCGGAAGAGGTTCGGTCTAGGCGCTTCGGTACCAACGTGCGCTGTTAGGCTGCCTCGGGTACCGCACGGGTAGCGGCCTCCATCCATTGAAGCGATGCCAGCTGGAGGTTCGCCCATGTCAGTCTTCGAAGTCCGACCGTTCGAGCGCCGTGATCGTGAGCAGCTCGCCGGGCTCGTCAATCGGCACGTCAGTGCAGTGCTACCGGGGGTCGCGCTGTCCGTGAACACCGTGATGGGACAGCTCGAGCGTGAGCCGAGCGAAGGAATCGTCGACCCGTGGGTGGTGGAGCGCCGCTCACTGGTCTGCCTGTTCGAGGAACGGGTCGTAGCGGCCGCTCTGGTCCTTCGCTATGGCGGGAAGGGATCGGTCGGCGAGGACTATCGGGATACGGCTGAGATTCGCTGGCTGGTTTGCGACCCCGCCGAGCCACGCGCGGGGGAGCGGGTGATGTCGGCATGCATGCAGCTGATGGATGGTTGGGCCGTCTCGCGGCGGTTCGCCGACGGATCGTTGCCATCGCTCGCTACCTACGGCGTGCCGGCGTGCTGGCCACATATCCGCAAGCTCTACGAGGCGTCCGGATTCGTGCAGCGCGGTAAGACGGAGGTGATTCTCGTGGCCGGAATAGACGAGCTCCCCGCCTCGGCGCCGCTGCCGATCCCAGGAGCCACTGTGCGACGCTCGGTCGGAGACTGCGGCACGCGCTTCACGGTCGTGCTTGGCGATGAGACGGTCGGCTACATCGAGGTCGACACCGACGCGACGCAGGCAGGGACACGTCAGCAGTTCCGCGCTTGGGCCGATATCGGCAACCTCCACGTGAGCGCCTCACGTCCGTGGACTGAGACTGCGGTCTATCTACTTGTAGCTGCGGCCGACTGGCTGCGCCTTGGTCGTATCGAACGCGTCCTCGCGTATGTGTGGCCCGAGGAGCATGACCGTCACTCGTTTCTCACTGCCCACGGCTTCCGCGAGCTGACGCGCACGGATCGACGCTGGCAACACGAAGGCACCGCGGTCAACCGATAGCACTCGTCAGGCGATAGTCGGGACGGCGCCCTGCCGGCGGTCCCGGGCAAGCAGCCAGACCGATACGAGCACACAGGGCACGATCGCGACGAGATACGCCGACCGCGGGCCTGCCGCTTGGTCGACGGCGCCTGCAAGTAGCGGGGCGACGACCATTCCACCCGCCCAAATCGAGTTCATCACGCCAAGCACGGCGCCGTCGCGGATGCCAGCGCGCGCGCCGTCGCCCGTAGCAAGCGGATAAGCGATGGTGCTGACCAGGGCGCGCGGGATCGTGCACAACATCAGCGCGGCAATCAGTGCAGCCGGCTGTGTGCTGGTCACCGCGGGCAACGGCGATAGCGCGAGGGCCAGCGCTCCGGTGGTCGTGATTTTCCGCGTGATCAGTCTGTGGCCCTGACGGAGGACCAGGCCGCTGACCCCGATGTAGAGCCCGGCGGTGAGCGAGAAGGCGAGACCAATCCCGCCGCTGGATATGCCATGGCGATGCAGCGCGGTCGGAATCAACAGCTGAACGGCACCGGTCACCGCGCCGGCAACGCCGAGCGCAGCCGCACCGGCGAGCACGCCGGGCTGCTCCGAGATCGTCCGCACGATCCGGCGCACAGCCAGCGGCTCCGCCGCCTGGCGTTTGCACGGCGCAGGCGCGGTGCAGAGTAGGGCAAAGACCGCCCCGAGCAGCGCGCCTATCAGCGCGAAAGGCGCCGCAAGGCCGGCGACCTGAGCGAATACCCCGCCAACGGCCGGTCCCGTCACGAGTCCGACCGCCGAGCTTGTCACCAGTGCCCCGATCCGTGGCGAGCCCCCGTCGGATTGCGCCTGGGAGAGCCAGGCCACTCCCGTCGTCCACACGATCCCGAACGACAGCCCCACGCCCAGGCGGCCGAGGAGCAGACACGTGAGCGATGGAAGTGCCTCGATGGCCGTCGAGCCGAACAGCAGCGCACCCGCGGCGATCGTGACGCGCCGCGGTCCATGCCGATCGGCCAGCACGCCGGCCGGGATCGACACCGCGAGTGTGCCGAGGCTCGGAAGTGCGACCAGGAGCGCCGCCTCGGAAGGAGAGAGGCCGTAGGCCCGTCCGAGACGAGGAAGCAGCGGGATGACCATGCTCTGAGCCACGGCGGCCAGCGCGAATAGCACGTACAGGAGGCCGCCCAGTCGGGCCACGGCGCGGCTCGAGTCCGGATCGGCAGTCCGGCTGCTTCGGCGGTGGAATCTGGCGAAAGACATCTGGTATCTACATTACGATGCCGTTCACTACTCGTAACACGCGAATCTGATGTCAGAACGATCTTCATCTTCGATCATTAGAGACCTCGACCTTCGCTGGCTGAGGTCACTCGTTGCAGCCTCCGACACCGGGTCCTTCCGCCGAGCCGGCGTCATGCTCGGCTACACGCAATCGGCGATCTCGCATCACATCGCCGGGCTCGAGCGGGACCTGGGGACCTCCCTGTTCACCCGCCCCGGAGGCCGCGCGCGGATCGCGCTGACCCCTGCGGGCGAGGCGGCCTACCGGCATGCGCGGCGCGTGATCGCGGACCTGGAGACGCTCGAGGTCGAGGTCCGGGCCGCCGCCCTGGGTCGCCGCGCGGCGTTACGAGTGGGCGTCTTTCAGACCGCCGGCAGCGAGCTGCTGCCGACCGCGCTCAGAGCGCTACGGGAGGAGCGAGGCGCGGTCGAGGTCATCCTCACCGAGATCGACGAGGCCACCACGGTCAACGAGCTCCTGGCGACAGGCCGCCTGGACCTCGGCCTGACCGTCAATCCACCCCCCGACGATCGGGTCCGCGCGATCACGCTGTTCGAGGACGCCTGGATCATCCTCACCCGCCGCGACAGCCCGCTGGTCAGCGCCGAGCACGTCAGCTTCGATCTTCTCGACGGCGCTGAGGTCGTGGCGTGGACACACCGCTGGGCGGTGCAGCTCGAGCTCGAGGAGGCGTGGAGACGCCGCGGGATCGCGCCGAAGATCGTCTACCGCACGGATGACAACCTCGCGCTGCAGCGACTGGTGGCTGCTGGTCTCGGCGATGCTTGCATCAGCCGGCTCGCGGCCCAGCGCGCCGTCGAGCCATCGCTCACTTGGATCGAACCGCCCGAGCCTCTGATTCACCGCACGGTCGCCCTGTGCCACCCGCGCCATCGCGACCTGAGCGCGGCCGCGCTCACGCTGATCGCCGCGATCCGCGGAGCGGTGGGCGCTTGACCCTATCAGCGCAAGCGCCAGGGCGGATCGAGCCGGTTGACACCGGCGTGATAGAGAAACAATCGATGGCCGTCCGGATCCAGAAGAGTGGCCTCGCGCCACAGGTACCTCTGGTCGGTGGGCTCGTGCTCGAACTCGATTCCCCGCTGCTTGAGCTCGTCAACCAGAGCGTCCAACCGCTCGCTCTCGAAGTGGACGGTGATCGCTTCGCCGGCCGAGAGCGGTGCTCGGCTGCGGCTCTCGATCGACAGCGTGCTGTCTCCTTCGGGGCATAGGAAACGTGCGTAGCCGTCGGACGCAACGAGCTGCTTGAACCCCAACAGCTTGTAAAACGCCACCGAGCGGTCCAGATCCGAGACCCGCAGGGTGACGTGATTGAGCCTCATTCGTGTGCCACGGCCCGACCGGCGCTCAGGGTTTCTTTGCCAGCTTCACATCGACTGCTGGTCAGTGCTCGACCCGCGCGCTCGGGTGCTGCGCAATGATGCTGAGCGTCGCCCGGTTGACCTCAGTCATCGGGAGATACTCGTACGCCGCGAACCGGAGGCGCTCCACGGTGCCATCGCCTTGGGGATTGTCGAGGTAGCGCGGCCGATCGTGGCGCGTGTCGAAGTAGACGATGCGCCCCTGTTGCAGATCGATCTTGTAGAGCGAAGCGCCGTCGATCATGGCGATCCCCACGAAATGCGCCTGGCCGATCGCGAGCTCCTGGCGAATCTGCGCCATCGGGTTCGCGAACGTCGCACGCGATGAGTCTGGTCGCTCGTCGATCGTGTTGGTCTGCGGGTCGTACTGGAACGACGTCCTGCCGTTGTCGGCGGACTCGCTCTGGTGCCCAATCGCACCCTTCACGTAGCGGCTGGCATAGGGCGCACTCGTCTGCTGCCACGACTCCCCAACGACCGTCAAGCCGTACTGCACACCGACCACCTTCGTATGCAGGATCGAGTTCGCCGGTGCGGTCACGGCTTTCAGTGCGAGATGAACGATCGCTGCATCCGCGGCCGTCGTTCCGGCCGGCCCGTTCGCTCCCACGAGCACCACGATCGCAGCTGCGGCGGCGGCGACTGACATCGCGGTTGACCCAACGGCGATCCGCAGCGAGAGGCGGCGCCTTGGCCGTGGCTCCAGCCGCGCGGCAAGCTGCCGGCGAAGGGCAAGGCGAAGGCGCTCGTCCTCCGGCCGCGGTTCCGCCAGCGTTTCCAGGTCGCGTTCGAGCAAGCGCATATTCGAGTCGTCATGCATCGTCATGGGGATACCTCCGTCGTAGCTGTTCGAGAATTCGGTGCATGCGGACGCGAACCGTCGCCGGCGCGCTGTCGAGAATCGCGCCGATCTCCCCGAATCCCAGCCCCGCGCCGTATCGCAATGCGAGCAGGTGCTGTTCGTCAGGTCGAAGGCGC
Source organism: Actinomycetota bacterium (assembly GCA_030948665.1). Lineage (GTDB taxonomy): Bacteria > Actinomycetota > Thermoleophilia > Solirubrobacterales > Solirubrobacteraceae > Palsa-465. The sequence continues at coordinate 20,503 of JALYZY010000003.1, read as the reverse complement.
CGAATCAGCGCGTGCAGCTCGGCCGCGCGCTCGCGTTCGAGGACGCGTTCTTCAGGAGTGGGGTCGGGCGCTGGCCGCTCTTCAGCCAACCGCTCAGTGGGGCGTCGCCGTTGGACGTCATGCACCGCGTTCCGCGCGATCTGAAATAACCAAGCAGCGAAACTGCCGTCGCCGCGGAAACGCCCGAGCTGAGCGAGCGCCGTTGTGAACACCTGGCTCGTCACGTCCTCGCACGTCGCCGAGTCCCTGATGCGCAATCTCGCGTAGCCCAGCACTCGCTCGAAGTAGCGGTCGTAGAGCGCCAGAAACTCGCGTGGCTCCGAGCGCGCCGCCGCCACCAGCGCAGCGTCTGGATCGACCGCGCGGACTTGCATCTCGGGCGTCTGCGCGAGCGCCTTCACCTCCATGGCCGTCTCATCCTCTCACCGTCCTCTTGGTTCGTGTGGCCCAGGGACGAGGAGCGGCGCGATTCGTTACATGCGGAGCCCTGCCAGCGCTAACCGCTTGGGAAGGCGGGGATGTTCCGGGCCCAGATTCGGACCGCTTCGGCGGTCCCGGCCGTGGCAGGAAAGAACGCCTCAATCGAGAGCTCCGAGACCGTGATGTCCACGGCCGTGCCGAAGGTGGTGATCGTGCTGACAAAGCTCAACTCCCCACCGTTATGGCGGAGACGCAGGGGAACGGCTATCTCCCCGGCAGCGAGGTCGGGTTCCTCCACTGAGACTCCGTCTGGAAGTGCCCTTAGCTCCTCGTGCAGCGCTGTCAATGCTGGGTCACCGCTGGCGGCCGACTGTCGCCTGAGCCGATCGAGGATGTGAGCGCGCCACTCTCCGAAGTTAGTGATCCGGGGAGCCAGACCGTCAGGGTGCAGGCTTAACCGGAGAACGTTGACCGGGGGTTCGAGCAGATGGTCGGCCACGCCTTCTGTCAGTAGCCCGACGGCGCGGTTGCCAGCGACAAGACCCCAATGCCGGTCGACCACGACCGCCGGGTAGGGCTCGTGGCCGGCCAGGACACTGTCCATTGCGTCTCGGACGGGTCCCATCTCGGGTGCGTTTAGAGAGCGTTGCCCGTAGGCCGGAGCGTATCCCCCGGCCAGCAGGAGCTCGTTGCGCTCACGCAGCGGGAGGTCGAGTTCCGCGGCGAGGTGCTTGATCATCTCCGCGCTCGGGCGGGAGCGGCCCGTCTCGATGAAGCTCAGATGCCGGGCGGATACTCCGGCGTCGAACGCCAAGTCGAGCTGAGTCATGCGTCGACGCCTTCGCCAATCTCTCAGGAGTACCCCCACGCCGGGCCGCTCCGCCACGTAGCTCATCATCTAACGGTATCCCGCCGATCAGCCTCCGTCACGAGGCTGGAGCTCGCCGAAAAATCCCGTGATGCGGGCCAGCCGGCCGTCTTCAGCCAACTCCCCCACGTCGAGTCCGGTCACGGTCACCTGCCCGTCGGGACCGACCAGTTGCCAAGCGAACCGCAGGCTGCCGTGGTGGCTGTCGACATCGCTGACGCGGGTGAAGTGGTGATCAACATAGTGCTGGTGCATCGCTTCGGCCATCTCGCTGATCGCCTGGCGTCCCTCGGCGGCGAGCGGTGGATCGATGAGCTGACCCGCCTCGGACCAGACCTCCGCGATCAGCTCGGCTCGACGGGCGGGATCGCGAGCGTTCCACGCGGCCAGGTAGGTATCGACGGTTGCGGTTAGACCATTCATGGGGACTCCTCACCTCGGGGTTATCGTGCCCGTTAGCTTGGCCCCCCGCTCACCCGAGGTCTACGACCTCGGAGGTAATTAGGCCGGTGCTGTTGATGAGTAGATCCTCGACGGCACGGTGCGGTACGTCCCGCTTGAGCCGCTTGGTTCCCCAGCCAGCGAAAGGCTCGCGACGTCCCGCTTCTAGATGCCAGTACTCGCGAAGATCGCTGCACCTTCCGTCGTCAGCAAAGCGCAGGATCAGACAACCCGGCAGCGTCACGGCCTCATCCTCCTCGATCATCGTCGCCCACCACTCAACCGCGACGCGTCTGCCATCGACGAACGGTGAGCCCATCCGGACCCGCGTCTCGCGCTGGTGCCCAGCCCCACGTCTCCAGTAAGCGCGGATCTCCGCCTGCCCGCGAAAGGGCTCGCGGAATGGGCTCGACCGATAGGACGCGTCCGGTGTGAACAGGGACGCAACAAGGTCCTCATCAGCCTTCTCCCACGCCTCGCAATAGCTCCTGATCCAATCAGCGTGGTCCATCCTCTCACCCTAGCCGACCGCGCATTGCAGACCACTATTGTCCGAGTCATGGGCTCTGCCAGGAAAGGGTCGAGCCAGCACGGCTCGATGGAAGGTCTGGACGTGGTCGCTCGAACCGCTGCCGCCGGTGAGCTTGACCAGGCGGGCGAGATTTGCGTCGCTGCCTACCAAGCGGACGGAGTTACATCATCCGAATACGCAAGGCTGCTGGGCGACGCGCAAGATCGCGCGCGCTCGGCTGAGGTCTTGGTCGCGGTCGCGGAGAGCGGTCGGGTGCTGGGGACCGTGACCTATCTCGCGCGTGAGGGGCCATACGCCCAGATCAGACGCGACACCGAAGCCGAGCTACGGATGCTTGCGGTGGCACCGAACGTCCGACGAGGCGGGATCGGAGCGCTGCTTGTACAGGCCTGCATACAGAAAGCCATCGCAGACGGGTTGGACGCGATTGCGATCTCTACCTCCACAGAGATGCACTCCGCCCATCGTCTCTACCAACGGCTTGGGTTCCAGCGCAACGCATCTCGCGACTGGTCGCCGCGTAGAGGGCTGTCACTCCACGTATATGAGCTCGGCCTTGGGCGTGCCGGCACTTCGCCGGGCGCGGCTGGGACGCGCCGAAGGTCGCCCCTGCCGTGTGCCGCGAGGCTCACCCGGTGACCAGAATCACGTTGGCAGTTCCCCTCCCAGATAACCGGAGCCGTAGACGCGGCATCGGCGCGAGCCCCCCCACGGGGCGCAGTGAGTCGGGCACCTCCACCGCCACCCGACGGGCCCGCTTCTCAGGGCACGCGGAAGCGGGCCCGGCCCACGAGAACCCCGGTGCGATCGTCTGCCATTCCCGGCGCGATCGAATAGTTCGCGGTACGGGCGCTCGGGTGGTAGCTGACCACGACCCGAGTGACTCCGTGGCAGCTGGATGGCACGAGCTCCGCGGCGATCATGCGCTGGCCGGCGCGGATGTCGGACTCGGTTGGTCCGTCCATCGAGGACCCGCCGCAGCCGGCGCTGTGCGGGAAGAAAAACGACACGTCGTAGTAGCTGCTGCTGCTGTTGACCGCCCGACGTGCGGTGTACCCGACCTTGACCAGAAGCTGTGGAGGGTTCGCCGGAAAGCGGATGAATCCACGCGGTACGCGCGACCAGCAAGGAACAATCCCCGCACCATCCCTCTGAGCGCAGTATGACCGGGCTGGGAGCTCCCGGACCGTGATCGTCGACGCAATCTGGGCGTGCGCGACCCGCTCTCGGCTGACCGGCACAAGGCCGACCGGGCCACAGCTGTGTGTGAACGAAGCCCAGCACGTGTGCCCGTCGCGGTAGCTCACAGCCAGCACCGCCCCCCCTCCGTCGAGGCCAGCACCGATCACCTCCGAGCCCTGCTCCTCACCCTTTCTCGCCGGCATCACCACCAGATATGCCCCTTCGCTCCCAACTGTCGGGGTCGCGATGAGCCGACCCGATGGAGCTCGGTAAGTGATGCTCACGGCTTCAGGTCCCAGGAGGCCGTAGTAGAGGTCACGGGTGTCGGCGACTGGACACGGCGCGGTTGAATGTCGGCCGCGTCCAAGACAGCCGCTCACGGACGGATTCGCTCCGGCATACATTGCGCTTATCGGGTAGCCAGCGATCCCGAGGTACAGGTAGCCGTTGCCCCGCGCGTCCGCTACCGCGCAACCATCCGGAGCCAGATAGCGCGCTGAGAACTGGTGGAAGCGGCCGTCGTTTCGAAATGCGCCATCCACCCCTAAAGCACCGATACTTCGATATGCGAGGCGGCCCACCTCGAGACAAACCTCACCGCGGGAGGTGTGCAGGATCCTAAGGCCCCACGCGGGCCCCCCATGTGGGTCGGCCACGCGCAGCGGCAGGAGCCTGACGGTCGAAGGAATTACCGCGCCGTCGTACGCCGTGGGGATTGGGGGGACCGCCGGGCCTACCGGCGTGCCGCGCGTGAACACAGCGCTCGCCGCAAATGCCGCTGCCGCAGCGAGCATGATCAGCACCGCCGCCAGCACGAGCGGACGCCAGCGCAGCGAAGGAATCCTGGGACGGCGCGCCGAGGAGCGTTCAGTGGGAACCTGCGGGCCGGCATTTGCCGCGCGTAGGAGCTCGGCTCCCAGTCGGTCGATGAAATCAGGCATTACCGCTCGCCTCCATTGAACGTCTGAGTAGTCCTAGCGCTCGGCTGACGCGCTTGCGAACCACGGATTCCGAGCACCGCAGCTCCTCGGCGATATCCGAGTAGTCACGCTCGTCGAGCACGCGCGCCTTCAGTGCCTCGAACTGGTCGGGCTCGAGCACAGCCGCCAGCTCTGCGAGGAGATCCGTCTCCGCTGAGATCTCCTCGATCCGCTCGAGGTCGCGGTCCTCCAGCAGCACAGGCCGCATTGCCAGCCGGCGCCGCGCGGCACTGTCGACCTCGCCACGGCGATAGGTGTCGAACAGCAAGTTGCGAGCCGTCACCAGCAACCATGCGATCGGAACCGGCGGCAGTCGCCGTGAACGATCTCGCACCAACACGAGGAGGGCGGCGAAGGTCTCGGCCATCAGGTCGGCCGCTAGCTCCGCGTGCCCCGCACGTCTGGCCAAGAACGCCAGCACAACGACATGGTGGCGCCGGTAAACGACCTCGAACGATTCGGCTCGCCCTGCCCGCGCCTCCGCGAGCAGCTCCTGGTCAGTCTTGAGATTTGCCTGTGAGATCACAACTTGCTCCGGGGGTCCGTCACACGGCTAATCGAAATAGTCGGGCCGCTTGTGACCACCCGGATCGACCTGCCATGCCAAGGGAACGCGCTGGGTCGGATCGAGCGGCGCCTAACGCACTATGGCGAGGCGACGCTGAGTCGACCGCGTGTAGCGACGTGCGCATCGTGCGGATGGACCGCCGCTCAAGTCCGCGCGAGGCGCTGGCCGTGCTCAGCCTCGCTCGGAAGCAGAGTGCTGACGCCGCTGCTGTGGAGCTCCCAGCCGGTGAGCTCGTCGTCTGGTCCGACGAGCTGTCCGTCGGCGAGTGCCGTCTCGATGCGCCGACGAACCTCCGCCTCCCCCGCAGGCTCTACGGCGAACAAGATCCGCAGGTGGAGGTCTGCGCCCACCCATGTCGCGCTCGTGTGATGCGGCGCCAGCGGGCACGGCGGCTCGTGGTCCCAGTGTCCGCACAACGCCACCGTGATAGCTGCTCCGGGCGCCCGCGTGTCGGCATCGCGCTCCATGGTCAAGACTGCGTCGTGGGCGAAGGCATCGCGCATGACATCAGTCTGACACTGGCCCGGCCGCACCACGGGCGCCAGCAGCAACGTCAAGGTCGTCGGCGCCGAGTAGGCGCGCCCGTCTTGCCAGCGCGGAGCGTCGAGTCAGTCCGGCATCGCGCCGATCAGCCCGACGCTCCGCGTCGCGGCTTGGATCGCGAGCTCGGGCCCTCCAACAAGGTATCCAGCCGCCAGGGCGTCCCCGGCGCCCGTGGTATCGACTGCGACGACTGAAGGCGCCGGATACAGGCCTTCGGGGAACCTCGCACCCCGAGCGCCGAGCTTGATCACCCAGGCGGTGTCGAAGGCGGGTACAGCCGCCCGCTCCGCCTCGGTGGCAAAAGCGAGATCCGGGCCCAGAGCCTCTAGGCGGGCGGCGAACCGCAACGCGCCGACGATCTCGATGTCGTGAGCCGAGGCCAGATCGACGGTCACGCGGCGGGCGTGCCTGGCGGCTTCGGTGGCTGCTTCAGCCATCGGCTCGTGAAACAGGCAGTAGCCCGAGACGTGCAGCACGTCACACGACTGGACCCACGACGGATCGAACTCGGACCGATCGAGCAGCGCGGCCACGCCTCGATCCGAGGCCATCATCCGGTGGCCGCTGGTGTCGCGAACCGACACGACCACCCCACCCCGGCCCGCCGCCACGGGGCCGCGGACCTCGACGCCGTGCCGCGCGAGCTGCGCGATGGCCAGCTCGCTCGAGACGTCGGTTCCCCGCTTGCAGATCAGCCGGCTCCTGGCGCCGAGAGCACCGGCCCATGCGGCCACGTTCGCGGCCTGACCGCCCGCGGCAAATCGGATCGTCGCGGGCGTATCGGCATCCGGTGCAAGCGGGCCGTCTGGCAGAACGACGACGTCGAGGATCAGATCGCCGATCGTGCAGATCGACAGCGGGCCGTGCTGCTCGACGGTGGTGTCCATGCCGGGATGATCACGTCTCGCGCGACTCGGGGCCGCTGGGGGGGTTCGGTAGGGTTCGCGGCGACGGAGCGGCGTCAGGCAGGTGGGGGGCGCGCTGCACCTCGACGGTTTCGAGTGGAGGGCGTCGGTGAGGTCCGCACAGCGAGTTGTTATCTCCGAGACGGTCGCCCGTGCGGTCCGAAACGGAGCGCCGGTCGTCGCACTCGAATCGACGATCATCACCCACGGCCTTCCGCGCCCCGAGAACCTTGACGCCGCGCTCGAGTTCGAGCGGACGGTCGCCGAGCGCGGCGCGGTTCCCGCAACCATCGCGATGCTCGACGGAGTTGCCCACGTCGGCCTCGAGGATGACGAGCTCCGGCGGCTGGCGGGCGCCGAGACGGCACTGAAGCTCAGCGCCAGAGACCTACCGGCGGCGATGGCACAGGGAGCGACCGGCGGCACGACAGTTGCCGCCACCGCGCTGCTCGCCTCGCAGGGCGGCATCCGTGTGTTCGCCACCGGCGGGATCGGAGGCGTGCACCGCAACGCCCACGCCACCTTTGACGAATCGGCCGACCTCGGGATCCTCGGGAGCTGCCGGATCACGGTCGTCTCCGGCGGCGTCAAGTCGATCCTCGACATCGGCGCCACGCTCGAGCGACTGGAGACGTTGGGCGTGACCGTGCTCGTCTTCGGGACGGACCGCTTCCCTGGGTTCTGGCTGACCGACAGTGGCTACAGGGTCGACTTCTCAGTCACCACCCCCCAGGAGATCGCCGACGTGATGCACGCTGCCGACGAACTCGCCCTTCCGCGCGGGATCCTGGTCGCAAACCCGCTGCCGGAAACCGCGCAGCTCGACCCTGTCCTGCACGACCGCCTTCTCGCCGCCGCCCTAAACGCAGCGCAGGACGCCACCGTGCGCGGCAAGGACATCACCCCGTTCCTGCTCGACTACATCCACGAGCACACGGACCGGGCGAGCGTGGCCGTCAACCTCGAGATCGTCCGTGGTAATTGCCGGCTCGGCGCCGACATCGCCCGCTCGTGGTCCGGGCTGCAGGCTAAGGGCTAGGCCCGTTGCTGGGGATCCGTGGCCAGCGGGGGGCGCTCCTGAACGATGACCTGGACGACAGTGTTCTCCTCCCATGGCCGCAAGTAGTGACCGCCGATGATCGCCCTTCCCGCCCCGGTGCGTCGCTCGACCGCGGCCAGTACCGCGTAGGCCATCTCGCCGAGCGAGCGCAGCGGCTGATGACGGTTATGGCGGACGCCCAGATGGGACTCCGCGAGCGCGTCGAGCCCATGTCGGCGGAGCGCGTCGATCAGCACGGCGATCTCGACGCCGTACCCGGCCGGGAACGGGATCGACTCGAGCAGGCCGCGCCGCGCTGCGAACTCGCCGGCCAACGGCTGGACGAAGCCCGAAAGCAGAGGTTCGTAGAGGTTGAGCAGCGGACGGGCCATCAGTTCGGTCACCCGGCCGCCCTCATTCGCGAGCTCGAACCCGCCGGCGCTCAGAGGCCGCTCGAAGGCTCCCTTGACCAGCTGAAGCGTCGGGTCGGCGAGCAGTGGCCCGATCAGTCCCTGCAGATGAAGGGGATTGGGATCCGCGGTGTCGCCGTCCAGAAAACACACCACGTCGGCATCGGTCACCGCAAGCGAACGCCACATCGCATCGCCCTTGCCTAGCGCCGGCCCGAAATCGGGGAGCACCTCGTCCTGCTGGACGACGCGCGCTCCGGCGCGGCGCGCGAGCTCGTCGGTGCCGTCCGCAGAATGGGCATCCACCACGACAATCTCATCGATGAGCGCCGAGCGCACCAACGGCGCGACGGTGCACTCGAGGACCGCGGCGATCGTCGGCCCGCACTCCTTGGTCGGTATGACCACGGCGATCGAGGTGCTTCCTTTTAGCTCGCGCAGCCGCGCGAGCGAGAAGTTGGCCGCGTCGTAGCGTCGGCGTTCCAGCCAGCTCGAGATCTCGAGGTCGACGGACAGCCCGCGGCGCGCCCGCCCGGCGCGCCGGGCCGAGGTGCGCACCCTCACATTCGCGGGCCGGAGAATCGAGATGCCATGCTCGCCAAGCCGGGTAGCGAAAGCGACGTCTTCGAGAGCCATTACCGGCTCGAGTCCTCCGACCGACCGGTAGGCGGCAGCCGTGACGCCGAGCGACGCGCCCGCGAAGTGGTGATGCTCGGCGCAAGGCTCGAGTTCTCGGACCCGCTGCAGGCGCTCGGCAGCGTCGCGCTCGCGGCGACGAAGCGCGCCTGCCGGAAGCGCCATCGCCTCCTCGGGGTCAAGCTCGACAATGCCGGCGATCACTTCAGCGCCCATCCCAACGTGATCGAGTTGGCGCTCGAGCCACGTCTGGGCTGGTTGAGTGTCCGCGTCAGTGGAGGCGATCAGGCCGTCGGGCCGCCCGCACTCCAGCAGGCGCTCGGCGGCGAGATCCATGCCGATGCGGCGCGCGGCACCGCTGCCCTCACCAGGGCCCTCGATGAGTCTCAGCGGCAGCCCCAGGGCGAGCGCCGTGCGCTCGGCGACGGCAGCCGTGGCATCAGTGCAGGCATCGAGTACCACGATCGTCTCGAAGGCGCCCAGCCTGACTGTCTGCGCGGCGAGGGCGGCCAGACAAGCGCCGATGCGGGCCTCCTCGTCGCGCGCGGGAATCACTACCACTGCACTCAGCGCCACGGCGCCCCCTGCGCGATGAGCTCACGGCCGCGCTCGTAGTCCTCGTCGCGTTCGTGGGTGAGTACCCCGACGATCTTTCCACCGAGCCCGTACCACGAAGTGAAGGCGCCATCGCCATGCTCCTCGAGCCGCGTCTGGTCAAAGCCGTCTCCCCAAGCGGCGTACTTGAGCGTGTGCTCGCCGATCATTGACCAGAAGCCTGGTACTGCGTCCCACTCCGAGGCTTGGCCGGCAGCGTTCCGACCCGCGACTTCGCCCTGACCGAGCGCGTCGCCCCAGTGCTCGACGCGGAGCGCCCGCCCCGCGGTCGCATTCTCGGTAAAGGCCACGTCACCGGCCGCGAACAGGCCGTCCTTGGCGGTGCGCTGATGAGCGTCCGCGGGTACGGCGCCGTTCTCGAGCTCGATCCCCGCCGCGACAGCCAGCTCAACCCGCGGCGCCACGCCACCGGCCATGACGATCAGCGAGCCACTGGCGCGAACGTCGCCGGCCTGCGCCGAGACGACCTCGTCGTGATGATCGATCCGGTCGACCGCGACGCCGAGATGAAGCGTGACCCCTTCGTCGGTCAGCCAGCGCCGAATGCGGCCCGCCGGCTCGGACCCCAACCGGCTGGAGTTCGGCGCTGATTCGTCCGAGATGAGCGTCACCGGCTGCCCGCGGCGCCTGAGCGAGGCGGCGACCTCGCACCCGATGAAGCCCGAGCCGATGACGACGACGGGGTCCCCGTCGTCGAGCCGCGTCGTCAGCTCGCGCACGTGATCGAGCGTACGGATTACCCGCACACGGGGATGGTCGGCGCCGGGCACCGGGATTCGAGTCGGTTCAGCGCCTGTGGCCAGGACGCAGCTGCCGTAGCTGATCTCGCGTCCGCCTGAGAGCACGACAATCCGGCGGTCAGCGTCGAGAGTGACGGCGCGTCCGCTGATCAACGCGACGCGCTGCTCGCCCAGCCACGCCTCTGACTCGATCGGGAGGTCCTCCTCGTCCATTTCGCGGCGGAGCAATTCCTTAGTCAGCGGCGGGCGGTTGTACGGCACCCGATGCTCGTCGCTGACCATGGCCACCTCCCCTTGCCCGCCGGCGTCCCGGTACGCGCGGGCCGCGGCCAGTCCCGCCGGTCCGCCGCCCAGCACCATCAGCTCGAGCGTCTCAGTCATCGGCGCTCCAGCACGGCGAGCAGGTAGTCGTCGGTGTCAGCACGCTCGCGCTGCACAAGCCACGACTGACGCCTCAGCGTCTGGTGAACCTGTTGCGCGGTCAGTGGCCGTTCGGCTCCATGGGGGCGCCAATGCACGGCGACAAGCCGGCCGGTCAGGACATCGTGCAAACGAGCCAGGGTTGCGTTCAGCTCTTCGGCGGTTAGGTAGTAGAGGATCTCCGAGGCGATCACCAGGTCGTAGGGGCCGTCGGGGATCGCAGCGGGGATCGTGCCCTCGATGACCTGAACGTTGTCAAACTGGGCAAGCCGGCGGCGGGCCTCCCGCACGGCTGTAGGGGCGGCGTCGATCGTGGCCAGCGTGTCGCAGCGGGGCGCCAGCAGGGCACTGAACACACCAATCGAGGCCCCAAGTTCGAGCGCGTTCGTGAATGGTCCGGGCCCGCAGGACTCGATCGTGGCCTGATACTTCGCGCGCTCATATGGGCTGCTCCTGTAGCCCCACGGGTCTGAATCGGCCTGGTACCGGGCCTCGAAATCGTCAAGCGACATCCGCGGCATGTCAGCGCTCGTCGAGAGCCGCCTGCCCGGCGCGCGCGAGCAGCGGGTCGAGACGGTGCTGGAGGAGAAAGACCTCAAGGTCGCGGCGCGCCCGGTCAAGCGCGTCCGCGCGCGCGAACGGCCTCGACCCGCACGCCCGCGCCGCTTCGTCGAGTAGGAGGCGGCAGGCGTCGGAGATCGCGGCCCGCCCGTGCAGCGCCACGTTCGGGAGATCGTCGCTGCCGCAGTCCATCGCCGCGGCGGCGTGACCCATCCACACATCGATCGTCCGTTGGGCGGTGAGGATCCGGCCGACGGCCAGCCCCTCGAGCTCCCCCTGCCGGGGGCGCTGGGAGAGCTCGTCGAGCGCGCCGCTCACCGCCGCGTCGGCCATGCCGGCCCAGCTCGCTGCCGTACGGAGGGCATCGCGAGAGAACCATGGGTGCGCGGAGAGCGAGCCAGGCTCGCCCAAGCGGGTGATGATCGGCGCGTCGTGGAAGACCACGCGATGCGACACCGAGGCGCGGAGACCATGGGACCGGTACCAGCCAGGATCGATCTCCACGTGCTGGCGGTCGGCGACATCAACCCACACTGCAGCCGGCGGTCCCTCGCCGTCTCGAGCCAGGATGAGTGCACGGCTCAGCCCTCCCGCGCCTGAGCAGAACGTCTTCACGCCGCGGAGCACCTCCCCGCTTCGAATCGGGCGGATTGCCGCCGCTGGGCCCTCCCCGGGGACAGGATTGCCGCCCCAGACCCCGGCCCGCAGCCGTCCGGCCACCGCGGCGGCGAGCTCGCGGTCGCGGACGTCGGGCGGTGCCTGCACGGCCAGACGCTCGAGCGCGTTGAGATGACCGTCGAAGATACGGCCCACGGACCCGTCCGCGGCGGCGACCCGACGGACGAGCCGGAGCTCCTCCGCCGCCGGCGGCCTCTTCGTTCCGGGGAAGGCGTTCCACCGGAGGGCCCCGGACTGCTCAAGTAGCATCATCGGGCCGTCCGGGAAAGCGGGCGCCGGCTCGCTGTCCCGCTCGGCCGCGCCAGCGGCTATCTGAATGAGAGCGTCAGCAAGCTCGATCGCCGGCGCGCCCGGAATCGCGCTCATGCCACCGCCTCGAGTTCAAGCTTCTCGGCCTGCGCGTGCGCGATCACCCGGGAGGTGTACTCGATTGTCTCCCGCGCGTGCGCCCGTAACGCCCCCGGTCCGACGCCGTCATGGGCCAGCACGATCGCCCCGGAGCGCAAGCCGCCGACCGTGGACTGGAACATCGTCTCCGCCGAGTCCCCGCGCCAGTCGTGCGTGTCGACCGTCCAGGGAACGAGGGTGAGTCCGTGCTCCCGGGCGAGCGGCTTTGTCCAGCCTGCGGTGTCGCCCCAGGGCGTCCGCCACAGCGTGGGCTTGACGCCCACGCTGGCGAGTTGGGTCAGCGCGTGGGCGGCGTCCTCCCGGCCCCAGGCGGCCGAGCGCAGGGAATGGCGAGCGTGCTCATGGCAATGCAATCCGACTCGGTGGCCCTCGGCGCGCATTCGAGCGATCAGCTCGGGCTGAGCCGCCGCCCGGAAGGCGATCGGGAAGAACGTCGCCCGAGCAGCGCCGTCCGCGAGGACGTCGAGCAGCCTGGGCGTCCAAACCGGGTCCGGCCCATCGTCGAAGGTAAGCATCAGCGGCATGTCAGAAAGGCAATACCCGGTTTGCCGCGACCACCCTTCGTGGCCATGGTTCCGCCGGAGCGAGCGCACCGGCGTGCGCGGACGACGGAGCGTTGCGCCGAGCGATCAATCGAGGTCGAAGACGATCTCCTGGGCCCCCTGCCAGAGCGTCAGCTCGCCGAGCGGCCTGAGGCTCTCGGTTCCCTCGACGATGGTTAGAAAGTGGTTGCCCGCGAGCTGGCCGACGACGCTCGAGAACGTGCAGCCGCCGTACGGCAGCAGGATCTCAGTCTCGCTGATACCCCCGGGGTAGAGCAGGATCTGGCCCGGCGCCGGGTGGCTCGTGTGGTTCTCGAACTCGACACCGACCTCGAGGTCGCCAAGCGGGATCCAGGTCGACTCGCCGCTCCAGCGGACGTGGATGACCTTCTGCTTGAACGGGAGAGCGCCGCGGAAGAATGCGCACGTCTTGGGCGCGCGCTCTTCCTCCATCTGCGCCCGAAAGCGATAGGGGCCGGCGACGATCGACAGTGTGGTCATGGGCGTTCCTCCGGATCGGTGGGTGCGGGCTTTAGCAGCCGCCCGCGACTGGCGCCGCCGCGCACGAGCGTCCGCACGACGCGCGCGCGCAGCGACCGTCCCACGAACGGGCTGTGCTTGTGTCGGTATTCCAGCTCTTCTGCAGCGAGCCGGCGCTCAGCATCCAGATCAACGAGCACCAGGTCGGCATCGGCCCCGACGGCGACGCTCCCCTTGCCTGACAGACGGAAGCGACGCGCCGGGTTCGTCGAGGTCACCGACGCGATCAACTCAAGCGGCCGCCCGCGGCCGTGGTAGCCCTCGGTGAGGAGCAGCGCGAGCAGCGTCTGTGCGCCCGAAATACCTCCCCACCACTCGAAGGCGTCCTCGCCGCGTTTGAGCTCGGGTGGCGCCGGTGAGTGGTCGGTCGCGACGATCGGCAGCTCGCCGCGCGCAAGCGCCCTCCACAGCGCCTCGACCTCGTCATGAGGCCGCAGCGGCGGAGCGCACTTCGCGATCGCGCCCAGCCGCTCAGAGTCCTCGTCGGTCAGCACCAGGTAGTGCGGGCAGGTTTCGCACGTCACGTCGACACCGCGGTCGCGGGCTTCGGTCACGAGCGCGACGCCGCGGCCGGTCGAGACGTGGACGACGTGAAGCGCGCATCCTGTGTCCTGCGCTAGCGCGATCGCCCGGCCAATCGCCTCTATCTCGGCCACAGCCGGCCGGGAGGCGAGGTAGTCGCGCACCGAGTGCCTGTCGCTCGCGCGCGCCCGGGCGGCCAGCGCCGCGGTGATCGTCTCGTTCTCGGCGTGCACCGCCACCGGCAACCCGAGCGCGGCGGCGCGTGCCATGCCCTCGTATAGCGTCAGGTCGTCCGAGCGCGGGAACTCGTCGATCCCACTCGCCGACATGAACGCCTTGAAGCCGACCACGCCCCGCGCCGCTAGCTCCTCCATGTCGTCGAGGTGGCCGGGTACCAGCCCGCCCCACAGCGCCAGGTCGACAGCCGCCAGGCGCTCGACGCACTCGCGCTTGGCGTCGAACGCGGCCCCATCCACCACCGGCGGTTGGCTGTTCAGTGGCATGTCGATCGCGCTCGTCGTCCCGCCGGCCGCAAGCGCACGCGTGCCGGTCTCGATCCCCTCCCATGACGTGCGGCCGGGGTCGTTGAGGTGCACGTGCGCGTCGACCGCCCCCGGCAGGACGTGCAGGCCACGAGCGTCGATCTCCTCGCGTGCCGTCCCGGGCAACTCCTGGCCGAGCTCCTCGATCACACCATCGCCAACGCCGATGTCGAGCTTCCGGGGCGCCGTCCCGGGCGCCACCACGGTCCCGCCGCGAATCAGGAGGTCGTAGGTCAACGATCCGGCTGCAAGAGCGGGGCGGGCGGGGCAACCAGCCGCAGGAACCGAGTGGTGGCGTCGATCGCCGCGGCTACATCCTCGACGCTCACCGACTCATCGGGGTGGTGGCTGATCCCGTCCGCGCAGCGGACGAACAGCATCGCCACCGGGCAGATCGACGCCATCATCGCTGCGTCATGGCCCGCGCCGCTGGGCAACCGCACCGCGCCGGAGCCGACCGCCTGGGCCAGCAACGCGGTGAGTCCGGGATCGCAGGCGACCGCGGGCGTGTGCCGCACCTGCCACCGAAGACCGACGCGGCGAGCCTGCGCGATCTCGGTTGCCCGCTCGTGCAGACGCTCGACAGCGTCCATAAGGACCGCGTCCTCGAGATGGCGAACGTCGACCGACAGAGTCGCGGCGCCGGGGATCACGTTGTGCGCGCCCGGCTGCACCGACAGCTTGCCGACCGTGGCGACCAGCTCGTCGCCCGAGCGTCCGACGTCCTCGACCGCGAGCACGAACCCGGCCGCGGCGACCAGGGCGTCTCGGCGCAGCGCCATCGGTACCGTGCCGGCGTGGCCCGCAGCGCCAACGAAGTCCACGGCCACGCCTGACTGTCCGGCGATGCCGGTGACCACTCCGAGCGGCGTGCCGCGCGTCTCGAGCACCGGACCCTGCTCGATGTGCACCTCGCAGTACCCGATCAGGTCGTCGGGGGTGCGCCGGGACGCGGAGAGTCCGTCGGGGTCGCCACCGAAGGCCCGTAGCGCGTCGGCCAGCGCCACGCCATCGGCGTCGAGGCGCTTCAGTACCGCCCGATCGAAGCGGCCCGCGACCACGCGACTGCCGAGGTACGAGGTGGCGTAGCGCGTGCCCTCCTCGTCGACGAATCCGTACACCTCGAGCGCGAACGGCAAGTCCTCTGCGGCCTGGACCGCCGCGAGCGCGACGAGCACTCCGAGCGGTCCGTCGAAGCGCCCGGCGTTGGGCACGGTGTCGAGGTGCGAGCCGAGCAGGAGCGTGCGGGCGCCCCCCTCCCGGCGGCCCACGACGTTGCCGATCGCGTCGCGGCGGGCGGTCATCCCCGCCTGACGCATCCAGCTTGCCACCATCTCGCTGGCCTCGCGCAACGCCGGCGTCGCAAACCGGCGCGTCAGGCGCCCGGGCTCCTCGGTGCAGCGCGCCAGCTCGTCGCAACGCGCCAGCACCAATTCGGCGGCATCGATGCTGCTCATACTTCTGAGGATGGGTGCCGCCAAGGGGCCAGAAATATAGTTCCGCGTCAATGATCGTCCTCCAGCCCGGCACCTGGCGCGAGGCGCTCGAGATGAAGGCCGCGCACCCGGATGCGGTGCCGATCGCCGGTGGGACCGACCTGATGGTCGACGTGAACTTCGACCGCCGGCGGCCCGAAGCAATCCTCGACCTCACGCGGGTGCCAGAGCTGGCCGACTGGTCGCCCGAGAACGGGCACATCCGAATCGGCGCGGGTGTCACCTACACGCGGCTGATCGCCGAGCTCGGTGAGCAGCTGACAGGGCTCAGGATCGCCTCCCGCACGGTCGGCTCGCCGCAGATCCGAAACCGGGCCACGATCGGCGGCAACCTCGCCACCGCCTCGCCGGCCGGCGATGCCCTGCCGCCGCTGTTCGCCTCCGACGCGGTCGTGACCGTCGCCTCGACGCACGGCGTGCGCCAGGTCCCCGTGGCCGAGTTCATCACCGGGCCAAAGAAGAACGCGCTCTCGGCTCACGAGCTGATCGCCGATTTTGTGCTGCCGGTCGCGAGCGGGCCGCAGCAGTTCTCCAAGGTCGGGACGCGCAACGCGATGGTGATCGCCGTCTGCTCGCTGGCGCTGTCGCTGTGGCCCGAGGATCGGCGCGTGAGCGCCTGCATCGGCTCGGCGGGCCCGACCCCGATCCGGCCGATTGAGGCCGAGGAGTTCATCGGCGCGACGCTCGACTGGGACGCAGCGGCGCCGCTGCCCGACGCTGCCGCGCGCGAGTTCGGCGCGCTCGTAGAGGCTGCGGCGCGGCCGATCGACGACGTGCGCGGCACGGCTCGCTATCGCCACCACGCGCTCGGAGTGCTGGCAGTGAGGACGCTCAGCTGGGCATGGGAGGAGCACCGGTGCGCCTGAACCTGGTCGTGAACGGGACGCCCCAGGAGGTTGACGGAGTCTGGGAGGGGGAGAGCCTGCTCACGGCGCTGCGCGAGCACCTCGAGCTGGCCGGCTCTAAGAACGCGTGCGAGCAGGGCGAGTGCGGCTCCTGCTCGGTCTACCTCGACGGGGTCCTCGTGTGCTCGTGTCTGGTGCTTGCCGCCCAGGCGGAAGGGCGCGAGGTGCGAACGGTCGAGGGCATCGCGGACGGCGAGGCCCTGCACGAGGTGCAGCGGGCGTTCGTCGAGACCGGCGCCGTCCAGTGCGGCTTCTGCACACCTGGGCTGATCGTCGCGAGCCATGATCTGCTCGCCCGGAATCCCCGGCCAACCGACCCGGAGATCCGCGAAGCTCTGGCCGGCAACCTGTGCCGCTGCACCGGCTACGAGAAGATCCTCGACGCGGTACGCCTGGCGGCGGCGAGGCTCGCGGCATGACCTTCGGCGGCGAGGCGCGACGCGACACGCAGGCTCCGGGCGAGACGCTGATCCTCGAGGGCTGCGCGATTGCCACGGTCGATGGCGCCGGCACCGAGTATCGCGACGGCCACATCGTGATCGAGAACGACAGGATCACCGCGGTCGGCGAGGGTCCGGGTGGCGAGCACCGGCTCGCCGGCGGCCCGGCAGCGCTGAGCGCCCGCGACGCCCTCGCGCGCGCCACGATCGACGGCGCCCGCTGCCTCGGTCGGGAGGCCGAGCTCGGCTCGCTCGAGCCGGGCAAGCTCGCAGACATCGCGCTGTGGCGGATCGACGACCTGGCGGGAGCGGGCATTGAGGATCCTGTCGCCGCGCTCGTCCTCGGACCTCCACGTGAGGTGGAGCTGCTGCTCGTGGGCGGCCGAGCTGTCGTGGAGGATGGGGAGCTGCGTACCGCTGACGAGGCGCAGGTGGCAATTGACATCGAGCGGGCCAGCCGCCGCCTCGCCGAGCGCACGGTGCCGTCCTTATGAGCACGCCGACGATCCCTGCGCCGCCGCCGGCGATCCCCCGCGAGCGCACTCCGGCACCGGTCCAGCGCCCCAACCGGGTCGGCACCACGACCACCCGCATCGACGCGATTCCAAAGGTCAAGGGCGAGTTCATCTACTCCTCGGACATGCGCGCCGACGGGATGCTGTACGGCGCCACGCTACGCAGCCCCCACCCGCGGGCCGCGATCCACCGCATCGACATCTCGCGCGCGGTGGCGATGCCCGGAGTGCGCGCCGTGCTGACCCACGAGGACGTGCCCGGCAGCAAGCTTTACGGGATGGAGATCCGCGATCAGCCGGTCCTCGCCTTCGATCACGTTCGCTACCAGGGGGAGCCCGTCGCGATCGCCGCCGCGGATACGCCCGAGACCGCCCGGCGCGCGCTCGACGCGGTAGTGGTCGACTACGCCGTGCTCGAGCCGCTGACCGATCCCGAGCGGGCGATCGAGCCCGGCGCAGAGCCGCTGCACGAGTCCGGCAACGTGCTGCGCCACCTCCGGATCAATCACGGCGATCCGGATGCGACCGCCGAGGTGGTGGTCACCGGCGACTACACAGTCGGGATGCAGGACCAGGCATTCCTCGGCCCCGAATCAGGCCTCGCCGTCCCCGACGGCGGGGGCGGCATCGACCTGTACATCGCGACCCAGTGGCTGCACGTCGACCGCGATCAGCTCGCAGACTGCCTGGGCCTGCCGCGCGAAGACGTGCGCCTGACGTTGGGCGGCGTCGGCGGCGCGTTCGGGGGACGCGAGGACCTGTCGATGCAGATTCACGCCTGCATGCTGGCGCTGCACACGAACCGGCCGGTCCGGATCGTCTACAGCCGCGAGGAGTCGTTCTTCGGCCACGTGCACCGTCATCCGTGCACGATGCGCTACGAGCACGGGGTCACACGCGAAGGCCGGCTGGTTTACGTGCGGGCGCGGATCCTGCTCGATGGCGGGGCGTACGCTTCGAGCTCGACCGCGGTGTGCTCGAACGCCGCCTGCTTCGCCTGCGGGCCATACAAGGTGCCGAACGCCGCGATTGACTCGTACGTCGCTTATACGAACAACCCTCCATGCGGGGCGATGCGTGGTTTCGGCGCCGTGCAGACCGCATTCGCCTACGAGGCCCAGATGGACAAGCTCGCGGCGGCGCTGGAGATCGACCCCGTCGACCTGCGGATCGCCAATGCTCTGGAGCCGGGCCACAGGATGCCGACAGGTCAGATCGTTCCGGCGCCGGCGCCGGTCGCGGAGCTGCTCCAGCGGGTCAAAGCGATGCCGCTGCCACCCGACCTCGGGCCGCGCGACGCTCGCGAGCTCCCCGGCGGCGTCTCTAACACCACCCATGGCGAGGACGTCAGGCGCGGCGTCGGCTTCGCGGTCGGGATCAAGAACATCGGCTTCTCCGAGGGCTTCGACGACTACTCGACCGCGCGCGTGCGCGTGTGCATCGAGGATGGCGAGCCGCTGGTCGAAGTCCACACGGCGGCGGTCGACGTCGGACAGGGGATCGACACCGTCCAGGCGCAGATCGCCCGCACTGAGCTCGGGGTCGAGCGGGTCAGAGTGCTGACGCCCGACACCCGGGTGGGCTCGGCCGGCTCGAGCTCCGCCTCGCGGCAGACCTATGTCACCGGCGGCGCGGTCAAGGCGGCGTGCGAAGCGGTACGAGAGCGGTTGGGCGTCGATCCGCGTGAGCTGACAGCGGCCGAGCTGGTCGTGCTGCTCGGAGACGACGACGTCGAGGAGACCGTCGAGTGGCGCCACCCCCCGACCCAGCCGCTCGACGCCGATGGCCAGGGTGACGCCCACGTCCAGTACGCCTTCTCGGCCCATCGCGCAGTGGTCGACGTCGACCTCGAGCTCGGCCTCGTGCGCGTGGTCGAGCTCGCCACCGCCCAGGAGGTCGGCAAGGCGATGAACCCCGAGGCGCTCGAGGGTCAGATCGAGGGCGGCAGCGCCCAGGGCCTCGGTCTGGCGCTGCTCGAGGAGATCCAGATTCGCGACGGCAAGGTGCTCAACCCATCGTTCACCGACTACCTGCTGCCGACGATGCTCGACATGCCCCCAATGCGGATCGAGATCCTCGAGCATGCCGATCCGACCGCGCCGTACGGGCTCAAGGGCGTGGGCGAGCCGCCCAACATCTCGACGCCCCCGGCAGTCGCAAGTGCGCTGCGCGCGGCGACCGGACGGGCACTCCAGCGGATTCCGGTACGTCCGGAGCACATTGTGGGGCTGGAGTGAGCGCGTTGGACTTGAGCTGGGAGGACGTAAGCGGGGTGTTCGAGCACTCGCCGTGGGTGGCTTCTCAGGCCTGGGCGCAGGGGCCGTTCGCTGATCTGGATCAGCTTCACGCTGCGATGGCGTCGGTTGTACGCGCCGCCCCGCGCGAGCGTCAGCTGGCGCTGATCCGTGCCCACCCCGAGCTCGGCGCGCGGGTGGCGGGCGCCGAGGAGCTCACCCCCGATTCGGCTCGCGAGCAGGCGACGGTCGGGATCCATCGGCTCGGGACTGGCGAGCTCGCCGAGCTGCGGGCGCTGAACGCCGCGTACCGCGAGCGATTCGGGTTCCCCCTGGTCGTCTGCGTACGCGAGCACACACCCGAGTCGATTGTCTCGTGGGGGCGCGAGCGTCTGGGCAACTCGCATGAGCAGGAGATCGCCACCGCGCTGGGCGAGATCTTCAAGATCGCCTGGGGGCGGCTGGACGGACTGTCGGGGACCATTCCGGCGTGAGCTCGATCTCGACCCATGTCCTCGACACGGCCCACGGTCGGCCGGCGGCAGGGGTGCCGGTCACCTTGTCGCGCGACGGTGCGGTGATTGGGCGCGGGATCACGGACGCCGATGGTCGCCTACGGGTCGTCGAGCGCACGCAGGCCGGGGCGCACCGGATCACCTTCGATACCGCCGCGTTATCGACCTTCTATCCCGAGGTGTCGATCGACTTTGTCGTCGCTGGCGACGCTGAGCACTACCACGTGCCACTGCTGATCAGCCCGTTCGGCTACTCGACCTACCGCGGGAGCTGATCGCGCGTGGCAATCGTCCTCGGGCACAACA
>JALYZY010000232.1 GCA_030948665.1 Actinomycetota bacterium | reverse complement strand
TCACGACCCAGGGAGCGTCCCGCGACGCGCCTCGTCGAGCACATCGCGGAGCCAGGCCTCCGCCGTGGGCTTGGTGAACCAGCCAACGGGCGGCCTACCCCGGTCGGTCCAAGCAGGCCCGAGCCTCTGCTGAACCTGCCGACTGTCAGGCAGCCGGTACTTCGCGTACCAGACGGGCCGCCGCGCACGCTCGACCCGAAAGACATGGCCCGTGGGAGGACGAAACGCGCTCACGCGCATTTCCTACGCAGATCTCGGGGCATTTTGGGGACATACTTCGGTTCCGCGGAACCGCGTCCCGGTCAGAATCGCCTGTGTGCTGGGCTTTTCTGATGCCGCCGGTGGGGATCGAACCCACGACCTTCGGATTAAAAGTCCGCTGCTCTGCCAGCTGAGCTACGGCGGCCGATCGTCATGATCGCATCCGCTCCATCGATCAATGGGTTCGGCTGCGAGTCAAGTCAGCGCAGCATCGCAACCGCCTCGATCTCGACCAGCATCCTCGGGTCGATCAGGGCACCCACCTCGACCATGGTCATCGCGGGGGGAGCTTGTGAGAACGATTCGCCGTGGGCGCGACCGATCTCCTCGGCGCGGGCGATGTCGGTCACGTAGATCCTCGTCTGGAGCACGTCGGCAAGCGACGCGCCCACCCTGGCGAGCTCTCGCTCGATTTTCGCGAGGATCTCGCGGGTCTGCTCGTATGGCGTCTGGCCGAGGACGACTCCGTTGGGGTCAACCGAGGTCGTTCCCGCGGTGATAACCAGATTTCCGGCGACGACCAGCCGGCAGAACCCGTTCGGGCCCTCCCACGGCGATGGCGGATCCCCGGGTAGTCGCCGGATCGGCTCCGCCATCAATGGCGGAAATGGCGGCGCTTGGTGAACACCATCACGCCGTTCGCGGCGTCGATCGCCGCGACCACGTCGGGATCCCGGACCGAGCCGCCGGGCTGGATGATCGCTTTGATCCCGGCATCGATCGCACGCTGAGGGCCATCGGCGAACGGGAAGAACGCGTCGGAGGCCATGACCGCGCCCGTCAGATCGGAGCGCGCCTTCTCGATCGCCAGGCGCACCGAGTCGACACGGCTCATCTGTCCGGCCCCAATCCCCACTGTCACCAGCTCGCGCGTGAGCACGATCGCGTTGGAACGCACGTGCTTTGCGACCTTCCAGGCGAACAGCAGCTCGCTCCACTCTCCCTCGGTCGGCCGGCGCTTACTGACGACCTGCATGTCGATCCGCTCTTCGAGGTCGGCGTCGCGATCCTGAACGAGCATCCCGCCCACGACCTGGCGCAGGTGCGGCTCGATCAAATTCGGCGAGCGCCGCTCGCGGTCGTCGAGAAGCCGAGTATTCGGCTTGTCGGAGAGCACGTCGAGCGCGTCGTCGTCGTAGCCCTTCGCGAACAGCACCTCGACGAATTGCCCCACAAGCAGGTCCGCGAGCTCTCGGTCGACCCGCCGGTTCAGGCAGATGACGCCACCGTAAGCGGACATGGGATCGCAGGCGAACGCCCGCTGGTAGGCCTCGAGCGCGGTGGTGCCGAGCGCGACGCCGCACGGGTTATTGTGCTTGACGATCACGCACGCCGGCACTTGGAATTCGCCGAGCAGCAGCCGTCCCGCATCGAGGTCGAGCAGGTTGTTGAACGACAGCGGCCTACCGCCGAGCTGAGCGACCATCGAAAGGACATGGGTGCGTGCGCCGACCTGCGCGTAGTACGCCGCGCGCTGATGGGGGTTCTCGCCGTAGGGCAGCTCGAGCACCCGTTCGAATGCGCGCACCATCAACGGCGGGAAGTCCTCACGCTTCTCCTGGAACCAGCGCGCGATGGCCGTGTCGTAGCGGGCCGTGTATGCGAACGCCTCAGCGGCGAGGCTCTCTCGCGTGGTCGGCGATAGCTGGCGGTCGAGCTCGCGCAGCTCCGCGAGCACGGCGTCGTAGCTCTCGGGGGATACGACCGGCGCCGCGAAGGCAAAGTTCTTCGCGGCCGCCCTGATCATCGTCGGACCGCCGACATCGATGCTCTCGATCACCTCTTCGTCGGACACTCCGCGCCTGCCGGCGGTTCGCTCGAACGGGTAGAGATTCACGCACACGAGATCGATGAACTCGACCTCGTGCTCCTCGGCGGAGCGCAGATGCTCGGGCTGGTCGCGCAATGCGAGCAGACCCGCATGGAGCTTCGGATGCAGCGTCTTGACCCGACCGCCCATGATCTCCGGGAACCCGGTGAGGTCGGAGACCTCACGAACGGGGATTCCAGCTTCGGACAGCTCCCTGGCGGTACCACCGGTCGAAACAATCTCGATGTCGAGCTCCTGAAGGCCTCGGGCGAACTCAACGAGCCCGGTCTTGTCTGAGACAGACAGCAGCGCGCGGGCGATCTTCACCTCGCTGGCGGCGGTCGGCTCGTAGCCGGTGACGGGCTTGGTGCCCTGCTCCATCGCCAGCGACTTTACCGGTCTATGAGCACCCTGCGCGGGTTGGCAGGGTCGAGCCTCACCGCGCCACGCGCGATCAGCCGCACCGCCTCTGGCAGGAGCTCGTGCTCGATCGGACGCAGGCGCTCGGCAACCTGACTGGGATCCGTCGCGTCTGGAAGCTCGACCGCACGCTGGAAAATGACCGGCCCTGTGTCCAGCCCCGTATCGACGAAGTGGACCGTGACTCCGAACACCTTGACGCCGTGCTCGACTGCCCGGTGCACGGCCCGCAATCCGGGGAAGGCTGGCAGCAGCGCGGGGTGGACGTTGATCACGCGGTCAGGGAACCTCTCCAGAAACTCGCTCCCAACCAGCTGCGTGTAGCCGGCGAGAACGACCAGCTCGGCGCCGCGGGCAACCAGCCACTCCGCAATCGCCCGATCGCGATCCTCGCGAGTCGCGTACCGATCCCGCGCGAACGACTCGGTCGGAACGCCTGCAGCGCGAGCGCGTCCAAGCGCAGGCGCGCCGGGTTTGTCGGAGGCCACAGCGACTATCGCGATGCCCTCGCGGCGATGTACTTCGTCGATCAGCGCCTGGAGATTGGTGCCTTCGCCGGACGCGAGGACCGCGACGTTCACGCGACACGCTCCGCCAGCGCCGACGCCCGGCAGACGTCACAACACTCACTGGACCGAGCGAGCGCAACGGTGTCTCCGAAATGGGCGAGCAGCGTGGCCCGCCGGCAGCTGGCACTCTCGACGTAACCCCAGATCGCCCGATATTGGCTCCAGCGAGCGCGTTCGGCATCGTGCGCCGAGCCTCGGCAGATGGCGAGCGCCCGCGCGTCGGCGTCGTTGCACACCCGACCGGCGAGTCGCTCCGGCGAGGAGGGCTCGGGCACCACCACCCCCGCTCTGGCCAGGTGCCCCACGATCGCCCGCAGCAGCTCCTGCTCGTCCTCGCGCCGGGACCGGGGCTTGCCGGTGAGCCCGGTGGCTGCCAACAGCTCCGCGGCCGCCACGTCATAGCGGCCATCAAGCCCCGCCCAGCGAAGCCGCTCGGCCACCTGTTCGAACGCACCCTCGGGAATCCGGGAGCGCTGGATGAAGAACACGTGCAGGCCCTTGTCTCGCTTCTCCACGAGCAGCAGACAGCGGGCCGGCAGGCCATCGCGCCCCGCTCTCCCGGCCTCCTGGTAGTAGGCCTCGAGCGACGCCGGGACGGTGGCGTGGCACACGGTCCTCACGTCGCGCTTGTCGATGCCCATCCCAAACGCGTTGGTCGCGACAACCACCCGGCAGGCGCCCGTCATGAAGCGCTCCTGGGTCACCGACCGCAGCCCTCGGTCGAGCCCCGCGTGGTAGGGCAGGACCTGCTCGGACAAGCCTCCGGTCAGGTGTCGTGCGAGCGCTTCGCTGGCCTCGCGGGTTCCGACGTAGACGATCGCGGGGAGCGCACGGGGCTTTCTCAGCGCCTCCGCGAGACGCCGGCGCTTCTCGACCGCACCGCCACAGCGGACCACGTCGAAATCGAGGTTTGGCCGATCGAACCCGGTCCTGACGCGAACCGGACTGCGAAGCGCGAGCCTGCAGACGATGTCGTCAGCCACGGCTGGGGTTGCGGTGGCGGTGACCGCCATCGTGGCCCGTGCTCCGAGCCGGCGAGCGGCGTCGGCGAGCGCGAAGTACTCGGGGCGGAAGTCGTGGCCCCAGTGCGAGACGCAGTGCGCCTCATCGACGACGAACAGGCCGACCCGGCCGACGCCGATCCGCTGGGCGAACCCTCGCGCTGCGAAGCGCTCGGGCGCGACGTACAGCAGCCGTGTCTCGCCAGTGGCCACTCGGGCGAGCGCCTGGTCGTTGGCAGCGCTCCCTTGCTGGCCGTTCACCACCTCCACCCGCCCCGGAGCGACCCTGCGCAGTGCCTGCACCTGGTCTTGCATCAGCGACACAAGTGGCGAGACCACCAGGGTCAGGTCATCGCGGAGCAGCGCGGGAAGCTGGTAACCGAGCGACTTCCCCGACCCCGTGGGCATGACCACGAGCGCATCGCGGTTGGCCAGCGCCGCCGTGACTGCCTCGGATTGCCCGGGACGAAATGCCGGGAAGCCGAAGATTCGCTCCAGTTCGCCCCGAGGGTCCATGAGGGCGGACGACGATAGCGCCGGCCCCGGCGGGTCTACGAAACGGTCCGATTGTCCGGCCGCGCGATTCTGTCTAGGTGGTGGGCTCGCGCAGCGCAGGGTTGGCGAGAAGCTCTCTAGTGATCTTCAGGGTTGTCGGCCTGCCGTGCCGGTGCTTGAGCGCCCCCGCTAGAACCGGGTCGAGAGAGACACCTCCAGCCGACGAGGCGGCAGCCGTCTCGAGGACGGTCGAGAATTGACTAGGGAAGCTTCTCCCACACCGATATGTGGGAGGTGCTCGCACTCGTGAAGGGTTCGCGCTTCCAGCCGCCCCACCGCTCGCTGAGCCTCATCCCCGCGATCCGCGCCATCAAGTCGAGCTCCGACGGCCACGCGTAGCGAAACGGCATCGAGTGGAGCTCGAGCCGGCCGTCGATGACTTCGTAGTGATGGGAGACCTGCTTCTGCGAGACGACGTCGTACTCGTCGAAACCGAGGTAGGTGGGGCTTATCGCGAATGCGCGAACGGCCTCGCCTGGCGGCAACTTCTGCAGCGCCGGAACCCCAACCTCGATCACGAAGCGCCCGTGCGGCGACAGATGCGCTGCCGCGTTCTGGAAGCACGCCACCTGCTCATCCATCGTGGTCAAGTTCATGATCGTGTTGAACACGAGATAGGCGAGGGAGAAGCTTCCCGGGACTGTGGCCGTGGCGAAATCGCCGATCGTGACTGTGATCTCCGAGCCGCCTGGCTTCTCGCGAAGCCTCTCGACCATCGCCGTCGAGAGGTCGATGCCGGCGACGGGCACGCCTCGTCGCGCGAGCGGAAGCGCGATCCGACCGGTGCCGATGCCAAGTTCTAGCGCTGCGCCAGCACCGGCCAGCCCGGCAAGGAAGTCGACCGCCGGTTCCACCGCAGACGCCTCGAACATCTCGGCCTCCGCTTGGTCATAGCGCTTGGCAACGTCCCCGCCGAAATGGTCCTCGGGCATCAGCGCAGTCTTCCAGAAGGCCTCGGGTGATCGATTCGTTCCCAACCTGGGAACAGATCGAACACACGCCCGGCCTACCTGGCGGTGCCGCCCTTCGCGGGCGAGGAGCGTGGGTGCGCGAGCGGGCCGGAGAGACGGACGGCCGTCAGGTACGAACCGGGCTGCGCACGCCCGACCCGTGCGGGGCGGGCAGCGGACGCCCGTCGGGCCAAAGTGCCGGCTCGAGCGCGAACTTCCCGCTCGCCTCCTCGGTCCCCGTCAATGGATACTCGCCACTGAAGCACGCGTCGCAATGGTTCTCCCGCGCCCCGCCCACTGCCTCGTAGACGCCGTCAAGCGACAGGTAGTGCAGAGAGTCGACCCCAAGCTCGGAGGCGACCTGCTCGACGCTGCGACCGTGAGCGATCATCTCCTCGCGGGTCGACATGTCGATGCCGTAGTGGCACGGATGCTTGATCGGCGGTGCGGAGATCCGCAGGTGCACCTCGGCCGCGCCGGCCTCGCGCAGCATCGCCACGATCTGGCGCTGCGTGTTGCCTCGGACGATCGAGTCGTCGACGACGATCAGGCGCTTGCCCCTCACCACCTCGGGGATCAGGTTGAACTTCATCCGGACTCCCTGACTGCGGAGCTCCTGCCCGGGCTGGATGAAGGTACGCGCCACGTAGCGGTTCTTGATGAAGCCGTCGTCCTGCGGAAGCCCCGACGCCCGCGCGAGCCCGCGCGCCGCGGCGTTGCCGGAGTCCGGCACCGGGATCACCACGTCGGCCTCGACGGGTGCCTCACGCCACAAGATCTCACCCATCCGCGCCCGCGCCACCTGAAGCACCGTTCCGGCCATCCTTGAATCGGGCCGCGCGAAATAGATGTACTCGAACACGCACATTGCCTGGCGATCGGCGCCGGCCACGAGACGCGTCTTTAGCCCCCGGTCGGTCAGCGTGAGCACCTCGCCAGGCTGGACGTCGCGCAGATAGCGCGCGCCGATCAGGTCGAACGCGCAGGATTCGCTGGCGACGCAGTACGCGGCGCTACCGGTCAGGCGGTCCTCGATCACCCCGAGCGCCAGCGGGCGCAGACCATGCGGATCGCGGAATGCGACAACCGCCTCGTCGGTCATCACGACAGTCGAGAACGCGCCCTTCAGGCGCGGCAGGACGTCGGCGACCGCGTCTTCGATCCGCTCCGCGGGATGGGTGGCCAGCAGCGCGGCGATGATCTCCGAGTCGGAGGTGGAGCTGAACGGCACCTCGCGACCGCGGAGCTCGGCGTGGAGCTCGACGGCGTTGATCAGGTTGCCGTTATGGGCCAGGGCCAGCGTGCGGCGGTCGTCGCGCACGATCGGCTGCGCGTTCTCCCATTGCGAGGAGCCTGTCGTCGAGTAGCGAACGTGCCCGATCGCCATGTCCCCGACCAGCGAGCGGAGTTTGTGCTCGTCGAACACCTGGGCGACGAGCCCCTGGTCGCGGATCGCCATGATCCCGCCACCGCGCGGCGCGGTCGCGATCCCCGCAGACTCCTGGCCACGATGCTGGAGTGCGAACAGGCCGAAGTAGGCGACGCGGGCCACGTCGTGTCCGGGGGCATAGATCCCAAAGACACCGCACTCGTGGCGAGGACCGTCTGAATGGTCGTTGAGTGCAGACATCCGCTTCTCTGCAAGCATGCCCGAGCCCTCGGCCGGACCCGGAATTCCAGGCTAGCAGCGGGTTTACAGGACCTGCGCGAGTCCCGCGTCGTACGCGTCGCGCAGCGCGGAAACTGCGATCTTCAATCGGCCGGCAATCTCGAGGTCGTCTCCCCCCACCCGGCCGATCACCCGGAATCCGGCCAGCGCCTCGGGCGCACCCGAGACGATGAAGGCTCGCCCCGGCGCCTCGGCGAACGGATCGATGCCCTCCGGGAGCTCGACGGCGGCGCCAAGGCCACCGGCGATGCAGCACTCGGCCAGGGCTACCACCAAGCCGCCTTCGGAGACATCGTGTGCGTTATGGAGCGCCTCACTCTGGATGCCATCCCGGACGGCCTTATGCGCGTCACGGACCGCACTCGCCTTCACGGGCGGCAATGGACCGGTGGCCGGGATGCCCCGCAGCTTTGCCAGCTCCGAGCCGGCGAGTGACGGCTCGAACTCGCCCACCAGCGCGATCGCGTCACCGGCGCGCCCGAACCCAACCCGTCCGGCCCGCGCCGCGTCCGGCAGCCGCCCGACGATGCCGACGACCGGGGTGGGGAAGATTGGACCGCTCGGCGCCTCGTTATAGAGCGAGACATTTCCGCCCACCACCGGGATTCCGAGCTCCTCGCACGCCGCCGCGAGGCCCTCGACAGCCTCCGTCAGCTGCCAGGCGACATGCGGCTTCTCGGGGTTGCCGAAGTTCAGGCAGTTGGTCAGCCCGAGCGGCTCGGCGCCGACACAAGCGATATTTGCCGCGCACTCGAACACAGCTTCTGCGGTACCGGCGCGAGGATCGCAGGCGACGC
>JALYZY010000229.1 GCA_030948665.1 Actinomycetota bacterium | reverse complement strand
CAAGCAGCTCGGCATCGGCGGCCTGATCGTCGGGGCGCTGGCCTGGGTGATCACGCTGCCGCCGATCGAGGTGCGCACCACCGTGCCGTCGATCGTGATGGCGATCGTGGCCGTCGCAGCCGGGGCGACGGCGGCCGTCGGCGGCGAGCGCAAGCTCGGGATCGGCGCGATCGTTGTCGCGTGGCTCGCGATCGCAGGCGCGTATGGCTCATCCCAGTCGTCGATCGCGACCCTCGAGTCGGTGTTCACCTGGTCGGCGTTGTTCGCCGCCACGCTGCGCTATGCGACCCCGCTGCTGTTCGCCGCACTCGGCGGGGTCATCTCAGAGCGCAGCGGCGTGATCAACATCGGACTCGAGGGCATGATGCTGATGGGCGCGTTCTTCGGCATCTACGCCGCGGACGTGCTCGGCTCCTGGGTACTCGGGCTGCTCGTCGCGATGCTCGCGGGCGGCCTGTTGGCGCTCGTGCACGCGGTGTTCTCGATTCACCTGCGCGCCAACCAGATCGTCAGCGGCACCGGGATCAACTTCCTCGCCCTCGGCATCACCGGCTACTTCTTCACCCAGCACTACGGTCCCAACGGGACTCCCGGAAGCGTCTCGCAGGTGCCGAACGTCAAGCTGCCGTTGATCCAGCACGTCGGCTTCATCGGCGCCGCGATCGGCGACGCCAATCTGATGACGTGGCTGGGGCTCGCGCTGGTGCCGGCGCTCACCTTCTTCCTGTTCAGGACCACCTGGGGCCTGCGACTGCGCTCGGTCGGCGAGAAGCCGCGCGCCGCGGACACCGTCGGTTTGCCGGTGCTGCGGATCCGCTATTTCGCCGTTGTTGCATCCGGGATGCTCGCGGCGCTCGGTGGCGCGTACCTGTCGGTCGCGTTCGTCGGCTCGTTCAGCAACAACATGACAGAAGGCCGTGGTTTCATCGCCCTGGCGGCGATGATCTTCGGTAAGTGGAAGCCGTGGGGCGCGCTGTGGGCGACATTGCTGTTCGGATTGGGTAGTGCGCTGGCCGATCGGCTCTCGCAGCCCAACCCGACGCTGGGAACGCTGTTCCAGGCGCTGCCCTACGTGCTCACGCTGATCGCGGTCGCCGGGGTCATCGGGCGCTCGCGCGCGCCGGCGTCGGACGGCATCCCGTACGTGAAGGAGTAGCTGAAGATGGCTGTAGCCCGACTTGCCCTGGCCAGCTCCCACGAGGGGGGCTCCACCCTCAGCGATGAGGTCGAGCTCTACCAGCGGACGTACACGACGCTGCTGCGCTCGAGCGGGGAGACCCAGCTGCGCGTGCTCGAGTCCTCGCACCGGGCGATGGGATCGAGCCTTCACCCGCTCGCGGCGAGCGACGAGCTCGATCTCGGGGCGTTCATCTACGCGATCCGGCGCTTGCCCGATGGGATCATCGGGGCCCACCTGGTGGTGATGGGACAGGACGTGGAAGGGCTTACCGCGGCTGGGCTGCCGGTCGAAACCTGGCAGGAAGCCGAGGCGCCGGCGAGACGACGGCACTGGTATGACAACGGGGCCGGAACGCTCGCCGTCCTGCTGGCGAGCGCCTCGGACGTCGACGACCTGGTGCCGACGCTGGTGGCCTTCCAGATCGAGTGGAACAAGATCCGCGTTCACCAGCGCGCGGCCGGGTGGCCGCACGAGGCCGGCGAGAAAGAGCCCTCAGTGGACGAGTGCGCACGTCAGCTCGGCGGCAGCCCCGATGACTGGGGGCGGCTGCGCGAGGCCTGGGGTAGCCGCTTCGCGGAGCGGCTCGCGCTGATCGCGCGACAGCGGATGTCGCTGCGCATGCGCATGCTCGGAGGGACCCACACCGGTTACGCGCGGATGACCAGGCGCTGGTGGGCGCCGGTGAGCGCGGAACTGGCCGTGGAAGGGCTCGCTGAGCGGCCCCTGTACTTCGTCAGCTCGAACACCCATAGCCTCGTGAACATCGTCACGCCCGTAGCCCGGCAGCGGGAGGCGGAGCTGGTGGAATTCGTCGAGACCCTTGACGAGCAGGACATCCTGCGTCAGGAGCTGGCGGCGTTCCGCGAGGGGCACGCTGAAGGCTCGTGGGAGAACTTTCTGTACTTCACGGCCCGTCAATATTTCACCGAACGGGGAGCGGAGGGAACCGCCGAGCGCCGCGCCGCCGAGCAGGCCAGCGGGGTGACGCACCTGCGCAGCAAGACTGCGCTGCGGGTGCCTGCCCAGATCATTCCGCTCGCCGCGCTGCGGCCGGAGGGACTTGACCCGCGCGTCGGCGAGGTCGACTACGAGGCGCTGGCCGCCAGCAACGCGGTGATCGTCAACATCGACTATCCGCTCGGGGTGGCCGCTTACAACATCCTGCGCGAGGTTGCGGTCGATCGCGCGGCGCTGCGCGGGGTGTACATCCTCGGCAAGGCGGCGACCCTGAACGCCGACGTCGGCGACGTGATGATCTCGAGCGTCGTCCACGACGAGCACTCGAACTCCACCTATTGGCTCGACAACGCGTTCACCGTCGGTGACCTGGCCGCCGACCTGCGATTCGGCACCGGGCTCGACAATCAGCGCGCTGTCACAGTCAAGAGCACGTTCCTGCAGAACCGCTCCTATCTCGACTTCTACTCCCGCGAGGCGTACACGGTCGTGGAGATGGAGGCCGGTCCGTTCTGCGATGCGGTCTACGAGATCGCCGACGCGGAACGACACCCGGTCGGTGAGGCGGTCAACTTCTCGAAGCTGCCGATCGACCTGGGGATCATCCACTACGCCTCTGACACGCCATACACGCAGGCCCGGACCCTTGGGGCGCGCGGGCTGAGCTACTACGGCATGGATTCGACCTATGCGTCGTCACTGGCAATCCTGCGCCGGGTACTACGGCTGCAGGGCGCGCTCTCGACGCCTGGGGCTAGTACGCCGGGCGGTCGTTAGCGCTTCGGGCGGTCATCAGCGCTTCGCGCGGTCGTTGGCGGTTCGGGCCGGTTGTTGGCGGTTCGGGCGGTCGTTGGCGCTTCGGGCGGTCGTTGGCGGTTCGGGCGGTCGCGAGCGCGCACGAGGGGGGTGGAACCGGGCGTGTGTTCGATCTGTCCCAATAGTGGGAACGGATCGATCACACGACGCTGCAATCGCTGCCGTGGCTCGACGGCAGCACGGCTACATCACCCGCCAGCAACTGCTCGCCCTCGGCGTTGGCCCGAGGGCGATCCACTATCGCGTCGTCACTGGACGGCTGATCCCTGTCCATCTGGGGGTGTACGCGGTTGGCCATCTGCCTACGACGCCGCTCGCGCGCGCGGCGGCGGCGGTGCTGGCGTGCGGTCCGGCCGCGGCTCTCAGCCATCGTTCGGCGGCGGTGCTCTGGAAGATGCTCGACAGCTACTCAGGGCCGCCGGAGGTGATGGTGCCTTCGCTTCGCCGCCGACCGGGGATCCGGGTTCACCGCTCTGGCACCCTCGCGCCGGCGGATGTCACGACTCAGGATGGGATTCACATCACGAGCCCGGCACGGACGTTGCTCGACATCGCGCCTGGGTTGACCGACGCTGCGCTGATGCGCGCGGTCAACGATGGGCGGCTGGCGGGGTACTTGCAGTTGGGCGCGTTGGCCGAGCTGCTGGCTCGATCGGCACGGGTGCCCGGGGTCGCGCGGCTCGAGCGGCTGGTCACCGGCGAGGCGCCGACGCGGTCGCGGTTCGAGGACGCGTTCAAGCGGTTCGCCACGCACTATGAGCTTCCCGCGCCGGCAGTGAACGTCCGGTTCGAGGGCTACGAGGTCGACGCCTGGTTTCCCGAGGAGCGCGTCATCGTCGAGCTCGACGGCTATCGCTTTCACCACGACCGCGGGGCGTTTGAAAGCGATCGCTATCGAGACGCGACACTGCTCGCCGCCGGCATTCAGACCGTCAGGATCACCTGGGAGCGAATGACCGAGGCCCCCGACGAAGCGGCCGCGCTGCTGCACAGGATCCTCGCCGCACGTCGTAGATGACGCGGGCCTGGAGACTCTTCGCCGCACGTCGAAAGATGACGCCGGCCGGGAGACTCTTCACCTCACGTCGAAAGGCGACGCGGACGGGGAGACGGCGCACCCAGGCTACGCGCCGACCGGATGCCAGGCAGTCTTGAGCTCCGTGACCGCCTCGATCCGCGATAGCGCGTCGGCCACAGCAGCCTCATAGCTCGCCGCGCCGTCGCTGTGCCGCACTCGCTTGATCGTCTCTGCGGACAGCCGATCAAGCTCGGCGGATAGCTCGGCGTCCCCTCCGGCATCGACGATCGCGTTCAGGTCCCGATGCCCGGCCAAGGCCTTGGCGAGCTCGTCCCGACGGCCCGAGAGCAGGTTGACGACTCCGGCGGGAAAGTCGGAGACACCCAACACCTCGGCCAGATCGAGGCCCGCAAGCGGGCGCGACGGCGAAAGGATCGCCACCACCGTGCTACCGGTCGCGAGCGCCGGCGCCAGCTCCGCGACCAAGCCCAGCAGCTCGGGCTCGTCGGGCGCGATTACTCCCACCACTCCGGTCGGCTCGGGTACCGAGAAAGACAGAAATGGCGCCGCGACCGGGTTGATCCCGCCGAGCACCGCCTGGAACTTGTCGGTCCAGCCGGCGTAGTGCACGAGCACGTCGACCGCCGCGTCGATCTCCCCGTGGGTCGTGCTCTGGGCCAGCTGACCGGCCCTTGACTCGAGCGCCTCGGCCGCGCGGTAGAGGATCTGGCCACGGTTGTAGGCGGTCCTGGCCGACCACGGCCCGGCGGCGTTGCGCGCGGCCGCCACGGCGTCGCGGACGTCCTTGCGGGAGGCTCGAGGGACGTTGACCATCTGACCGTGCTCGCCGTCCTGTGGAGTGGTGCTCGCGTGGTCGTAGCGACCAGATTCCGAGCGCACGAAGGCGCCGCCGATCCACAGCTTGTAGGTCTTGCGGACCGCCAGCCGGGTCATCGCACGATTCGCAGATAGGGGCGAAGGCCCGCGGGACCGCCCTCGCGTCCGAAGCCCGACTCCTTATAGCCGCCGAACGCGGCGGTGGGGTCGAAGTGGTTATAGGTGTTCTGCCAGACCACGCCCGCCCTGAGCGCGCTGGCCACCTCGAACGCTTTCGATCCCTTGTCGGTCCAGATCCCGGCGGCCAGGCCATAGCGAGAGTTGTTGGCCTTCTCGATCGCCTCGGCCTGGGTGCGGAAGGTGAGCACGGACACCACCGGCCCGAAGATCTCCTCGACCGCTATCCGGTGCGCCGGGGCGACCTCGGTGAACAGCGTCGGCGCGAACCAATAGCCGCGCTCTGGGAGCTCGCACGCGATCGACCGCCGCATTGCGCCCTCCTCCTCCCCCGCCGCGACCAGCACCTCGATCCGCTCGAGTTGCTCAGCCGAGTTGATCGCGCCCACGTCGGTGTTCTTGTCCAGCGGATCGCCGACGCGCAGGGTGCCGAGACGCCGCCGCAGGGCCTCGTTCAGCTCGTCCGCGATCGACTCTTGCACCAGCAGCCGCGAGCCGGCGCAGCAGACCTGGCCCTGGTTGAAGAAGATCCCGTTGACGATCCCCTCGACAGCCTGGTCGATCGGGGCGTCGTCGAACACGATGTTGGCCGCCTTGCCGCCGAGCTCGAGCGTGAGCCGGGTGCCGCGGGCGGCGACCGCGCGCTGGATCGACTTCCCGACCTCGGTGGACCCGGTGAAGGCGATCTTGTCCACGCCGTCGTGATCGACGATGGCCTGCCCGACCTCGGGCCCGCCGGCCAGCACGTTGACCACGCCCGGCGGGAGGCCGGCCTCGGCGATGATCTCGGCCAGCAGCAGGGCGGTCAGCGGCGTCGTCTCCGCGGGTTTCAGCACCACGGTGTTGCCGCAGGCCAGGGCCGGCGCGATCTTCCAGGCCGCCATCAACAGGGGGAAGTTCCACGGGATGATCTGGCCGGCCACGCCGAGCGGTCGCGGCGACGGACCGAGCCCGGCGTAGCCCAGCTTGTCCGCCCACCCGGCGTAGTAGAAGAAGTGCGCGGCCGCGGTCGGGATGTCGACGTCGCGCGATTCGCGGATCGGCTTGCCGTTGTCGAGGCTTTCGAGCACGGCGAGCTCCCGGCCGCGTTCCTGGACGGCGCGCGCGATCCGGAACAGGTACTTGCCCCGTTCGGCCCCCGACATCCGCGACCAGGGTCCCTCGAAGGCGGCTCGGGCGGCGCGAACGGCGTCGTCGACGTCGGCCGCGTTGGCC
>JALYZY010000055.1 GCA_030948665.1 Actinomycetota bacterium | reverse complement strand
ACCACGATGTCGTACATCGATGCCGCGGCATCGAGCAGCTCGATCATTCTCCTGCTCTCGAGCAGCTCGGCCGGATTCGGCGGAACCGAGCCGGCCAGCAGGATGTCGAGGTGCACCGGGCGCTCGCTGTGTACGACCTGGTCGGGCGTGACGACAAGCTCGCGCAGACCGGCGTGGAGGTCCTGCGAATGGCTGAGCAGCTCGGCGAGACCGGCAACCGACTCGCGGCCGATCAGTCGGGTGAGGCTCGGGCGGCGCATGTCCGACTCGATCAGGAGCGCTCGCTTGCCGTCGGCGCGAGCTGCGGCACGGGCGAGATTCAGGGCGACGATTGTCTTGCCCTCCCCGCTCTCCGCGGAGCTAACCATCACCACCTGAATGTCGCGGTCGACGTCGAAGTACCGCAGCTGGGCGCGGATCATCAGGAACGCCTCTTCGTCGCGGGGCGTCGGAACCGCCCCGGAGCGAAGGACCCCTGACTCGGGGATCATGCCGATCACCGGGACGCCGTAGACCTGCTCGACCTCCTCGGGGCTCTTCACGCGGCGGTCACGCCGCTCGAGCACCGCCACAAGCCCGCTGCCGAGAAGCAGCCCGAGCAGGAGGCCGAGGATCCCGTCGCGCTTGGGGTTGGGTGATGTGGGGGAGGTTGGCGGGGTGGCGAACTCGACCTGGGCCGCGTCGCCTGTCTGTGCGGCCGTGAGGATCTGGATCTGGTTCTGCTCGGTAAGCAGCTTCTGGGCAATCGGGCCGCCCTGCTTTGCGGCGGGGATCGCCGCCAGCTTGACGGAGATCAAGTGGTTGGCGTTCTGAAGCGTGTCGACCGCGATCTGCTTGCGGAACTGGATGTACGCCGAGACGTATGCGTTCGCGATCGCTGCCGCAAGTCTCGGGCTCGGGTCGGTGGCCGTGATCGGAACCACGTCCGAAGTGGCGTCGGAGCCGACGGACACGCCCGAGGCCACCCGTCCAGTCGGGAGGTGCAGGGACCGCGCGGCGTCTTGGGCTACCGTCGACAGCGACAGGAGTGCCGCTTCAGTGGCAGCCAGTCGGGTCGGGTCGACGCCCGTGTCGACGACCTGCTGGGCGCCGGCCAGGAAGGGGTCCAGCCGGGAGGTGCTGGTTAGCTGCAGCGCGGCAGTGGCGGTGTACTTCTTGGTCTGGCGCGAGGACAGGATGTACCCGAACCCAGCGGCGATCACCGCCGCGAGCAGGATCACCCACCAGCGCCTGGCCAGCGCCGTCAGATACCAGGACCCGTCGCGCTCCCCTGCGAGCCGGTCGAACAATTTAGAGCTGCCCTTCCTTACTTAGGTCGTCCAAAGCCCCGCTCGCTAGGCATCCGAGCCCGCATCCCGCGAGCGAGCACAGGAATGATACATCGCGATGAGCGTTTATACGCCCTAATCTGGTGGCGCAAAGCCGCGTTTAGCTCCCTTCAATGTGCACAGCGCGACAATCGCCGCATCTGAGAGCGTGCGTGCCATGTTATCCACGCCAGGGGAGGATGGAGCGACAAGCGCGCCTGGGGCTACGCCCATTGGACGCGTTATGCACCCTGAGATGCGCTGGGTGGATGAGTCCCTGGTTCGGCGTGTACCGTCCCGGCCTCAATGGAGCGGCTCACCACCAGCCTTGACGGGCCCCTGCTGCTCCAGCCGCGGGTGATCGGAGACGAGCGCGGCTTCTTCTGCGAGACGTATCGCCAGTCCGCCTTCGCTGAGCTCGGGATCCACGAGGACATGGTGCAGGACAACCACTCCCGCTCCCGCCACGGGATCGTTCGCGGGATGCACTTCCAGATCGGCGATGGCGCCGCCAAGCTCGTGCGCTGCGCGCGGGGTGCGATCTGGGACGCGGTGGTCGATCTCCGCCGGGGGTCTCCGACTTTCGGTCAGTGGGAGGGCTTCGAGCTGACGGAGGACAACATGAGGATCGCCTACTGCCCGATTGGCTTCGCCCACGGATTCTGTGTCCTCAGCGAGGTGGCTGACGTGCTCTACAAGCAGACCAACTATTACTCCCCAGCCACCGAGCGCGGCATCGCCTATAACGATCCCGACCTGAAAATCGACTGGCCGCTGCCTCTAGCGACGTTGCAGCCCTCCCAGCGGGACCGCTCAGCGCCTCGTCTGCGCGAGATCGCCGACGAGCTGCCGTTCGTCTACGCACCACCCGGCGACTGATCGTCGCTCCTCATGTCGCCTCTGCCGGGCAACCAGCGCGGAGGCGGCCCGCCACGCCCGCACACGAATGCGGCCACCCCAACCCAGGTAGCGAAGCACCGGATTGCGGCGGTGCGCCGCTCGGGGCCGGTGATTGCGAGGCGTAAGAAGTGGACCGATTCGCGCGCCGCTCCGATCAGCGTGGGCGCGATCGCCCGACGCCCGGCGGCGGCGCGCGCGTAGCGCAACTTGTTGCGTGCCAGCAGGAACGCGACGGCTCCCGGTCGGGAGGAGGCGCCCGCGGTCTGCTCGGCGACCGCGTCCTCCACGACCTGCACCGACCAGCCCGCGCGCTCGAGGCGCAGGCACAGCTCGGCGTCCTCCGCATAGCCGAACATCGCCGTGTCATAGAGCCCGATCTCGCGCAGGGCCCGCGCTCGGAGCATGATCGACGACCCATCCAGCCATGCACACGACCGGGTCGAGCCCGGCTGCGATGGTGCGTCCTGCCAGCGAGTTCCAAAGCCCGCGTTGTACGGCACCCCCCAGCGTGTTCGCTCCCCGCCGAGCGAGAAAACGACATCGGTGCCGGCATTGATCAGCAGCGGTCCCAGCGCCCCACAATCGGGTTGCTCGCGTGCAGCGGCGAGCATCGCCTCGAGCGCGCCGGGTCGCAGCCGGACGTCGTGGGTCAGAAGCCAGATCCACTCCGCCCCCCGATTCAACGCCAGACGCATCCCCTCGTTCATTCCGCCGGCATAGCCCGCATTGCCGGGCATCCGGATCACGGTCACCGGCGGTGTGAGGTCAACCGCGCGATCGCCAGCCCTGACTGGGTTGTGCACCACACAGACGTCCTGCGCGGGCATTCCCTGCGCCAGCAGATCGGCGAGCACAGACTGGTAGCAGTCGTACTCGCGGTAGGTGAGGATCACGGCCGAGAGCTCTGGCATGCCTAGTTTCTTGGCCCGGCTTGGAGGCTGCCCCCGGGGCCAGGCGCATGACGATATACGGTGTGCTGCGGCTCCTACCGAGGCTCGCAGGCCCAGCTCTGTGGCGACCGCGACTCGCGGGCGCATCGACTCGTTACCATGGAATCGTGCTAGAGGGAACTAGCGTCGGGCAGGCGGGGCAGGCGGTCGTCAATGAGGCCGCGTCGGCCGCCGTCAGAGAATCGGTGCGGGTCCCCGCGCCGCAGTCAGACGAGCCTCGAAGCGAGATCTGGTTCCGTCGCAGGGTCTCGCTGACCAGCGCGATCCGGGAGCTCTGGCATTTCCGCGAGCTGATCGTGACGCTTGCCGAGCGGGATCTTCGCGTGCGATATAAACAGGCGGTCCTCGGCATCGCGTGGGCCGTCATCACCCCGGTGGTGATGATGATCGCGTTCACGCTCGTGTTCACGAAGGTGACCACCGGAATCCAATTCGGTCACGGGATTCCGTATGTGCTCGGCTCCTACATCGGTCTGATCCCGTGGACGTTCTTCTCTACCTGCGTGACCAGCGGGGGAATGAGCCTCGTCTCGAACGTCGGGCTGCTCAACAAGCTCTATTGCCCGCGCGAGGTGTTCCCGATCGCGTCGATCATCGATGCGATGCTCGACGCGGTGATCGCGAGCCTGGTGCTGCTGGTGCTGTTTCCCCTCGAGGGCTTCGCCCCCACGGCTGAGGCGTACTACATCCCACTGCTGATGATCCCCCTGATGGCGTTCACGCTCGGCGTGACGCTGGCCGTCTCGGCGATCCTCGTGTTCATGCGTGACCTCCGACTGGTGCTGCCGCTGATAATCCAGCTCGGTCTGTTCGCGACACCCGTGATCTACCCACCGAACAAGCTCGTGACGTCCCCCTCACTGCTCCTGGTCTGGTCGGCGCTCAATCCTCTGGTGCCCGTGATCGATGGCTTCCGGCGCGTGCTGCTGCAGGGAGTCCCACCGGACTGGTCGATGTTCGCGGTCGGTACCGCCAGCTCATTCGTGGTCCTTCTAGCCGGGTTCTTTCTGTTCAAGCGGCTCGAGACCGGCATCGCCGACGTGGCCTAGGCGGCGAGATCGATGAGCGCACCACCGATCGGGACGATCGATGCCACCGAGGTCTGGAAGCGCTTTCGCAGCGACGATCGCCCGACCTACCTGCAGGACCAGCTCGCACGGGCGCGTGACCGCGTGCGGGGGCGCTCGCGCCCGAGCCATCGCTGGGCGCTACGAGATATCAACATTCGTGCTGCGCCCGGCGAGTCGTGGGCCCTCGTTGGCGCCAACGGGGCCGGCAAATCGACGCTGCTGAAGTGCCTCTCGCGGGTCATGTACCCGACCGCCGGCGAGATTCGCGTAGCCGGTCGTGTCGGTGCGCTGATCGAGGTTCGCGCCGGGATCTCGCCGCTCTTGACGGGGCGCGAGAACGTCTTCCTGACGGGCTCGATCATGGGCCTCAAGCGGCGCGACGTCGCCAAGCGCTTCGACGAGATCGTCGAGTTCGCCGAGCTCCAGCCCGCGATCGACCGGCAGGTCAAGTACTACTCGTCCGGGATGCAGATGCGGCTCGGGTTCGGGGTCGCGGCGTTCCTCCGGCCCGACGTTCTGCTGGTCGACGAGGTCCTCGCGGTGGGGGACGCGACCTTCCAGCAGCGCTGCCTGGATCGCATTCGGACCGTGCTGGCCGAGGGTGCGACGCTGATGTTCGTCTCACACGACCTTGCCGCCGTCGAAGCCTCCTGCGCCAATGGAGTCTGGATCCACCACGGGACGGTTCAGGCGATGGGTCCGGTCCGGGACGTGCTCGCCGCTTACCGGGCGGCAGTGGAGGGGGAGGCGTCGGACTCCAGGATCGAGATCGAAGGCCTTCTGAAGCTCCGGGACCTGCAGGCGAGCGCACCAGACGGGGGACTTCCGAGTACCGGGGGTCCGCTCAGCGTGAGCTTCACAATCCACTCAGAGCAGCGGCACCGAGCTTGGGTCTACCTCGGTGTGAGCGAGGGAGCCGCGACGCCGATCTTCCTGATCAACCCTGGTCGCGAGACGATGCTCGAACCGGGGGAGACCCATATCCAGTGCGAGGTCCAGTCCCTGCCCCTACCGAGCGGGCGCTATTACTTGTGGGGCGGGATCTATGAGAACTGGACCAACGGCACCGAGCTGATCGGGTGGCAGCCGATGACCCATTTCGACGTGTACGGCCCCGAGCTCGATGCCGCTCCGCGAGCGGTCGTCCGCCTGTCGCCGCTACACGTGGAATCCAGCTGGGAGATCGGCCAAGCCGCGTAGGGGCCGCCTCCAGTGTCGCTCAGCCCGCGACCGTCCGAGTGAACTGCCGGGTTCGCCCGTAGGAATCTCGCAGTGTCAACACCACACGGTGGTGACCGTGTGACCCGCCCGAAAAAGCCCAGGCGGCGGTGACCGTCCGCGGGCCAAGCTTGTAGTAGCGGATCGTCTTGGGGGACGAGCGGGATGCGAGCGACGCAGCGACCGTCAGGGGCTCTGAGATCCGAAGCGTCGCGACGAGCCGGGTTCTCCCGCCAGCGGCGGGTCTTACCCGCAGCGACAGCAGCTTGGCGTCCGAGGCGGTCAACGAGCTCGGGGCGGCCCTGTGGGCGGACAGGAATGCCCACACTGCCCGTGAGGCGGAGTAGTTAGCCGGCGCGCCGGCTCCGATCGGGGGCCAGACATGCGCCGCGCCCTGCAAGAGGACCAGGGAGACGGCGCTGGCATCGGCGCAGAGCGACCATGTCTGCTGGCTGACAACCTGCAGGGGGCGAGCCGCGCTCACGGGCGCTAGCGCGCATCCGTCGAGCGCCCGCCAGCGCGCGGTCGTCTGGAACGGCGAGGGCAGGCGTCCGGGGATTCCGGTGAAGCGACTGGAGTCGTTGGTACCGACCATCAGCAGCTCGGACACGGGCCTCGAGAGCGCGCATGAGCTGTAGAGGCGCCCGTTCATCGCGCCGGACACGACCGCGATCGCCGCGACCTGGCCGCTGAGATGACAGCCGATCTGCCACGTCTCATAACCGCCGGCCGAGAACCCCGCTATATAAACCCTGCTCGGGTCGATGTTCTGGGAGGCGATCAGCTGGCCGATCAGTGCGGTCATGTAGGTGAAGTCCTGGGGCGTTCCCCATGGGTGGAGGTCGTTACACGACCCCGGGAACGCCACCACGAAGCCGTACTGCCTGGCGACGTACTCGAAGTGCGATAGGCCCTCCATCGACTGTGGACCGCCGCCCGCCCCATGCAGGGCGATCAGGAGGGGGACCTTCTGTCCGCCGGGCAGAGATCCCGGGCGATACACGATCGGCGCCGGACGGGCGGCCAGCTGTGCCGCGGTACAGATATGCGGCGAACCCTCAGTCGGCCCCGCATATACGAACCGCCCGTGCGTGGAACCCGGCCTCGTCGGAGAGCTCAGACCGCCTGATGACTGCATCGTCGTCGCGCCGCACGCGGCGGTCAGGCAGGCCACGAGCATCGCGCAGGCAATCGATCGTCGAGCCGGTGCTGAGGAATCTCTCCGCGGCATCGTGTCAGGCGCCCTGGGATCCGGCCCCGCGCTGGGCCCTTTCGAGGTGGGCCCGCACGATGCGGGCCAGGCGGTGTACGTGAGGCTGCTTGAGGTGTGAATGGTGGTCACCGGTTACCGATTCGAGCTCGAGCTGCTTGATCTGCTCCGCCCAGCCCCATGACTCGTCGACGCCGGCTCCTTTGTACGCCGCTGCTGACCCTTCGGGGCGGACCAGGACCGCGCGAGCCGGGTACGGCCTGACGTGGTATCGGCGCATCGCTCTCCCGTAGACCCGCCGCCGGACGCGATCCAGGCGCATCGTCTCAGAGACGAATTCTTCGCCGAGCCATTTGCGTTGGATGCTGCGCGGCAGCACGTCCGATCGCGTGACAGCGCGACGCCGAAGCCGGGTCGCGAGACGGTCTGGGCGCCGGCGCATGATCGACCGCAGCGTGCTGTCGAGCATCACCAGCGAGCCGACCTCCTCGCCCGCGCGCATCAGCTGCTGCGCCACCTCGTAGGCGAGAACCCCCCCGAAGCAGAAGCCGACCAGGAAATACGGACCGTGCGGCTGCAGCTCGCGCACCGTGTCGACGTACCAGGCCGCCATCTGCTCGATAGTCGGGGCCCGGTCACGGCTGCGGCCGGAGAAGATCTCCTGCTCGACCGGCAGGAACACTCCGAATACGGAGTAGTCCGGAGCGAGCTCCT
The DNA here is from genome assembly GCA_030948665.1 of Actinomycetota bacterium. Classification (GTDB taxonomy): domain Bacteria; phylum Actinomycetota; class Thermoleophilia; order Solirubrobacterales; family Solirubrobacteraceae; genus Palsa-465. The sequence continues at coordinate 43,728 of JALYZY010000055.1, read as the reverse complement.
CGGCGAGCTCTTGGTAGGCGTGCACTCCGACCAGGCAGATCACGTTCGGTCCGGTGCCGCGGGCAAGCTGGAGGATCGCGGGCTCGGTGGCATCGACTCCTCCCGCCCGCAGCTCGGATGCGAGCGCCCGGATCGTGGGGTCGCGAAACACCATCGGCAGCGTGCAGGTCCGCCCGAGCTCGTCTTGCACCGCGTGCGCGAGCTGAACTGCGAGCAGCGAGTGTCCCCCGAGCTCGAAGAAGTCGTCTTCTACCCCAACTTCCTCGAGCCCCAGCAGTCGTCGCCAGATGTCTGCCAGCGCGCGCTCGAGCTCTGTGTGGGGCGGCACCCGCCGGACGTCGGCGACCTGTCCGTTGGGCACGGGCAGCGCGCGGCGGTCGATCTTCCCGCTCGGAGTCAGGGCAATCCTTCCGACCACGACTATCTGCTGCGGGACCATGTAGTCAGGAGCAACACGCCGAGCGTGCGCCTGTAGCTCGTAGGGATCAACCTCCACCCCGTCGCGAGGGACTACGTAGGCAACGAGCCTGGCGACCTCGCCGTGGTGGTGAAGCGCCGCAACCGCCTCTGCGACGGCTGGGTGGGACGCGACGATCGACTCGACTTCGCCGAGCTCGACGCGGAAGCCACGGATCTTGATCTGGTCGTCCGCCCTGCCCAGGAACGCGATGTCGCCGCCGGGCAGATGGCGCCCCAAATCACCTGTCCGGTACATACGCGCTCCCGCTGCGCCTGAGAACGGGTCCTCGAGGAACCGCTCGGCGGTCAGCTCCGGGCGCTTCAGGTATCCCCGGGCGACACAAGCGCCGCCGGCGTACAGCTCGCCGGGTACGCCGATCGGCACTGGCTCCCGGTGCTCGTCGAGGATGTAGACCTTGGCGCCTGCGATCGGCCTTCCGATCGGCGGCAGCGCCGGCCAGGCGTCGGGTGGCTCCGGCAGCTCGTACGAGCTCACGACATGCGTCTCGCTCGGTCCGTAATGGTTGAGCAGCACGCAGCCGGGATGGCGCGCGAAGAACCGCCGGACGGGAGTGCTCGCCTTCAGCTGCTCACCGGCGGCGATGACCTCGCGGAGCGCGGGAAGCCAAGCAACCGCGCGCTCGGCGGCCTCGCACAGGCTCTGGAGAGCGACGAACGGAACGAACAGGCGCTCGATCTCGCGATCGCGCAGCGTTCTGAGCAGGGCGTCCGGATCGCGCCGCGTCTGCTCGTCGATCAGCACGAGCGTGCCACCCGAGCACCAGGTGCTGAAGAGCTCCTGGAATGCGACGTCGAAGCTGAGCGAGGCGAACTGGAGGGTCCGGGCCGCGACGGGCTGGCGGAGGCTCTCGAGCTGCCATGCGATCAGATTGGCGAGCGGGCCGTGGCCCATCGCCACCCCTTTCGGGCGGCCGGTAGACCCCGAGGTGTAGATCACGTACGCGAGCTGATCGGGCGTCGCAGGCTCAGCCGGCACCTCGCGATCCGGGGGCTCGAACGTGGCCGGATCGTCCAGGCAGATGGTCCTCGCGCGATGCTCCGGCAGGCGCTCCAGCAGGTCCTTCTGGGTCAGCAGGACCGGAGCATCGCTGTCGGCGAGCATGAACGCGACCCGGTCGGCCGGATAGGCAGGGTCGATCGGACCGTAGGCGCCGCCCGCTTTCAGGACGGCGAGGACCGCCACGGCCATCTCGATCGAGCGCTCAGCAGCGATCCCCACGACGACGTCGCGTTTCACTCCGAGTTCCAGCAGGCGAGCCGCGAGAGCTTGCGCGCGAGTCTCGAGTTCGCGATAGGTGAGCTCCCGGTCCCCGAACGTGACGGCGGCTGCGTCGGGAGTGAGGCGTGCTTGATCGGAGACGAGCTCGTGAACAGGCCGTGCGGGCTCGGGTCGAGGCTCGCCGGCAGCCCACTGGCGGAGAATCAGCTCGCGTTCGGCTTCGGAGAGCATCGGCAGGCGGCTGACCGGGCAGTCGGGGTCGGCGAGCGCCGCGTCGAGCAGCAGGTGGTAGTGGTCGAGCATTCGCTCGATGGTTCCGGCCTCGAACAGGTCGGTGCAGTACTCGATTGCGATCCGCAGGCCGTCCGGCGCCTCGCCCGCGAACATCGCCAGATCGAACTTCGCGGTACCGCGATCAGACTGGATCCGCTCGTGCTCGAGACCGTCCAGTGCGAGTGGAGGCTGGACCCCGCCTTGCATCACGAACATCACCTGCGCAATCGGAGGATGGCTGCGGCTGCGCTGAGGCCTCAGCTCTTGCACGAGCTGATCAAACGGGACGTCCTGATTCGAGAGCGCTTCGAGCGATGTCTCGCGCACACGCTCCAGGAGCTGCAGGAATGTGGGGTCGTCGTCGAGCTGGACGCGCAGCGCGAGCGTGTTGACGAACAGTCCGATCATCGGCTCGAGCTCGACCCGGTCGCGTCCAGCGACGGGCGTCGCGACGACGACGTCGTCCTGGCGGCTGTAGCGAGCCAGCAGCGCTGCGAAAACCGCCAGCAGGGTCATGAACACTGTGGTCCGTTCGCGCTGTGAGATCTCTTGGACCCGCTCGAGAAGCTCCCGCGAGCGCTCCGTGCGAAGCGTTCTCCCGCTGAAGCTCTGCTCCGCGGGACGTGGCTTGTCGGTCGGCAGCTCGAGCAGGTTCGGTGCTCCGGCGAGCTTCTGCCTCCAGTAGCCGAGCTGCTGGTCGAGCCCTCCGCTCGTCAGCCACTCGCGCTGCCAGGCGGCGTAGTCGGCGTACTGAATCGGCAGCTCGGGCAGCTCGACGGAGTGGCCGGAGAGCAGGCCGCCGTAGAGCTCGCCGAGCTCTCGCCCGAGCACCCCCATCGACCAGGCGTCGCTGACGATGTGGTGAAGGGTCAGCGTCAGCACGTGGTCCTCGTCGGCGAGCTTGATCAACGCGAGCCGAATGGGGAGCTCGCAGGAGAGGTCGAAGCTGGTCCGCGCCTGCTCGGAGACCATCTCCAGAGCCCGCTCCGCTGCATCGGCGTGGTCGCTGATGTCATAGCTCTCGAGCGCCACGGGCTCCGGGGGCAGGACCACCTGGTGTGGGACGCCGTCGACCAGCTGGAAGATGGTTCGCAGCGATTCGTGCCGCTCGATGATCGTCGTCAGCGAGCGCTCGAGGGCGACGAAATCGAGCGGGCCACGCAGGCGGGTCGCCGAGGGGACGTTGTACACCGCCCCGCCCTCGAGCCGCTGCAGGAACCACATGCGCTGCTGGGCAAACGACGCCGGTAGCACGAACGGCTCGCTCGCCTGCTGGGTGCTCTCGAGCTGGGTCATCGGCCCCCTCCCGAAGCGCTCGAGGGCACGCGCTGACGCCTCACCAGCGCCGGTGCCGCGGGAACCGACGGTGGGCTCGCTCGCGCCACGTCAACCGCCGCCGCGAGCTCCATCACCGTGGGCGCGTCGAAGATCGTTCGCAGGCTGAGCTCGGTGCCGAGCTCGTCCCGGATCCTGGACATCACCTGCATGGCGATCAGCGAGTGCCCGCCAAGCGCGAAGAAGTTGTCGCGGATCGAGATCTCCTCGGTGCCGAGCACGGCACTCCAAATCGCTGCGAGTGCTCGCTCGGAGTCGGTGCGCGGGGCCACAAAATCCTCGCTGGCGGAGGCATGGTCCCACTCGGGCTCCGCAAGCGCGTCGCGGTCGACCTTGCCGTTCGGGGTGTACGGCAACGCATCGAGGACGACGTGAGCGCTCGGGACCATGTACCCGGGGACGTGCTCGGAGACGAACTCACGGAGCTCGTCGTCGGGGGGCGGAGCCCCATCGAGATCGAGGTAGGCGACGAGCCGCGGCTCTCCCCGAGGGTCGATGCGATCGATGACAGCGGCGGCGCGGATCGCGGGATGGCGCTCGAGCACGGCCTCGATCTCGCCCGGCTCGATTCGAAAGCCGCGGATCTTGATCTGTCGGTCGGTCCGGCCGAGAAAGTCGATCGTTCCGTCCGGAAGCCACCGCGCGAGATCGCCGGTGCGGTAGAGCAGGTCTCCCGGGGCGCCGCTGAACGGATCTGGGACGAACTTCTCGGCGCTCAGCTCGGGCCGATTCAGGTACCCGCGAGCAACCGCAACGCCGCCGATGCACAGCTCGCCCGGAATGCCGATCGGCTGGGGCTCGAGTGCAGCGTCGAGGATGTACGTCCGGGTGTTGTCGAGGGGATGCCCGATCGGCACGAACCGGCCGGGTAAGAGCTCGGCCTCGGAGTCGGGCTCGAACCAGGTGCTGTCGATCGTCGCCTCGGTCAGCCCATAAGCATTGATCAGGCGCGTCCGCGGACCGCAGAGGCTCTTGAAGAACACGTACCTGTCGTTTCGCCAAGCCTCGCTCGAGACGATCACCAGCCGCATGTGCTCGAGCGTCTTGCCTTCACGCTGCAAGTACTCGAACAGCAGCGAGGCGGTCGCCGGCACGAATTCCGCGGTGTCGATGCCCTCGGCGAGCATCAGCCGATAGAGGGCCGCGGGGTCGACCACGACCTCGAGCGGACACAGGACGAGCTTGGCGCCCGCCAGCAGCGAGCGGATCATGTCGCCGGTGAACACGTCGAAAGAGAAGCTCGCCATCTGCGCATGGGCGCGAAGCTCTCGCAGCCGGTAGGCGCGCTCGTACGCGAAGTAGGCACTGACGAGGCTGCGGTTCTGGATCATGGCGCCCTTCGGCTTGCCGGTCGAACCGCTCGTGTAGATCACGTAAGCGAGGTCCTCCCCGCCTGCGATGCCCTCCGGGTTGTCAGTTGGGTACTGGTCAAGGGCCCCGGAGGCATCGATCGCGACCCGGGGGCTGTCGCTCTCCAGGGCCATGCCTAGATGGCGCTCCTGGGTCAACACCAGCGCGGGCTCTGAGTCCGAGACCATGAACTCGATCCGGTCGAGTGGATACAGCGGGTCGAGCGGGACGTATGCGCCGCCGGCCTTGACCACCCCGAGCACCGCTGGCAGCAGGTCGAGTGACTTCTCCATCAGGATGCCCACGAGCTTGCCGGGTCCGACGCCGCGGTCACGCAGCAGCCAGGCGATCCGGTTCGCCCGGTCGTTCAGCTGGGCGAACGTCAGGCGCTCACCCGCAAACACGACGGCGTCGGCGTGCGGCGCTCGGGCTGCCTGTAGCTCGAACAGGTCCTTGATCGATGCGCCCTGCTCGAGTGGCTCTACATGCGCGTTCCAGGAGTGCAGCACCTTCACCCGCTCGGCTTCGGAGAGCATCGACAGCCTGGATAGCCGTCGCTGTGGGCTGGCGGCGGCGCTCTCGGCGAGAGTCCGGAAGTGCTCCATCATCCGTGCCACCGACGCCTGCTTGAACAGCTCCGTGCTGTACTCCCAGGTCGTGTTCAGCCCGGTCGTGCGCTCGCTCATCCCGAGCAGCAGGTCGAACTTCGCCCATCCCTTCTCGTGCGAAATTTCGACGCTGCGCATGCCTTCGGGCTCGAACTTCGGGCGCTCGGTCTGCCACGCCGGGTTGTGAAACACCAGCATCGCCTGGAAGACCGGGGTCTGGCTGAGGTCGCGCTGCGGATTGGTCGCGCGGACCACCGTCTCGTATGGCACGTCGGCGTTTGCGAACGCCTCGAGCGTCGTCGCGCGGGCACGCCCCAGGAGCTCCTCGAAGGTCGGATCGCCAGACAGGTCCAGGCGAAGGGGCAGTGGGTTGATGAAGTAGCCGACCATCGATTCGAGCTCGGTCCGGTTGCGCCCCGCGTACGGAGTCCCGACGACGATGTCCTGCTGGCCGGAGTAACGAGAGAGCAGCAGCCCGAAGGTGGCGAGCATGGCGACAAACAAGGTCGCGTCGCTGCGCCGGGCGCTCGCGCGCAATCCCTCGCGGGTCGCGAGGTCGATCATGAGGCTCATGTTCTGGCCAACCCATGAGCGCACGGGAGGGCGGGGAAAATCCGTCGGGAGGTCCAACCGCGAAGGCGCGCCGGCGAGCTTGCGCTTCCAGTACTCGAGCTGAGCGTCGGCGACGCCGCTATCGAGCCATTTGCGTTGCCAGACGGCGTAGTCGGCGTACTCGATCCGCAGTGGCGCAAGCGGCGAGGGCAGGCCCTTCGAGAACGCCTCGTACAGCGTGGTCAGGTCGCGATACAGCGCGCTGCGCGAAAAGCCGTCCGTGGCCACGTGGTGCATGTTGAGCATCAGGATGTGCTCGTCGTGCGCGAGCCGGATAACCGTTGGGCGCATCACCGGGCCGTTCACGAGGTCGAAGCGGTATCTCGACTCTGCTTTGAGGATCCGCTGCGACTGCGCGAGCTGCTCGTCAGCGCCGAGGTGGGAGAGGTCGATTTCGTTGATCTCCACCGGAGCCGGCGGTCCGATCACCTGCATCGGGCTGCCGTCGATCACGTGGTATGTAGTACGAAGCGCCGAGTGGCGCTCGACCAGCCCCTCAAGGGCCCGCGCAAGCAGCTCGACGTCGAGCGGACCCGTCACCTGGAACGATGCGGGTGCGTTGTAGGCGATGCCGTCGTCGAATACCTGGCTGAGCAGCCACAGCAGTTCCTGCGCGTAGGACAGCGGTGCCGGGCCCCGGTCAGCCCGCGGGGAGATCGCGCTGCTGCGGGCAACCTGCATGCGCTGCTCCATCAGGCGTTGCTCGAGCAGTGCCCGCTGGCCCGGACTGAGGCGCTCGAGCCGGCGCTGCATGCTGTCACGCTCAGTCGTGCTCACAGCTCTGTCGCCTCCACCTCTGAGAGCAGTGCGGCGAGCTCGTCCTCCTCGGTGCCGCCCATCAGCTCCGCGCTGATCGTCTGCGACAGCTGCCGGATCGTCGAGGCCTCGAATACGCGGCCGAGGTAGAGATCGACACCGAGCGCCTCCTGGACGCGGGCCAGCATCTTGACGGCGAGCAACGAATGCCCTCCGAGCTCGAAGAAGTCGTCGTCGATCCCCACGCGGTCCACACCAAGCACCTCTCGCCACACTGAGGCCAGCGTGTCCTGGACGGGCGTCTGCGGCGCGGCGTAGTCCCGCGCGAGGTCTGGCCTGGCGCCGTCGGGAGCGGGTAGGGCCTCCCGGTCGAGCTTCCCGTTGGCCGTGATTGGCAGGGAGTCGAGCATTACGAATGCGGAGGGGACCATGAACGGCGGCAGCTTCGAGCGCAGCAGCCGCCGGAGGTCCTCGACCTCGGGCGGCTCCTCGCCGACGGCAACGACGTAGGCGACCAGGCGCTGGTCGCCGGGCTTGTCCTCGCGGACGATCGCGACCGAGGCCCGCAAGCCCGGGTGAGAGTCGAGCACGGCCTCGATCTCGCCGAGCTCGATCCGGAAACCGCGGAGCTTGACCTGCTGGTCGATCCGGCCCAGGAACTCGAGCGTCCCGGGCTCGCGCCACCGCATCAGATCGCCTGTCCGGTAGAGCTTCTCCGATGACCGGAACGGATCCTCGATGAAACGCTCGGCGCTCAGCTCCGGCCGGTTCAGATATCCGCTCGCCACCCCGTCGCCGCCGATGTGCAGCTCGCCCTGGACGCCGACCGGCACGGGGCGCCGGTGCGAGTCCAGGATGTAGAACGAGGTGTTCGCGAGCGGTCCCCCGATCGGCACCGGCCCGTGGCCAGGCTCGAGCTCGAGCACCGAGGACCAGACGGTGGTCTCGGTCGGTCCGTACATGTGCCACAACGACCCTCCACGGGCCAGCAGCTGGTCGGCGAGCGCCCGCGGGAGCGCCTCTCCGCCGCAGACGATCTTCAGTGATGGGCTCCCCTTCCAGCCCGCGTCGACAAGCAATTGCCAGGTGGTAGGCGTCGCCTGAACGAACGTCGCTCCCGCGCGCGCTAGCCAATCCGCGAGCTCGACGCCGTCGAGAGTCGCCTCGCGTGGCACGATCACAAGTCGCGCGCCGCTCGTGAGCGGGAGGTACCAGTCCGGGACTGAGAGGTCGAACGCCGGAGTGGTCAGATTCGCGAGAACGTCGTTGGGGCCGATGCCCGGCCGGTCTCGCATGTAGCCAACGAGGTTTGCCACCGAGCCGTGGCGGATCTGGACCCCCTTCGGCTGGCCCGTCGATCCCGAGGTGTAGATCACGTAGGCGAGCTGCTCGGGATCGGACGGCACATCGAGGGGCTCGGCGGGCTGGGCGGCGATCCGCACGCGGTCGGCGTCGACGCACAGCACTGCCGCGCCCTTGGGGTCGATCACGCCGAGCAGGCGCTGTTCGGTGAGGAGGACTGTGGCGGCGCTGTCGGCGAGCATCAGCTCTTGGCGCTGCGGGGGATACGTGGGCTCGATCGGCACGTACGCGGCGCCGGCCTTGAGTACCGCGAGCATCGCTCTGACGAGCTCGACTGATCGCTCGATGCAGATACCGACGAGCGCGCCGGGGCCTACGCCGAGCTCGACGAGCTCTCTCGCCAGCTGGTTGCTCGCACGATCAAGCGCGCGATAGGTGAGCCGCTCCTCTCCTGCTGTGACGGCAATGGCTTCAGGAGTACGTACCGCCTGCTCGGTGAACAGCTCATGAAGGCAGCGTCGATCGTAGTCCTGGTCCGTGCGGTTGCGGAGATCCAGCAGCTCGCGCCGCTCGTCTTCGGTCAAGATCTCGAGCTCCGATAGCCGCTGGTCCGGGTCGCTGGCGGCCGAGTCCAGGAGGGTGCGGAAATGGCCGATGAGCCGCTCGATCGTCCGCTCGCCGAACAGATCTGTGGCGTACTCGAGGCTCGCGCGCAACCCGCCGTCGCGGGTCTCACGCAGCACGATCGAGAGGTCGAACCGCGACCACTTCCACCCAGGAGGCGGTAGCTGTTCCAGCACGTGGCCACCCAGGCTCGGCTGCCGTGCCGGGGCGACGTCGTAGCCAAGGAGCACCTGGAAGATCGGCGAGTGGCTCTGAGCGCGATCCGGGTTCAGAGCCTCGACCAGCTTCTCGAACGGCAGCTCCTGGTGTATCTGCGCCTCGATTGTCGTCAGCTTGACCCGGGCGAGAAGCTCGGAAAAGCGCGGATCGCGGGACAGGTCGCTGCGCAGCGCGAGCGTGTTGGAGAAGAAGCCGAGTAGCGATGCGATCTCGTCGTAGTGCCGGCCGGAGGCGGGCGCCCCGACGACGAGGTCCTCAGCACCGCTGTAGCGATGAAGCAGTGCATTGAACGCCGCCAGCAGCAGCATGAACATGGACACGCCCTCGGCACGCGCGAGCTCGCGCAGGCGAGTGGCGAGCTGCGGATCGATCGTGAACTCCGTGAGCTCGCCGCGATAGCTCTGGATGGCCTGCCGCGGCCTGTCGGCGGGTAGGTCAAGCCGGTCCGGCGCGCCGGCGAGCTTTGCGCGCCAGTACTCGATCAGCTGGTCCAGCCGCTCGCTCTGAAGCTGCTCGCGCTGCCACCGCGCGAAGTCGGCGTACTGGATCGGGAGCGGTGCAAGCTGCGGCTCGCGGCCTTCGGCCTCGGCGCGGTAGAGCTCGTCCAGCTCGGCGAACAGCAGGGCGCTTGAGACGTGATCGGACCCGGCGTGGTGAAAGACGACCAGCAGCAGATCGCAATCACCGAGGTGCGCGAGCCCGGCTCGCAGCAGCAGGTCGCCGCCCAGGTCGAACGGCCGCGCTGCCAGCTCGCCGAGGAGACGGCTAGCGTCGCGGTCGCGTTCGCCGGCGTCATGGGATCGCAGATCGAACACAGCCAGGTCGAGCGGGCGGGCTTCCATCGCCTCTTGACGGGGGACACCGTCGATCAGCTCGATCCTGGTCCGAAGTATCTCGTGGCGGGCGATTACGGCTTCGAAGGCCCGCTCGAGCAACTGCGCGTCGAGGGTGCCGGGGATCCGGACGAGTGTGGGCACGTTATAGGCGCCAAGGCCGGGCATCATCCGGTCGAGCAGGTACAGGCGCTCCTGACCGAACGACAGCGGGCTGGGACTGCCGTTGGCAGTTCGCTTCATCGGGTTGGTGATCGTGCTGCTCGAGGCCATCAGTGATCGCCGTCCAGCCGGCGATCCTCGCCTGCCAGCAGCTCTTGGACCTCTTCGTCGGAGAGCGATTCGAGCTCGGCCAGCAGCTCGGACGTGAGGTCGGTGTCGCTCGCGCCCATCATCGCCAGCACCTCGGCGGAGAGCAGCGCGACGGTCGGCGAGGTGAACAGCGCGGCCAGCGGCAGATCCACGGCAAGCTCGGTCCGAATCTGGGCCACTATCTGAGTCGCCAGCAGCGAATGACCCCCCAGATCGAAGAAATCATCGTCGCGGCCGATCCGCTCCACTCCAAGAGTCTGGGCGAAGATCGCCGCGATCGCCACCTCGGTGGGCGAGCTTGGCGCGGCATAGGCGACGCTCGGCGTGGTGGTGACGGTGTCGGGATCTGGCAACGAGCGCCGGTCGATCTTGCCGCTGGAGGTCCGGGGCATCGTGTCCAGCGCCACGATCCCCGAAGGGATCATGAATTCCGGCAGCTGCGCGGCCAGGCGCGCGCGCAGCTCGTCCTGATCGATCGCGTCGCCGGGGGCCGTGTAATAGGCCACGAGTCTCCGATCGCCGCTCGGCGCGGCAACGGCCAGGACTGCAGCCTCTCCGATGCGCGGGTCACGGCGGATGACCGCCTCAACCTCTGCGGGCTCGACGCGATAGCCGCGGATCTTGACCTGCTCGTCGGCGCGGCCCAGGAACTCGAGCGCTCCGTCCGGAAGCCAGCGCACCACGTCGCCGGTGTTGTAGAGCCGCGACTCGGCGCTGGGCGAAAGCGGATCCGCGATGAACACCTCGGCTGTCAGCTCGGGCTGACCCACGTAGCCGCGGGCTACACCGGCGCCACCGACAAACAGCGTCCCGGGCGCCCCGGTGGGCACCGGCTGCATCCGCGCGTCCAGCACATAGCACGTGGTCGCGGTTATCGGCCGGCCGATTGGCACCGTTGCGGGGCCGTAGGGGCCCGGTCCTTCCGGCACGACGAAGGTGCAGCATCCGATGGTCGTCTCAGTCGGCCCGTAGTGGTTGATGATCGTGCAGTCCGAAAGTGCTCTGACACGTTCCACCAGATCCCAAGGGGCGCGCTCTCCGCCAAGCACCAGCGTGCGGCGCGGCAGTACCGTTGGCTCGCCGGCGGCGAGCAGAGCGCCAAGGTGAGATGGGGTGATCTTGAGAATGTCGACGGGCGTGGCTTCGAACTGGGCGGCGAACGCCGCGGCGTCAGCGGCGCGCGCTGGGCTGACCAGCACCAGCGTCCCGCCGGAAGCGAGCGCTCCGAACACGGAGGTGTTGCCGAGGTCGGTGGAGATCGCCGTGACGGCGCCGAACGACAGCGGCTCACGCTCCGCACCGAGCCGGACCACGATGTCGGCCGCATAGCTGGCGAGGTTGCCGTGGGTGACGGCAACACCCTTGGGCTGGCCGGTGGACCCGGAGGTGTAGATCACGTACGCCAGATCCTCGTCGGAGAGCTCGACGTCGGGCGCCGTATTCGGCGCGGCCTCGATCTCAGCGCGGTCTGACTCGCGATCCAGGCAGATGACCTCTCTGCAGCCGTCGGGCACGCTGCCGAGCAGCTCGTGCTTGGTGACCACGGCTATCGCTCCGGCGCTCGACAGCTGCGCCTCTAGCCGTGGGGCGGGGTGCTCGTGGTTCAGCGGGACGTACGCAGCGCCCGCCTTCAGGATCCCGAGCAGCGCGACGAGCATCTCGACACTACGGTCCATGCACAGCCCGACCGGCGCGGCCGTGCCGGCGCCAGCGTCGCGCAGCCGGTGCGCGAGCTGGTTGGCACGGGCGTCGAGCTCGCCATAGCTCAGCGAGCGCTCGCCGTCGTGCACCGCCGGACGATCCGGGGCGGCGGCAGCGTGCCTCGCCACGAGCGCCGGAATGAGAGCTGCCGGCGCGGCAGGCTGCCGGCCGCGTCCGAAGTCCTCGAGGATCTGCCTGCGCTCGGCCGCGTCGAGCAGCTCGAGGCTGGCCACCGGCGCCTCCGGATCGGCCACGGCACCGGACAAGAGCCAGGCAAGCTCGCGGGCCAGGCGCTCCACCCACTCGCGTGGATGGGCGGTCGGGTCGAACGCTATCCATGCCGTTTCCGGGGCGGGTCCGCGCTCGCAGGTAAGCCATAGCGTCCACGGCGCGGCGGTGCTCAGCACGCGACCCAGCGCGATTCGGAGGCTTCCCGCCTCGGACCGGTAGCCGTCGTACTCGCAGAACCCGATTGAGAGCTCGGAGCCGGCGCCCTCCGGTGCGTGATCCTGAAGCTCGGGAACTCCTCGCCGGGCGCCATCGACCTGCGCGACCAGCGAGGCAAAGCTTGCGGCGCCGTCGAGAACGATTGCGATTGGCACGGGCCGGGCGAACGCCCCAATTGCGCCCTCCAGGTCGTCGTGGGGGCGCTCCGGGCTCAGGTACGGGACGACCACGCGCTGCTCGCCCGTCAGACGAGACAAGAGCACATGCCACGCCGCCTGCACGATCGCGGAGCCGGCTCCGGTTGGGAGCTCGACCGAGACCTCGTCCAGCGCCTGGCCGGGAGATCGCCGGCCAGTGAAGGGGAGCACCGGAGAGCTCAGGCTGGCCAGCTCGCTCCAGGCCTCTCGGGCGGCAAGCGCCTGTGGGTCATCGGCTTGTGCGAGCTCCGCCTGCCACGCCGCGAAGTCGGCGTACTGCAGCGGATCCTCGAGCGGTGGCCCGCCCGCGCCGAGCTGATGGGCGAGCTCGGCCGCGAGCGCCGTCATCGAGGAGGCATCGGCACACAGCGAAGACAGGGTGATCGTGAGCAGGTGTCGGTCCGCGGCGTTGCTCAGCAGCAGCGCGCGCAGGAGCGGCCCGTCCTCGAGGTTCAGAGGTGTGGCGCGCTCGCCGGCGAGCAGGGTCGCCGTGTCTCCGGGCTCCGGCTCAGCGTCGAGATGCCGGATCTCCAGGGCCGGCTCGAGGTCGTCGGCGACGGCTTGGAGGGGAATCCGGATCCCGGGCCGGTGCACGAACGTGGTGCGAAGGATCTCGTGCCGCTCGGCAATCTGGCGCAGGGCGGTCTGCAGCGCGCCGTCCTCGAGCTGGCCCTCGAGGCTGAGCACCGCCTGGACACGCCCGAGCGGTCCGTCGGGATGCTGTCGCCATTGCTCATCCTGCTGAGGTGAGCCTTGAAAGACGTTTGCTGTCTCTGCCATCATGCCCCTGTCTCGGTGCGCAGCTCCGGCCCCTGGAGCCCGCGCGGACCAGTGTCTGCCCCTGCTAAGCCGACGCCCCCGTCGGACATCCCTGCCACTCCCAAATCATAACGATAGCTTCGTATCTCATTCAGATCAACGGCGAGGAGATGAAGGGGTGCGCGCAGCACGTCTCAGGGCGGCGCGTTATATCGCTCCTGGTCCTATCCTAGCCGAGCGAGTACGCGCCCCGCGCGCGTCCAACCGGTTGCTCTCAGTGCGGGAAAAACTCCGCGATCGGGCGCTCTGGCGAGCTGATCACCGATTCGATGCTCGCCAGGTAGTCGCTCGCGATCGCCTCGGCGCTACGGGCCTCGAACAGCGCGGTGTCGTACTCCAGGTATCCGGCGAATCCGTCCCCATTCGGCGACAGCTCGATCGCCAGGTCAAACCGCGCAATCCCTGGGTCCAGCACGATCGGCTCACATCGCGTGCCCGCTAAACGCAGCTGCGGCTCGTCCCCTTCGAGGCGCATGTTCACCTGCACAAGCGGGTTGCGGCTCGGGTCTCGGGGCGGAGCGAGCGCTTCCACGACCTTCTCGAACGGGAGCTCCTGATTGGCGTAGACACCGAGCGCCGTCTCGCGTACCCGAAGGAGCAGCTCGCGGAAGCTGGGAGCGCCGGCGAGACTCGCTCGGTAGACGAGCGTGTTGGCAAAGCACCCCACGATCCGCTCGAGCTCCGGATGGGTCCGCATCGCCGCCGGTGAGCCGACGAGGATGTCCTCTTCGCCGCTGTGCCCGAATAGCAGCGCGATGAAAGCTGCCAGCATCGTCATGAACGGCGTGGCGCGCTCGCCGCGGCCGAGGGCGAGTAGGGGTTGGGCCAGCTCGCCGGGAACGGACACCCAACGCACAGCTCCGGCGAACGATTGCGTTCGCGGGCGAGGATGGTCGGTCCTCAGCCCGAGCGCGGGGGGCGCACCATCCAGGCGCGAGCGCCAGTACTCGGTCAGCTTCTCGAGTCGCGGCCCGCTCAGCCGCTCCCGCTGCCAGATAGCGAAGTCTGCGTACTCGATCGGCAGCTCGGGGAGCTGGGGCTCCGCGCCCGTAGCGAACGCTTCATAGGCTGCCGCGAGATCGTCGAGCAGGATCGCCTTCGACCACCCGTCGCAGGCGATGTGGTGGGCTACGAGCACCAGGACGTGCTTCTCGGGGGCGAGCCGGATCAGCCGCGCGCGCAGCATCAGATCTCGTTCGAGGGCAAACGGAGTCGAGACCTCGTGGTCGATGAGTGCCCGCACGGTTGCCGGATCGTCCCCTTGCGCGTCGTGCACCGGCAGGGACAAGGTCACCTCCGTCCCGGGCAGGACGGCGGGGGACGGCCTGCCCCCGGGGGCCGCGAAAACGGTTCGCAGGGTGGGATGGCGCATGACCAGGAACCGCAGCGAGCGCTGTAGCGCGCCAACGTCGAGCTTCCCGTCGATCTCGGCAGCGACCGGCGTGTTCCAGGCGTTGGTCCCGGGCCTCAGCTGCTCGAGGAACCACAGGCGCCACTGGGCGAACGACATCGGTACGGGCGCGCCGGGAGCGCGTCGTGGAATCGACCCCTCTGAAGCGGCGCGCCGCTCGGCCAGGCGCTTGGCCAGTTGCGCGCGCTCTTTCTCGGAGAGGCGCTCGAGGCGGGCAGCGAGCCCGTCCTGACTCACGTTCGCTCCTGCGGGCTCATCTCGGGCGCGCTGACTCAGCTCGCCGCGCCACGTATCACCTCAGCGAGGTCGGCCACCGTCGGGGCGGCGAGCAGCGCGCCGAGCGGGATGTTCCCGTGCTCGCGGCGGATCCGCATGATCGCCTGAGTCGCCAACAGCGAATGCCCGCCGAGCGCGAAGAACTCATCGAACACTCCGACCCGCTCGACGCCCAGGAGCTCCGACCAGATCGCGGCGATCTGGCTCTCGACCTCGTCACGGGGCGCCACGTACTCCGCCTGGCGGCGAGTCTGGGCGGTGGCGATCTCCCGAAGCGCACGTCGGTCGACCTTCCCGCTCGCCGTGAACGGCAGCGAGGGGAGTATCGCGAAAGCAGCGGGAACCATGTACTCGGGTAGCGAGTGCGCGAGGAAGTTCTGGAGCTCGTCGACCGTAGGCGCGGCCGACGTCGCGACGTAGCCGACGAGCCGGAACTCGTCGCGGTCGTCGCGCTCCGCTACGACCGCGGCCTGCCGGACCGCCGGGTGGCCCAGCAGCGTCGCCTCGATTTCGCCCGGTTCAATCCGGAAGCCGCGGATCTTCACCTGCTCATCGACGCGTCCGAGAAACTCGATCGCGCCGTCGCGCAGGTAGCGCGCCCGATCGCCGGTGCGGTACATCCGTCCGCTTCCGAGCGGGTCGTCGGCGAACGGTCCGTCGTCCCCGCCGGCACGGCCCACGTATCCGGTGGCGACTCCGGCGCCTGCGATGCACAGCTCGCCTGGAACGCCCGGCGGCAGCATGTCGGCGCCGACTCCGAGCACATATGCCCTGACTCCGGCGAGGGGACGCCCGATCGGAACTGTGGCGCAGTCCGTCCGGTGCTCGCCGACGACATGGACGCAGCAGCCGACCGTCGTCTCGGTTGGTCCGTAATGGTTGACGATCCTGGCCGATGCGCCGAGCGCGTCGAGCTTCTCGAGAAGATCCCACGACAGGGCTTCGCCGCCGAGCAGCAGCCATCGGGTCGGCAGGGCCTCGGCCGAGTCGCCGGAGATCAGTGCGCGAAGGTGCGACGGAGTCACCTTCAGCACATCGAGCGTCGCCCCGGACAGCTCGTCTCGGATCGCCGCCGCGTCCATCGACGCGCCCGGGCTGATCAGCTGCACGCAGCCGCCGGAGATCAAAGGGGGGAAGATGCACGTGTTACCGAGGTCGGTGCTGATCGCCGACACCACTCCGAAGCGCCAGGCCTGCTCGCGCGCACCGAGCAGCTCGACGATCGAGGTGGTGTAGTTGGCGAGGTTCCCGTGGCTGACCGCGACGCCCTTCGGCAGGCCGGTAGACCCTGACGTGTACATCACGTATGCGAGGTCCTCCGCGGCGCAGGTGTGCTGCGGGCGCTCACCGGGGACGGCGGCGATTCGCTCGGCGTCGCGATCCAGGCAGACCACCGCAGAGGTGGCTTCCGGTAAGCGCACGAGGAGGTGCGCCTCGGTGATGAGCGCCGCCGCGCGGGACTCAGTCAGCTGATGCGAGAGACGGGCAGCCGGATGCTCGTGGTTGAGCGGAAGGTATGCCGCCCCGGCCTTCATCGCGGCGAGCACTGCTACCAGCAGCCTCGTGGAGCGCTCCATGCAGATCGCGACGGTGTCGCCGGGCGTGACACCGCGCTCACCGAGGAGGGCGGCCAGCTGGTTTGCGGCGCGGTCGAGCTCGGCGTAGCTCAGCGAGCCGGCGGCATCGGCCACAGCCGGCGCGTCGGGGACCAGGTCGGCCTGGCGTTCGAACTGGTGGTGGACGGCCGTGCTCGCCTGCGGCAGCGGCACCGGTCCGGCGGCCACGTCAAGCAGCGCCGCCTGCTCTGAGTCGCCGCACAGGCGGAGCTCGAGGACTCGTCGAGCGGGATCGGCAGCGGCGCCCGCAAGCAGCTCTCGCAGGCCCTCCGCCAGCGTCGCGGCATCCTCGGCGGGGTGCCTGTCGGCGTCGTACCAGAGCTCGGCCACGCATGAACCCGCGCAGGGGCGGACGAGCAATAGGGGGCTGACCCCAGTGGGCGGCGTGAGGATCGCGGACTCGAGCGTCTCTGGTAGCGGCTCGAGGGCGAGCGCGGCGAAACCTGCACTCGCCTCCCGGATCACCGCTTGCAAGCCGTCTACCGATGCGTAGTCCTGCCAGGAGGCGGCCTCATCACGTGCCCTTCGGACCTGATCGAGAACCTCTGAGAAGGTGGTCTCCCGATCGATCCGGCACGGCAACGCCAGCGGCTGCTGGTAGGGCCCGACGGCATCCTCGAGGTCGGGTTGCGAGCGCCCGTCGCTCCATCCGGCTATCACCAGCTCTCCGCGTTGGGTGCTCTTGGCGATCAGTGCGTGCCAGGCTGCTTCGAGCAGTTGTGGCTCGCTTGCGCCGTAGCGCTCGGCCGCCGCCGAAAGAGTCTCGGGGTCGAGCCTCACCGAGACCATTCGCATACCGCTGTGGTCGGCCCCCTCGGGTGCGCGGAGCTCGAACAGGATCCGCGCCCGGTCCGCGGGGTCCTCCGAGCGGGCTCGCCAGAACGCCTTCCCGTCCTCTGATTCTTCGTCTTCCCCGGTGATCAGGTCGTGACGCCATTGCGCATAGTCGGCGAACTGGACGGGATCGGGGGAGAGGTTCCCGGGCTCGATTGCCTCCCGCAGCACGATCGTCAGCGATTTGGCGTCCGCACACGCGGCGTGGGCGCTCAGCACCAGCAATCGCCGGGTGTGCACAGCGCCGATTAGGAGTGCTCGCACAAGGGGGCCGCGATCGAGATCGAATGGCCGCTTGCGCTCTGCCTCGAGCACCCCGTATACCCACTCGGGCTCGGCCTGCGCCGGCTCGGCGCGAGTGGCCCACTCCACCTCGAGCGAGTCGTCGATCACCTGGCTTCGGCCGAGCAGCCCCGCCGGTTGCGGAAGTGCTGTGCGGAGGATCTCATGACGCTGGCTCGCTGCCCGTAGGGCCGCCTGCAGCTCGTCCGCGGAAGCAGTCACGAATGCTGCGCATTGCGTGACGGCGCGCTGGCCTGAGAGCCCGAGCAGCAGCTGCTGCTGAGGCGCCAGCCGGAACCCTGCTATCTGATGTTTCTGCGCAGACAAGTGATGCCTCCGGTTGTGCCTGGCCCTGGCCTTCTGTGGGTCAGGCGCCCCCGCCTAGCCGAGTCGATGACGCTCGTCGTGGCGTCGATCGGGTGCAGATGGTAGTGCAGCGCTCTCCTCATGGGAGAACGTGGGGTGAGCTTGCGCGGCGGCTCGCTCGAGCTCGGCCAATTGCGCGAGCGTCGCCGGGACGCTTGCGGACGCCTCTCGCCCAGCTCCGAGCGCCAGCGTCGCCTGCATCATCAGCGGAGCCAGGTGGGACCACTTCCGGATGAGCTGCTGGCCATGCTCGGCGGCCCATGCCTGCAGTGCCTCGGCGCGGGCGCTCTGGGCATGACGGAAGTGAAACGCACGGTGGCGGGCAATCGACCAGACGTCGTCCGCCTGCCGGTAGGCCCGCGGATCCTGTCTGTGCTCGCGGAAGTGCGAGGCAAGCAGGAGGATCGCGTCAGGCCCGCTGCTGCCGCTGGGCGGCTGAGCCGGGTCGGCGGGCGCGGCGGTGTACCACTGGAATGGACCGGCCTCCGGCAGCGAGGTCTCATCGCCGAGCGCGAGCGACTCTCGCAGCGCCAGCACCGGGTCGTTCCCCGGCAGCCCTTCGAGCAGCTCCTCGAGTTCGGCTTTGGATACCGCCCTGTGGTGCGCCTGCTGGACACCGAGGTCGTTCCGGCATGAGAACGGGTCGACGATCGCCTTTCGCGCATCCGACTGGACGAGCACGAACCAGTGCGGTACGTGACGGCGTCCGAACGCCACGTGCCACGGCAGGCGGAATCCGTCGCCGGCCACGATCACCCTGCCACTTCGCTCGAGCTCTTCGAGCACTCCCGCCAGCGCGTGCTCGCGCTGCCGGCTACCGGTCCGGACCAGTCCCAGTCGCCCTCGTAGGTCGGGAGGGAAGTGGCCGAACGCGAACAGTCCGTTCGGACGCGGGGCAACCATCAGCCACAGCCCCGGGTCGACGAGGTCGGTCCAGTCCGCGCGCTCGTGGGCCGCCCAGGTCGCAACCGCCGCGCTGTAGCAGGTGTAGGTGTCGCTGTAGGAGCACAGCTGCTCCCATGACTCGGTGGCGCTCACGCCGGAATCCGCGCCGGTATCTCGGGGGACAGGACACTCAGGCCGGGAGCCAGGGCGCTGTCAGCAAGCCTGTCGGCGATCCAAGCCGCTACCGGCTCGGGATCAACCACCGCCAGCCGTCCGCTCGGCGTGTTGGTCATGTCGGTCCGCATCGCCGGCGGGCGGAGCACCACCGTTCGGGCGCGAGGTGCCCGTGCCGCAACCCACGCTGCCAGACCCTCGAGCGCCGCCTTTGCGCTGATGTAGTGCGGCCAGTCCCTGGGCGGAGATGCAAGTGCGGAGGATGAGCAGAACAGCACCCATCCGGCCTGATCGAGCAACGGCAACAGCGCGCCGAGTGGCACTGCCGCAAGCCGGATGCTGTCGGCGACGTAGTCCGCGAGCTCAACCCCCGAGCTCGCTGTGAGCCCCATCGGCAGCGGCGGCGGCGCCGCGCACAGAACGATCCCCGCGAGCGGCGAGGCGTCCTGGAGCGTCTCCGCGAGCTGCTCGATCGAGCCGGGATCTCGCGCGTCGATGCGGTGCAAGTGCAGGAGCTCGCGGCGCCCGCCGCCGCGTCGCGTGAGCTCCTGCGCAGCGGTCGATGAGACCGAGTATGCGCCATGAACCTCGTGGCCGCGGCTGAGCAGCTCGAGCGTCAGAGCGGCCCCGAAGCCGCGGCTCGCGCCGATTATCACCACGGGACTTGACTCGGCGCCCGTCGCGAGACCCGAGGGGAGTACCTCGAACTGGGTCCCCGGGGCGGGCCGCTGCCAGAAGCAGTCGATCCTCGCCAAGCTAAGGATTTCTCGCCCGGCGCCGCGAAGCGCTCCGTCGAGCACGAGCTGGCCGGTGCGCCCGTCGTATTCGCGCACCCGGACAGCTTGGCCCGACGCCCTTCCGTGCTGGCGCGCCAGGAGCGTGATCCCGGCGAGTAACGAGTGAAGCCCAGGCGCCTGCATGCCGACCGCGTAGCTGGCCCAGGCAAGCCCCTCGAGCAGCTCCGGCGCGAGCCCCTCTGCTCCGAAGCGCCGTGCCAGCTCCGATAGCTCCGCTCCCGTGTGATAGCTGCCGGCTCGGTATGAGCCCGGGGCGAGCTCGTCCTCTGATGGCTCAAGCGGCGCCGTCGGCATCGATCCGGTGGCCGATGAACGGTCGGAGATCTCGCTCAGAGTGGACTCCGGTGCCAGCGATCGGCCGAAGCTCGTCGGCTCGGACACCGCGATCAGGGTGGCCAATGTCTGCCCCCGGCCGATCAGCCGCGCCTGGAGGCGGCCGGCGCTGGCCGGTGCGACGTCCACGTCGTACGCCCGGTCTGGTAGCACCGGGCCGGCGAACCTCACCGACAGCGCCGCGGTCCGCTCGAGACCCTCATCTCCAAATGCCCCCGCCAAGCCGATCGCGACCAGTGCGCCGTGCACCACGCATGACCCGAACGGAGTGCTCCGGGCAAACGCCGGGTCCAGGTGAAGCGGGTTTAGGTCGCCGCTGGCCGCGGCGAACAGGGCGACATCCTCTGAGCTGAACCGCAGCGGGCCAGCCTCGCATCTTGGCTTGCCATCACCCGGCATGCTCGAGCACCAGCGCTTTCAGGGACCCGACCGTCTGCTCCTCGAGGAGGGCATCGTCGGGCAACCGCACACTGAATCGCGTCTCCAGTTCGTGGACGAGCCGGATTTGCGCCAGCGAGTCCCAGTCCTGCACGGTCTGCGGGCCGTCGGCGTCGGTCAGCTCGAGTCCCCACCCGAGCACCTCCTCGACCACCTCGGCGAATGCCCGCTCGAACCCCTCGTCGTCGGTCATGCCTCGTCTGCGATGTAGGGGCTGCCGATCGCGCCCGAGTCCGAGAGCTCGAGTTCCCAGCACGTTCCGTTACTGCCCGCAGCAGCGAACCCGAGCGTGGGGTAGAGCTCGGCGACCAGCGCGTTGCGCGGTCCGGACACGTACGTACCGCGGATCCGCTGGTAGCCGGCCGCGCTCGCCTCGCGGGCAAGATGCGCGACCAGATGGCGCTCGGCAGTACGTCCGATCACCCGGCAGCTGAGCAGCAGCGTGTCGATCTCCGCGGTGTGGGGGTCATCCTCGCTCGGGACAACGACGCCGAAGCCGATCAGGCCGTGATCGGCGAAGCGGTCTGAAAGCGTGAGCGTCCGGCAGATCGCCCGGTCATCGGCTGCGAGGCTTTCGATCTGCTCGCGCGAGCGCCGGCGCAGGGTCAGGTTGAACTGGTTCGTCTTCTGGGTGAGCTGGGCGGCCCGATCCAGCGAGCGCTCGTCGAGCGTGCGTACTCGGGCCTGCATCTCGAGCGAGCGCCAGAAGTCCTCGAGCGAGGTGGCGCTTGTGCGCAATCGCTCGGACTGTGCCCGGGCGGCGTACGAGCGCCCGCGCGCGAGGTCGTCCTCGGCCAGAGATGCCAGCTCCAGGTGGGGATTGGCGCCGATCGTGCGGACCAGCTCCGAAGGGGGGACGGCCAGTGGGATCACCGTGACCTCGGGAAGCGTCGCTGCGACCTCCGCGCATTCGGCGGGGTTGTCATCGGCAAGCACGAGTGCATCCAGCCCGAGGCCCAACACCGATGCGATCTCCTTGATCTGCTCGGGCTTGCGGCGCCAGTCGGCGACGAACGCGGCGAAATCCTGGAGGCCCAGACGCATGCCCGGGTTGCGCTCGAACGGCTCGCGCGCCGTGGCCATGTCGTTCTTCGACGCGACTGCCAGGATCATTCCCCGGGCGCGAAGCGCCGACAGATATTCCTGGAACGCCGCGTAGGCCTCGCCGTCGGGACCGGTGCCGATCGCGATCCCGTCGACCCCGTCCTCACCGACGACGCCACCCCAAAGCGTGTTGTCCAGGTCGACGATCAGGCAGCGGGCCGAGCGCCCCACGTCGCCCGCCAGCACCGCTGCGGTGTCACGGGCCAGCAGCGGCAGCGCCTGGTGGCTGAAGGGCTGACGCGCCGCGTACCACAGCCGTGGATCAAGCCATCGCTGCTTTCCGATCCGGGCGGCCAGCCGCTCGCAGTCGACGAGCAGCACCTGCGATCCCGCGGCGATCGACAGCCGCCGGTTGAGCTCCCGGACGAGCGATGGTCTGCTGCCCTCCAGGCGGAGCGCCAGGTGTCCCATGGCGGTCTCGTCGGGGACGACGAACGCGTGCTGCACCACCCGCGCACCATGCTCTCGGCGGGCGGCGTCCCACAGCGCACGCCAGCGCGTCTCGGCGGCGTCGAGCAGCTCCTGCGGATCTGGGGCCAGCTCCGGAAACGCGAGGTCGGCGGTGCTCGGTGCGATCAGGATGTGCGTTGGACCAAACTGACGCAGCGCCGCGCCATCGCCAAACAGCTCCTGCTCGAGCTGGCCGTAGGGGGCGACGTGAAGCTCGGCGGCGACGCCTAGCGCTAGCAGTGCCAGCTCGAGATACTCCGCCAGCTCGGCTGCCTCGTAGCCGCACAGGACCGCAAGGCGAAGCTGCCGCGTGCTCGGCGCAACCCATCCCTCTCGCGCCGCGGCCCGCAGGACGTTTCTGGCCAGCAGCCAGGGGGCGGTCGCATTCGCGGCCAGCATCTCTGGCACCAGAGCGCCCCAAGCTTCGGCGTAGTGCCGGCCGGCCACCAACTCGCGGATCGCCGCGCTTGTGGCTCCATCGCGTCTGTCGGCCGCCGTCAGATCCCCACATTCATGTAAAGCTGCCCGCCCCGCGGCGAGGATAGCGGCTGCGAGTGGACCTCTTCGCGCACAACTGGGTCGCTACGATCTGGCCGTGGGCATTGACGGGCAGGCAGCGCCCGGGGCGAGTATCGAGATCTCGGACGGCGATTCGCAGCACAGGATCGCCGCGCTGTGGCGCGAGATCCTGGAGCTCGAGCAGCTCGGTCCGGACGACGACTTCTTTGCCCTGGGTGGCGATTCGCTCGCGGCGGTGCGAATGCTCGCCGCGATCGAGGATCGTCTGCTCACCCAGGTCGACTTCGTCGAGTTTCTCGACTCCCCGACCGTCGCCTCGCTCGCCGCCGCCGTGGAGCAGGCGAAAGGAGCGAGCCAGGCGGCTGCGCCGGGGGCGCGGTCGGCCCGTAGTGCAGACGCGCCGGCGAGCTTCAGCCAGGAGCGGCTCTGGTTCCTCGAGCAGCTCGAGGGAACCAGCAGCGCCTACAACATGCCGATCGGGGTGCGCCTGCACGGCGAATTGGACCACGACGCGCTCGAGCGGGCCCTAATCGAGGTAGTGCGCCGACATGACGCGCTGAGGACCTCGCTGCACTCGCGCGACGGCCGCCTCGTCCAGATCGTCTCGGCGGATTGCGCGCCGGCTCTGGAGGTGCTCGACATCAGTGATGGTCGCGATCCGGAGGACAAAGCCCAGCGTCTCGCCGATCGTCTGGCCAGCGCCCCGCTGGCGCTCGACGTCGCGCCGCTGCTCCGCGCCCTTCTGATCCGCGTCTCTCCCCGCGAGCACGTGCTCCAGCTCGTCTTTCACCACATCGTCTGCGACGGAGCCTCCCAGGTGATCGTGATGCGCGAGCTCGGGCTCCTGTACCGCGGCTACCGCGACGACCTGAACGAGGAGCTCCCGCGGCCGCGGGCACAGTTCCCCGATTTCGCGGCCAGCGAGCGCGAGCTCCTGAGCGGAGAGGAGCTGGACAGGGCACTCGCACCGTGGCTCGAGCGACTGCGCGGAGCTCCCGAGAGCTTGCCGGTTCCCACCGACCGTCCCCGGCCGCAGACCCCGAGCTGTCGCGGGGCCACGCACCGTGTGAGGCTCACCCCAACACAGGCCGCCGCGGTTCGCTCGTTCGCCCGCTCTGCCAAGGCGACGCCGTTCGCGACGCTGCTGGCCGCGTACTGCCTGCTGCTCGGGCGCTACAGCGGCCAGGACGAGGTCGTCATCGGCGCCACCACTTCCGGACGCGATCGTCCCGAGCTCGAGGACGCGGTCGGGCTGTTCGCGAGCACCGTCGCGCTGCGATGCGACGTCCCAGCCGATCGGAGCTTTCGCGAGCTCGTTCAGCTCACGCGCGAGACGGTCATGTGGGCTGTGGCACACGAGCGGGCGCCGTTCGACCAGGTGGTAGCGCGCCTCGGAGTGCAGCGGGATCTGAGCAGGCACCCGGTGTTCCAGGCGTTCGTCGCGCACGTCCCTGAGGTTTCGTTTCCGCTGGCTGACTCCGAGCCCTACGACGCGCACCCGGCGACTTCGCGCTTCGACCTGACGCTGTTCATCGAAGAGGAGCGCGGTCAGCAGCTCGAGCTCGCCTGGGAGTACAGCACCGATCTGTTCGACCAGGCCACCGTGAAGCAGATGGCCACCCTGTACCTGGCTCTGCTCGACGCCGCTATCGCCGACCCGGATCGGCCTGTGGGCGGGCTCTCGATGAGTTCCACCGCCGAGCCGCTTGGAGCCGCGGCGGCGGCCTATCCGGTCGCGTGCATGCACTGGCTGTTCGAGCGCTATGCCGCCGGCACCCCAGACGCCCCTGCGGTGGAGTTCGAGGGGGCTTCGCTCAGCTACGCCGAGCTGAATGCCAGGGCCAACCGGCTCGCCCACCACCTGCGAGACCTCGGTGCGGGGCCGGAGACGCTCGTGGCCCTGTTCCTCGAGCCCTCGACCGAGCTGGTCGTGGCGATCCTCGGTGTCCTGAAGGCCGGTGGCGCGTATGTCCCGCTCGATCCGGCGTACCCGGCGGAGCGGATCGGCTTCGTGCTCACGGACACCGGCGCCCCTCTGATCGTGACTCAAGAGGACAGGCTCGATGGCCTTCCCGAGCACGACGCGCGGACGGTGTGCCTCGATCGCGATCGGATGTCGATCGACTCGCACTCGGATCAGAACCCGGACTCAGGAGCGGCCCCCGAGAGCCTGGCGTATGTGATCTACACATCGGGCTCGACCGGAACCCCGAAGGGGGTGATGGTCGAGCACCGCAATGTCGCGCGGCTGTTCTCGGCGACCGAGCACTGGTATGGCTTCGGCCCAGGGGATGTGTGGGTACTCCTGCATTCCTACGCGTTCGACTTCTCGGTATGGGAACTCTGGGGCGCGCTCGCCTATGGCGGGCGGCTTGTCATCTCACCGCTGTGGACGACGCGCTCGCCGCAGGCCTTGGCGGAGCTGATCAGCGGCTCTGCGGTCACCGTGCTGAACGCGACGCCGAGCCTGTTCGCGGTCGTACAGGAGGAGCTCCTGAAGGCGGCCGAACGGATCGCGCTCCGCTACGTGGTTTTCGGCGGGGAGGCCCTGGCGCCGGCGATGCTCGCGCCGTGGTTCCAGCGGTTCGGCGAGGACGGCCCGGAGCTGGTGAACATGTACGGGATCACCGAGACGACCGTGCATGTCACCTACCGGCCGATCCGGGCGGCCGACTGCGAGCGCGACACGAGCCCGATCGGGGTACCGATCCCGGACCTGTCCCTACACCTGCTCGATCCCCAGGGCTTACCGGTCCCGCCCGGCGTCCCGGGCGAGCTCTACGTTGGTGGCGCCGGCGTTGCCCGCGGTTACCTGAACCGCCCCGAGCTCACCGAGCAGCGGTTCGTCACCGCCCCCGGCGGCTCCTCTCGCCTCTACCGAACCGGTGACCTAGCCCGCCGCCTCGCCGACGGCGAGCTCGACTTCCGGGGGCGGATCGATGACCAAGTCAAGGTCCGCGGCTTTCGGATCGAGCTCGGAGAGGTGCAGGCCGCGATCAGGGAAGTGCCAGGGGTCATCGATTGCGCAGTGATCGCGGCGGACGCATCCCCTGGAGACACGCGGCTGGCTGCGTACGTCGTCAGTGCCGATGGCAGCGACATCCGTGGCGCGGTCAGCGAGCACCTGCGAACCAAGCTCCCGGGGTACATGGTGCCCGCGGCTTTCGCGCTGCTCGATGCGGTGCCGCTGACCCGTAACGGAAAGACCGACCGCGGCGCGCTGCCCTCCCCGGTCTGGGAGGAGCACGCACCGGACGCAGCGCTGGTGGCGCTGAGCGCGACCGAGGAGCAGATCGCCGAGATCTGGCGCACGGTCCTCGGCGTGGAGGAGGTCGGCGCCCAGGACAACTTCTTCAACCTTGGAGGCCACTCGCTGCTCGCGGCGCGCGTCGCCACCCAGGTCCGGGAGCGGTTCTCGATCGAGCTGTCCGTGCGGGCCCTGTTCGAGCATCCGACACTGAGCGCGCTCGCCGGCCAGGTGGAGGCATCCAGACCTACGGACGCGGACGCTCATGGGGATCCGGCCCGGGCCGATGCGGAGGCCGTTCCCCTCTCCTTCCAGCAGGAGCAGCTGCTGTTCTTCGACGCCCTCGAGCCCGGCAGCGTCACCTATAACGCGGCGCTCGCAATCAGGGTCAGCGGCGATCTGAGCCTCGACACGCTCCGCCAGGCACTGAGCCTGCTGCTCGAGCGCCACGAGGCGCTGCGAACGGTTCTGGTCTGGGATGAGCATTCGGGGCGCCAGGTGGTGAAAGACGCCGTTCCCGCCGAGGTGGAGCTGGTCGACGTCTCGGAGCTGGACGATCCGCAGGCGGAGCTCGATCGGCTGCTGGTGGCGCGCGGCCGGCGTCCGTTCGACCTGGCCCACGATCCGATGCTTCGCACGACCGTCTTTCGCCTGGCGATCGGCGAGCACGCGCTGATGTTCCAGACCCATCACGCCGTGTTCGACGCGTGGGCCGTGGAGGTCTTCTACCGCGACCTGGGTGAGTGCTACAGGGCCGTGCTCGAGCAACGCACGCCCGCGCTGCCGGCGCTGAGCTCCCAGTACCGGGACTTCGCCCGCCAGCAGCGTGAGCGGCTGCGGGGCGAGCGACTCGACGCCGAGCTCGACTTCTGGCGCCTACAGCTCGCGGCTGCGCCGACCGTCGTGAAGCTCCCGACCGACAAGCGTCGTCCGTCGGCTCTCACCTTCGATGGAGACACCTACCGGATGGTGCTCCACGAGGATCTGGCTGCGGCTCTCCAGGACGCGTGCCGGACTCTCGGGGTGACTCCATACATGGTGCTGCTGGCCGCGTTCGCGACGCTGCTCTACCGCCACAGCGGACAGGACGACATCTTGCTCGGGGGCCCGATGGCCAACCGCGAGCAGCCCGGCCTCGAGCAGCTCGTCGGTTTCTTCGCCAACACGGTCGTCGTGCGCGCCCGGCTCGGCGGCAATCCCGCCTTCTCAGAGCTGCTCGAGCGCGTTCGGGACTCGGTGCTGGCCTCCTACGAGCACCAGGAGATTCCGCTGCAGATGGTCGTCGACGCAGTGCGACCCGAGCGCCACGCGGGCGTCAACCCGCTCGTTCAGGTGAACTTCCGGGTGCGGGTCGGCGAGCCGCCCGTGCCCGAGCTGCCCGAAGCGAGCTGCGAGCCAATCGCGGTCGATCTGGGGCTGGCGCGCTTCGAGCTGGCGCTCGAGCTGCACGTGGGCGAGCGGATCCAGGCAGAGTTCAACTGGAGCACCGCGCTGTTCGAGCGAGAAACGGTGCTCGGTCTGGCCGAGGACTACGAGGAGATTCTGCGCCAGGTCCTGGGCGACCCCGGGAAGCGGCTGCTCAGCGTTCGCCTGAGCGAGCGCCAAGCCGGCCGGCACGCCGGCGCGGCGCGAGGCCTTGGCTCAGCGCGACGTGAAGCCCGCGTCGACGGGGACGACGGCGCCGGTCACTCGCGCGGCGGCGCCTGACGCAAGCCACACGATCGCGCCGGCGACATCGCCCGCTGTCACGAGTGACCCCAGCGGGTGGTGGGGGAGCGAGAGTGCCTCGTAGTCCGACCCCCCAACGCCGAGCATCCCGGCGACGCCCGCAAGCATTCCCGAGTCGAGACCGGGATCGTCCTTCACCGACGTCGGACAGACCGCGTTGACCCGGATCGAGTGAGGCGCGTAGTCGAGCGCGAGCGCCTTGGTGAGGCCGATCACACCGTGCTTAGCGGCAACGTAGTTGGCGAAGTGCGGGAACGCGACGAGCCCCGCGGTCGAAGCGACGTTGACGATCGCACCGGACCGCTTGGCCACCATGTCCGGCAGCACCGCTTTCGCGCAGCGCCAGACGCCCGAGAGGTCGACATCGATCATCGTCTTCCAGGCCCGCTCGTCGAGCTCGTGCGCAGGCACCCCCGCCGGGCCGACAAGCCCGGCGTTATTGACGAGCACGTCGACCGGTCCGAGCTCGCTGCGGCACGCGGCAACAGCCGCCTCTACCTGCTCCGGATCCCTGACGTCGGCGACATATGCACCGGTCTCGCTCCCAGCTTCCCGGCACCGGCGTGCCGTCTCCTCGAGCTGCTCCGGTGTCGCCAGCGGGTAGGGCACCTCGTCGATCGGTGCGCAAACGTCGAGCAGTCCAATGCTCGCTCCGCCCTGCGCGAACGCGATCGCGGTGGCGCGGCCGATCCCCCGGGCCGCGCCGGTCACCAGCACGACTGTCACCTGGGCTGTGCCTCGGCGCGGTCCTGTCGGGCGGAGTTCGCTCCCGCGGGCCGCTCCCATCCGAGGTCTCGCCCGAGCAGCTCATACAGCCTCTCGTTCATCGGCCGAAAGTAGTCGGCCAGCTGCGCGCGGGTGGCGCGGTCGATCGGGTCATAGGTCGCCGTGTGCAAGGGCTTCAGCCCCTCGTAGACGTGCGGCGGCAGCTCGAGGAACTCGTGCACCTGGTCGAGCGTTTCCTGCGGCTGCGCCGAGAGGTCCTCGAGCGTCAGGATGTGAAACTGCTCTCGGGGGAGCAGCGCGAACCACCGTTCGAGCTGCTCGGCGTAGCTGCTTCGCATGAGATAGGACCAGCATCCGATCGGCCAGCTCCTGTAGCGGGGATCCGCCTTGCTCCGAGCGAGCTCCGGCGCGAGCCGCTGCTCCTCGGCCGCCACCGCCGCCTCGAACGAGTCGAATGGCTCCTCCTCCTCGCGCCGGGACATCTGGAAGTGCGAGTAGGCGCGGTCAACCGGCTCGCGCAGTGCCACGATGATCTTCGCGTCAGGCAGCAGCCCAGCGAGGCGTTGGGGCGCCCATTCGTGCGAGACATACGACGGACTGGCCTCGCCGGTGATGAACGGCCGCCCGTGCCTGGCTGTGAACAGGTCGCGCTCGCTGGCGAGCGGGAAATGCCGACGGTACCAATCCTCGCCGCGATAGTGGTTGTAGTCGAAGTAGTGAACTTCCTTCTGAGAGGCGCGCGCGACAAACGGGTGCTGGCCGAGCCATGCGTAGAGGCTGGTCGTGCCTGCCTTGGCGGCGCCGATGATCACGAAGTCGGGCAGCAGCCGGCCATGGCCGAACCCCTTTCCGATCAGCTTGCGGGCCTCGTAGTAGCTCCTGACAGCTGTCTGGTATGCCGGCTGGGGGAGGCGGTTGCGCATCGTGTAGTCGAGCGATGTGCGCAGATTTCGCCGGGGCTTGGCGGCCGTTGGCGGGCGGGCGGCCATCGTCAGAGGACCTCCGCCAGATGCTCGGCGACGAACCCGACCTCGGGCTCGTGCATCGCGTCGCGGTTGCCCGCATGCTCGCCGGGCACCGCGAATGACCCTACGCCCCCGGTCGCATACGGCTCCCACCCGAGCGTCGGGTCTTCGTAGAGGCCGTCTCCGTAGAACAACAGGATCTCTCCGTCAAACATCCGAGGCTCGTACGCGCGCTCAGCCTTGGCGTGCAGGTCCAGGAAATACCGCTCACGCAACTGCTCGGGAATCGGCCGGCCGAGCGCGAGCGCCAGGCGAGTACGGAGCTCCCACAGATCCCACATCAGCCCTGACCAAACCCTGCGCGGATCTCTGAGCGCACGGAGGACCCGCTGCTTACGGACCTCTCGTTTGCGCCGGCGGCGCTCTTCCTCGGTTGGCTTCGGCGGGCGGGGGTTCTTCGCCAACCAGCTGGGTTGGTTACCGTGCCAGCCCCAGCGCTTGATCCACGCGGGGCTCGGACCGTTGAAGATCGTCAGCAGCGCTACCTCTTCGCCAGCGCCCTGAAGCCGGGTGGCAATCTCATGGGCAACGATCGCGCCGAAGCAGTAGCCCCCTATGTACCAGGGGCCCTCCGGACACACCTCGCGCATCTCGGACAGATAGTGCGTAGCCATGTCCTCGACTCTGGTCAGGGGCGCCGCGCCGCCATATAGGCCCCTGGACTGAAGCGCGTAGAAAGGCTGGTCGGGACCAAGGCGCCGCGAGAGGCCGGCGAGGTGCAGAATCGTGCCGGCGCCGCCGTGAATACAAAACAGCGGTGGGCGGGAGCCGCTGGGTTGAATCGCCACAAGCGACGTGAAACGCGAGCTGGCGCCGTGAGACTCGATCAGTCCAGCGAGCGCCTCAATCGTCGGCGCCTGGAAGATCGCTCCGAGTGGGAGCCCTGAGCCGAGGTCATGCTCGATCGCGGCGAACAGCTCGGCGGCGGCGAACGACGTGACCCCGAGGTCGAAGAAGTCGTCGCGCACCCCGATCGGGCTGATCCCGAGTTGACGCTCCCAGATCGCGGTCAGCCTGCGTTCGAGCGCAGTTCGGGGCGCAAGCAGCTCGCGCTCTCCCGAACGCTCGCGAGTGGGCTCCGGGAGCGCCTTGCGGTCGACCTTTCCATTCGGCGTGAGCGGGAAAGCGTCGAGTGTCGTGACGGTCGACGGGATCATGTAGGCGGGAAGCGCGCAGCCCGCAAGCTCCCGCAACACGTGTGCGGGCTCCGGGTCCCCGGTGGCGATCACGTAAGCAGCCAGGTCCGCATCCTGCCCCGCGGCTCCGCGTGCCACTACCACAGCCTCAGCCACCGCGGGGTGCCGGGCGAGCACGGTCTCGATCTCGCCGAGCTCGATCCGGAAGCCCCTTACCTTGACCTGGTTGTCGATGCGGCCGAGGAACTCGATCTCTCCCGTCGGCCTGTAGCGGGCGAGGTCTCCGGTGCGGTAGATCCGCCCCTCGCCGAACGGATTGGCGATGAACCGCTCCTCGGTCAGATCGGGCCGCCCCCGGTATCCCCGCGCCAGGCCGTCGCCGCCAATCCACAGCTCTCCGGCGACCTCCGCCGGAACTGGCTGCATATGCCGGTCGAGAATGAAGATGGTCGTGTTCGCGATCGGTCGCCCGATCGTGAGCGACTGGCCCGTGGTGGTGATCCTGGCGCAGGTCGACCAGATCGTGGTCTCGGTCGGTCCGTACATGTTCCATAGCTCGAGCCCGGCCGCCACTAGCCGATCGGCGAGCGCCACCGGCAACGCCTCCCCGCCGCATAGGGCCTTCAGGTCGCCGTCCGGGCGCCAGCCGGAATCGAGCAGCATCCGCCACGTCGTGGGGGTCGCCTGCATCACTGTCGCGCCGCTGTCTGTGAGCAGCTGGGAGAGCGCGCGGGGGTCGCTCGTCACCTCAGCTGGGGCGACCACCACCTGCGCGCCGACGAGCAGCGGCAGGTACAGCTCGAGCCCGGCGATGTCGAACGACAGGGTGGTCACCGCCACCAGCACGTCCGCGGGCGAGAGGCCCGGACGCTCGCGCATGGTGGTCAGGAAGTTGACGAGCGCTCGATGCGGGATCTGCACGCCCTTCGGCTGGCCGGTCGACCCGGAGGTATAGATCGCGTAGGCGAGCTGCTCGGGGTCGAGGCCGGTGCTCGGAGGCGTGTCGGGAAGCCGTGCGAGCAGCGGCCGGTCACGGTCCAGGCAAACGACGCGTGCGCCCTCGAGCGGCAGGGTGTCGATCAATGGCTCCTGCGTGACGAGCACCGATGCTCCCGAGCTGCTCAGCATGAACGCCTGACGCTCGCGGGGGTAGGCGGGGTCGACCGGTACGTAGGCGGCGCCGGCCTTCATGATGCCCAGCAGACCGATCAGCATCTCGGCGCAGCGGCTGACGGCGATCGCCACGAGATCCTCCGCTTGCACGCCGAGCTCCAGCAGGTGGTGGGCGAGCTGGTTGGCGCGGGCCTCGAGCTCTGCGTAGGTCAGAGTGCTCGCGGGATCCCGCACCGCGACCGCGTTCGGGGTGCGGAGCGCCTGCTCACGCAGCAGCTCGTGGAGGCAGCGTCGCGCGTAGGGAGCCGCGGTTTGGTTGAAAGCTTCGAGTAGCTGGCGGCGCTCCGCACTGGTGATGATCCCGACCTCGCTGGCGCGTAGCCGCGGGTCGGCGGTGAGCGCGGTCTCCAGGTGCCCGAGCAGCCGCTCGCGGGCAGGTGCGCCCTCGCCGTGGAGGACCAGCCTGACGCCGTCTGAGGCGCGGTGCAGTGCGAGCCAAAGGGGCGAGGCGATCGTCGCCGTCGAGGGGTCGTGGTCGATGGCCACGATGGCGTCGAGTGCCGAGGTCGCCGCTCCGTTCTGCGAGCGGGCCTCGATCGCTTCTCGCACCGTGCGCGCGAGCTCCTCGAAGCTTGGGTCATCCTGCAGGGTCAGGTGCACTGGGATCGGCCCCTGGCCGGATGCGTCCATGTAGCCGATCACGAGCTCGCTGCGATCGTGGTGCCTGGCTAGCACCACCGCCAGCGCGGCCAGAACCCTGGCGCCGGGGGCACGCCCATCCTCGTCGATCGCCGCCGTGCGATCCGCTGAAGTCGCGATTGCGTCCACTGAGATTGCCGAGCCGCCCCTGCCCGATCGCTTGTTGCCAGGCCCCGGATCGAGAATAGTAGAGGGTCTCCGATGCCCAGGATCCAGCTTCGGCAAGGCGAAGTGCATGTCTGGGAAGGCTGCCTGGATTACCCGGCCCAGCTTGTGGCGCGGTTTGCAGGGCTCCTGTCCGCGGACGAGCAGGAACGCGCCGCTCGGTTTCGCTTCGAGCGGGATCGGTCTCGCTACGTCGTTGGTCGCGGCCAGCTGCGGTGCCTGCTCGCCCGCTACCTCGATCTGCAGCCCACCGAGGTCCGGTTTCAGTACGGCGCCTTCGACAAGCCCGCGCTGGTGGGCTCGGATGTCCGTTTCAACCTCGCGCACTCGGGCTCGGTTGTCCTGTTTGGGATCACTCGTGTCGGTGAGATCGGGATCGACGTTGAGATCGAGGATGCCGAGCTTGCGGATGAGCGACTCGCCGAGCGATTCTTCTCACCGGCCGAGGTCGCAGTTCTGCGCTCGGTCCCGCACGCCGAGCGGCCGCGGGCGTTCCTACGGTGCTGGACCCGCAAGGAGGCGTTTGTCAAGGCTCGCGGCGACGGGCTCCAGCTTGCGCTGGATACCTTTGATGTTAGTCTTGACAGCGGGCAACCGGTCGCGGTGTTGCGAACGGAGTGGTCGAGAAGCGAACCGATGGAGTGGATCCTGAGCGACCTGAGCGATGAGGCAGTCGGCTACATCGCGGCACTCGCGATCCGTACCAGGGCTACGCCGGTCATCAGGCGCCAGACGCTGACGCCCGCGAACAGCAGTTGATCAGACAGGAGGAACGATGAGCGCAGGGGCAGGCGGGCCGGGAGGGCTGCGAGGCATGCGGCGCAAAGCCGTATCTGACGGAAAGCTCGTCGAGGTCGGGACGCTTCCGGGGACCGGCGAGTTGCCGGCGATGATCACTCCCGCGATCGACAACGTCGATCTGGCGGGCTGGTGCGCCGGGCACAGAGAAGAGGTGGACACGCTGCTGGACAAGCATGGGGCGATCCTGTTTCGTGGGTTCAGCTTGAAGGACGCTGCCGACTTCGAGGCCGTCGCTTCGACGATCGCCGGCGACCTGTTCGCCGAATACGGCGACCTCCCGCCAGAGAGCGCGAGCGAGCGGGTGTACGGCTCGACGCCCTACCCACCCGACAAGATGATCCTGTTCCATAACGAGAGTTCGCACCTTCCGTCCTGGCCGCTTCGCCAGTTCTTCTTCTGCGTGACTCCCGCTCCTGATCGTGGCGAGACTCCGCTCCTGGACTGCCGCGCCGTCCTCGAGGCGCTCGATCCTGAAATCCGTGACGAGTTCGCCGAGAAGGGGCTGATGTACGTCCGCAACTTCTCCGAGGGGATCGATGTGCCGTGGCAGGACTTCTTTCACACCGACGACCGCTCCGAGGTTGAGCGGATCTGTTCTGAAGCCGGAATGAGCTCTGAGTGGACTGCTAACGGCCTGCGGATTCGACAGTCCGCCGCAGCGGTCCGTGCCCACCCCCGTACAGGCGAGCAGGCGTTCTTCAACCAGATCCAGCTGCACCACGTCTCCTGTCTGGACGATGAGACGCGAAGCGCGCTGCGCCAGCTGTTCTCAGACGAAGATCTGCCGCGCAATGTCTACTTCGGCGACGGGAGCAAGATCCCGGATGAGGTCGTCGACCGGATCGGCGAGCTCTACGAGGAGCTGTGCGTCGAATTCCCGTGGCAGGAGGGCGACTTGATCGCCGTCGACAACATGCTCGTCGCGCATGCTCGCAGGCCGTTCAGCGGACCGCGCAAGCTGCTCGTCGCGATGGGCGAGATGATCCATGCAACCGATCTGGCCACCGCCTCCGCCTGAACAAAGAGGCGGCTGACGTAACGCACGTAGTGCATCCCGTCAGCCGGATCGGTTGACAAACGCAGAGGGGCAACATGACAGCAGTAGCTTCCACTGAGCAGCTCGCGCCTTCGGTGAGCGGTCCGCTTCCGGGGCCACGATCCGCCGCGCTGCTCGAACGCCAGGAGACTTGGGAGTCGAGTGCCCGGACCTATCCGCGCCGGCTCCCGATCGCGATCGACAGGGGGGAGGGTTCCTATGTCGTCGATCTCGACGGAAACGTTTTCATCGACTTCCTCAGCGGTGCGGGGTCGCTGCCACTCGGCCACTCCCATCCCGAGCTGATCGCCGCCATACAGGCGCAGCTCCCACGCTTTCAGCACGGGCTCGACTTTCCCACCGAGATCCGCGACGAGTTCGCGTCCATGCAGCTCGCGCTGCTTCCCGATGATCTACGCGCGAAGGCCAAGATCGCATTCTGCGGCCCGACCGGAGCCAACGCCGTCGAAGGCGCACTGAAGCTGTGCAAGACCGCTACCGGCCGGTCGGAGATCGTCGCCTTCCACGGCTCCTATCACGGCGGCTCGCACGGAGCCATGGCCGCCTCGGCGCTCGTCTCCCAGAAGGAACGGGTGGCGGGACAGATGCCGGGCGTTCACTTCTTCCCATACCCCTATGCGCTACGCAGCGCGCTCGCGGGGGACGCAGACTCCCTCGGGTCGCGCTGCGTGCAATACCTCGAGCGGTCGCTGCGCGACCCCCATGGCGGCGTTGCGCTGCCGGCGGCTGTGATCCTCGAGGTCGTCCAGGGTGAGGGGGGCGTGATCCCGGCTCCCACGGACTTCCTACAGGGGGTCAGGCGCGTGACTCGCGAACTGGGGATTCCGTTGATACTCGACGAGATCCAATGCGGCTTCGGTCGCACCGGCACGTGGTTTGCGTTCGACCAACACGGGATCGCTCCCGACGTAGTGGTGGCGTCGAAGGGCATCGGAGGACTCGGCATGCCGGCCGCGATCGTGCTCTACGACGGACGACTCGATGCCTGGAGCGCGGGCGCCCACACCGGGACCTTCCGCGGCAACCAGCTTGCGTTCGCCGCCGGCGTTGAGGCGATCAGGATCATCGAGCGTGATGGGCTCCTCGAGAACGTCACGGAGCTGGGAGCCTTGGCGCTCGAGGGCCTGTCGGAGCTTGCGGACGAGCATAAGCTTGTGGCGGAGGCGCGGGGGATGGGGTTGATGCTCGGTCTCGAGCTCGTTGACCCCGAGACCGGTGAGCCCAACCAGCAGGCCGCAGTAGCGGTCCAGCGAGGAGCTCTTGAGCGCGGATTGATCGTCGAGCTGGGAGGGCGCGATGACGCAGTCGTCCGCATGTTGCCGCCGCTCAACGTGACGCGCGAAACGCTCGATCAGGCACTCGGCATTCTGCGCGAAGCGCTTGCGGTTGCCTCGTCTGCGTGAGCGGCCTGGCAACTCGGGTCCGTCCTCGTACACCATTTACGTAACCGGTGGCGCGGGCACCCGAACTGAAGTAGCCTTCGGGATGGGAGGCGAGGGCAATGTCCTCTTGTAGTGAGTGATGGAGGGGCAATACAGATGAGAGAGCAGGCCGCACGCAGGGAGTGGCTGCGGGGAGAAGGTTGGCGTGAACCGGCGGTGGACGGCTCGGCAAACGGGTCGATGCCCGTCGAGCTGACCGTCGTCGAGCCGATCGCCAAGGCCGGCCTGGGGCGCGACTACCGCACACGCCGACTGCTTGTCTGCGCCGATTTGATCGCGCTGCTGTGCGGCATCGCGTCGTGGTCGCTGTTCGGGATTCCCGACCCAACCCAGCACGTACTCTGGACGGTCTTCACGCTCCCCTTCTGGATCGTCCTGCTAAACGTCTACGGCCTATACGCCGCCGGGTTGCGAAGGGTCGGCTACGCGACCGTCGACGACATTCCTGCGATGGCTCACGCGTTCCTGGTCGGAGGGGTCGCCACCTGGATCTACCTCCAGCTGAGTCCCGCCGGAAAGCTCCGCTTCTCCGAGCTGCTCGCATACATCGGCATCGCGTTCGTCCTCACCCTGACGCTGCGTTTCCTCATCCGCAAGCTGGCACTGCGACTGTTCGGCGCCGAGCGGGTCATGTTCGTCGGAAGTGGCCCCATGACGCCGATTCTCGTGCGCCAGATGATGCGCCAACCCCGGCACGGCCTCGAGGCGGTCGGCGTACTGACTCGGCCCGAGAACGACCACTGGCCGTTGCCGCTTCCACAGGTCGGGGCGCTCGGCAGCGTCGATGCCGCGGCGGTCATCAATCACCATGCGGTCGACCGCGTGATCGTCTCCGCCGAGGGGATCGATGACGACATGCTTCTCGACCTGGTCAGCCTCTGCCGCCAGCTCGGCGTCAAGATCAGCGCCCTGCCTTCGCTCGCCGCGATGATGGGGCCTGCGGCGACGGTGGACCACCTCGAAGGGATCACCCTGATCGGCATTAACACCCCGTCGCTTGCTCGCTCCAACCGGTGCTTCAAGCGTGCGATGGACATCGCCGGCGCGTTCGTGCTACTCGCCGTGACCTCGCCGATATTGCTGCTGATCGCGATCTCGATCAAGCTCGACTCGCCCGGCCCCGTGCTGTTTCGCCAGAAGCGGGTTGGGCGCGGTGGGCATCCGATCAAACTGGCGAAGTTCCGCTCGATGGTCCTCGATGCGGAGGCCCAACGCGAGGCGCTCCTCAAGCACAGCCGCCAGTCGCAGTGGCTTGACCTCGAGCACGATCCCCGGGTCACGCGGGTGGGCCGGTTTCTGCGACTGACCAGCCTCGATGAGCTTCCCCAGCTCTGGAACGTCCTGCGCGGCGACATGAGCCTGGTCGGTCCGAGGCCGCTGATCGCCGAGGAGGACCGCAATGTCGCCGGATGGGCACGGCGGCGTCTCGACCTGACGCCTGGCATCACAGGCGTCTGGCAGGTGATGGGACGCGCTCACATCCCGTTTGAGCAGATGATCATGCTCGACTATCTGTACGTCGCCAACTGGTCGATGTGGGGCGACATCAAGCTGATGCTGCAGACGATTCCGGTCGTGCTGTCCCGCCGCGGTGCGAACTGAGGCCAGATGCCCGCGGGTCCCTGGCGGCCGTGAGCGACAGTTGATCGCGCTGGACCTCGACGGAACGCTGATCGACGCGCGTCCGCGCCAGGTTGGCGTGGCGACCGAGGCGCTCGCTGAGCTCGCCGGGGAATCGCTCGACGAGGAACGTTTCTGGCAGGCCAAGCGCGCTGGTGCCAGCACCGTGGAGGCGCTCGAGGCCCTGGGGCACCCATGCGACACGGCGGCTGAGGTCGCGCGGCTGTGGGCGCAGCGAATCGAATCAGTCCAGTGGCTTCGCCGGGACCGTGCGCTGACCGGTGCGCGTCAGGCGCTTAGCGATCTCTGCGGCGCCGGTATCGCGGTTCTCACCGCTCGTCAAAGCTCTCACGGGGCGCGACTGTCGCTCGCCTGCGCGGGACTGGAAGACCTGGTGGACGAGCTGTTCGTCGTCGAGCCGATGACAGCCGCGGCCGGGAAGGCTGGCATCCTGGCGCAGCGCAGGCCCGCCGTATTCATCGGCGACACCGAGTCCGACGGCGAGGCGGCACGCCGCGCCGGCGTGCGATTCCGTGCGGTGGCGACCGGCCAGCGCTCGGATGCCTTCCTGCGGTCGCGTGGTTACGACCCGCTACCGTCGCTTCACGCCGCCCTTGAAGGCGTTTTGTCAGTTTCCGGGGTCTCGGACCGTATCCATCAACAGTGAGAGCATTCTTGATCGCAGCTGCGCTGAGCCTGGCGCTCCCGGCCGCGGGCGCCGCGAAGCTTCGGCCGTACATCCCGCCCGGCAACTCCGGCGCAAATGAGTACGTCGAGAGCGTGCCCACCGCAGCAGGCAACAATTCGACTGGGAACGTGATCGAGTCCGGGGGGGCAGGACCTTCTCCGCTGGCTCCCTCCACCCAGTCGGCGCTCGCCAGCCAGGGCCGGGACGGTCGTGCGGCGGCTGCGCTCGCCAATGCGACCGCTCCAGCAAGTCTCCGTAACCGACACCATCGGGCTGTCGCTCCCGGCTCCGGTGGGGGCGGATCGCCGGGCGTGGGATCCTCCGCCAGGGGTGGGCCCGCGGCGAGCGGAGGCTCGCCGGCCGCAGCGGTACTGAAATCGCTGTTCGGCCTCCAGGGGCAGTCCGGCGCTGTCATGCCGGTGATCCTGATCCTGGCCGCGCTCGCCCTCGGCGCGGAGCGTCTGTGGCGTCGCAGAACTTCGTAGAGCGCTCGCGTCACCCCCTGAGGATTCCGTGGAATCAGTAGCGACGCCCCCGCTTGAATCGCTCCTTCCGTGGCGCGTGCGGATCGATCTGCGCGCGCTCTGGATCTGGGTGCTCGCGGGCGCGCTGGTGCTGTATCTGGGGCTTAACGGAGGTGGCTACGACCTCGTCATCAGGAGCAATGCGGCGGTGGTGGTGTGGTGGATTGTTCTGATCGGGGCCGCCTGGGGAGTGCTGCCGGCCGGCAGGCTCTCACGGACCAGCCGGCTCGCGCTCGCGCTGTTCGCCGGGTTCATGGCTTGGACGGCGATAGCGGTGACGTGGTCGGCCAGCTCGGAGCGGAGCCTCGAAGAGGTCTCGCGCCTCGCGTGTTACCTCGGAGTGCTGGTGCTCGCGGTCACGAGCTACGGCGGGCGGCGAGCGGCGCTCCGCCATGCCGTCTGCGCCGTCGCATGCGCTGTTGGCGCGGTGGCGTTCCTGGCGCTGCTATCGCGGCTGCGCCCTGGGTTGATCGCCGGTTCGGACGCGACCTCGGCCTTCCTTCCCGGTGCCCATGCGCGTCTCAGCTGGCCGCTTGACTACTGGAACGGTCTCGCTGCGCTGGTCTCCCTGGGGCTGCCCCTTCTGCTGGCGATCGCCACCTCGGCTCGGAGCCTGCTCGCTCAGGCGGCGGCCGCGGGGGCCGTCCCAATGCTCGCGCTGTGCGGATACCTGACCTTCTCGCGCGGGGGAGCGATCGCGTCCGCCGCTGGGGTGCTCGCGTTTCTGGCGCTGGCGCCCGATCGGATTCCGAAGCTCGCCACCTCGCTCGTCTGCGGCGCAGGGGGAGCCATCCTGGTTGAAGGAGCGGTCCATCGGCACGCGCTTGAGCAGGGCTTCACCGGCAGCCTCTCCGGACACCAGGGAGCGACGCTGATCGTCGCCGTGATCCTCGTCTGCGCGGGCGTGGCCATCGCCCAGGTTGGGATCGGGCTGGCGGCCCGGCACGGAACCTTGCCGAGCTTTCTCCAGGTCTCCCCGCGGCGCGCCCGGCTACTGCTGGTGGGAGTCGTCGTGGCGGGCGTGATCGCCGCGCTCGCCCTCGGCGCACCTGCGCGCCTCGGCCATGCCTGGCACGCGTTCAAGCAGCCGAGCTCTGCGGCGCTTCACCAGGAGGCGATTGCCCGTTTCGGGTCGCTCAGCGGGAACGGTCGCTACACATATTGGAAAACCGCTATCGACGCGATGCCCGGACACTGGCTAAAGGGGTGGGGCCCAGGCACCTTCCAGATCGTGTGGCTCGCACGAGCACCGTTCAACAGCTACGTTCGCAACGCTCATTCGCTGTATATCGAGACCCTGACGGAGGTAGGGATCATCGGATTGCTGCTGCTGATCGCGTTTCTGACGCTCGTCCTCGGGGTCGGGATCAGAAGGGTCGCCGTCGGCGGCTGGCAGGCTCGCCCGTGGGCGGCCGCGGTGATCGCGGCGTGCCTGGCATTCATGGTCTCCGCGGCATTCGACTGGGTCTGGCAGATGCCGGTGCTCCCGATCGCCGTGCTGCTTCTGGCGGCGGCCCTGCTGATCAGTGGCGATCGCCGGGAGGGGATCGCTGAGTCGACTGAGGAGGCTCCCCGCCGGCCGGCTGAGGAGGCTCCCCGCCGGCCGTCCCGGGCGGCTGGACTTGCAGCCCGGTCGGTGCTGATCCTGGTGGCGCTCGCTAGCCTGGCGGCGGTGGGCATCCCGCTTGCTGTCACGAACGCCGTGCGACAGAGCCAGGCCGACTACTCCGCCGGTGCCAACTCGGCGGCGCTGGCGGCAGCGCGCTCAGCGGTTGCTGTCGAGCCTCGCGCCGTCTCCGCACAGCTCCAGGAAGCACTGGTGCTCGAGGGCACGGGCCGCCTGGCCGCCGCGACACGCGCCGCGCGCACGGCCACCGCTGACGAGCCGCAGAACTGGCAGGCTTGGCTCGTCCTGTCGCGAATAGAGGCCGAATCCGGCGCGGCCGGTCCCGCGCTTGCGGCATATCGCCAAGCCCGGGCACTAAACCCCCGGTCCCCGATCTTCCTCCATTGACCGAGCCTTCCGACATCGATCCCCCGCTGGACTCCGGCGATCGCGAGCTCGCGGGTCGTCTTGCTGGCGAACGTCCGGTTCCCGGCGCCCACTTCCGGGGTCTGCTTGGCCGCCGGCTGGTCGCGGCCGATCCGGGCTACCCTCCCCGGCCACCGAGACTTCGCGCCACGGCCACGGCGTATCTCCTGGTCGGTGGGGCCGTGACCACGCTTGGCGCGCTTCCGGCGCTGGGGGCGCTGTGAGTTTCACGACGGCCTCAGTCCGATCTGACCACGGAGCCCGCGCTGAAACGCCAGTGTCCCCATCGAGGCTTACGCTCCGATACATCACGCGGGGGACCGAAATGACGCTGGCTCGTATGTGGCCGTTCCAGGACCTGATGGCGGGCCGAGAGGACGTGGACTACTCGATTCACCTGCTCGGCCGCTACCGGGGCGATCCGGAACCGATCAGCACCCGAGCGTTCGTGCACCATTCGCTTCCTCGGCATCGCCGGCCAAACGAGGTCTGGCTGTTTCGCGGCTGGAACAGCGCTGCGCTCGTGCTCGCCGCGCACTCTGCCCGCGCGCGCGGGATCCCGCTGATGCTCTGGCACGAGACTCCGGGTCGGACCTACGAGGCCTTGACGGGGCGCGAGGCGGCGCGTATCCGTGTCCGTGAGTGGCTGCTCCCGCAGATCTTTCGCGCCTACCGAGGACGCGTGTTACTGGGTGTCGGCGAGCTCGCGGCCAGGCGATTCGCGGAGCTGGCCCCCGGCAGCCACGTGGATCTGCTCGCGTATCCGAACTACCGAGCCGACTCATTGTTGGCTTCGCCGGACAACGACGACGGGGAGGCGAGCGAGCGTACTCCTCGGCTGCTGTTCGTCGGTGAACTGTCGCGACGCAAGGGTGTCGACGTCCTCGCGAAGGCGTGCGAGCAGCTGTGGCGCGAGGGTCTCGAGTTCGGCATTCGCTACGCGGGAGCCGGCCCAATGGAGGGATTGGCGCGCGCCCACGCCGCGCGCAGCGGCGGTCGCGCGGAAGTCCTCGGTCAGGTGGGAGGCGGAGAGCTCCTCGACCTCTTCCGCACCTCGGAGGGCTTCGCCCTTCCCTCGCGGTGGGACGCGTGGGGACTTGTCGTGCACGAGGCCCTCGCAGCAGGCCTGCCTGTCATCGTGTCGGACAAATGCGGCGCGAAGATGCTGTGCGACGGCTGTGGGGTCACCGTCCAGGCGGGCAGTCCAGCGAGCCTCGCGGAGGGGCTACGGTGGTGCATCTCCCTCACCGCGGGCGAGCGAGAGTCGATTCGCTCCCGGGCTCGTGCCCGCGCGTCGGAGATCACGATGGACCGAGTCGCCGACGCCCTGGTGGGGCATGCGCGCGAGGCGCTCGCACTCGACTCCGCGGGAGCCGAGCTCCGGTGATCTCGCGCTACCGGCAGATACTGGGCTGGGCGTGCAGGGCCGTGGTGCTCGCGGCCGCGGCCCTGATGACGGCGTCACCAGCCAGCTCCGCGTCGCTCCCCCGACCTCCGGGGCTGCCGGGGCCGGCGTTCTTGACGTCGGGGCTGGTCGACGACCCGCTGTTCTCGGGGTCGCCACCCTCTGTTCGATCCCAGTGGTATCCGCGAGTGCAGGCGCTGGGGTCGAAGATCGTGCGGCTCGACACGAGCTGGGCGCTGATCGCGCCGGGCACGCTGGCCCCAGGATTCGACCCGTCCAATCCGGCGGATCCTCATTACAACTGGTCCTCGCTCGACGGTCCCATAGAAGATCTGGTCGCACATGGTCAGACCGTGGTGGTAATGGTCCGCGCCGCCCCTACGTGGGCGGAAGGGCCGGGAATGCCTCCGAATCTCCAGTTCTCCGGAACGTGGATGCCCGATCCCCGGGCGTACGGTGAGTTCGCTCATGCCCTCGCGCTGCGGTATTCGGGGCACTTCCGGGTGAATGGACAGCTCCTTCCACACGTGGGCTACTTCCAGGCCTGGAACGAGCCGAACATGCCGCGGTACTTCATGCCGCAGTGGGAGCGCAACGGCAATGGCCCCTGGATTGCCACCGCTCCGGTGATCTACCGAGCGCTCCTGAACGGGTTCTATGCCGGTGTGAAGTCTGCTGCGCCGGGCGATACGGTGCTGTCGGCGGGGTTGGCACCCTACGGGGATCCTCCTGCGACCGGGCAAGGCAGGATGTACCCGGTCACGTTCTTCCAGCAGATGTTCTGCCTGGGCCCGAATCTCCGGCCAAGTGGCCCGTGCCCAGATCCGCCGCACGTCGACGTCCTCGACATGCACCCGTATGCGATCGCCCCGACCGTCAAGGCACGCGTGGCGGGGGATATCAGCGTTCCCGACCTAGGCAAGATCTGGAGGATCCTGCACGCTGCCGCTCGCTACCACGTGTTGCTCCCGGCGACACCGAAATCGCTGTGGGTGACGGAGCTCGATTGGGCGACCGTGCCGGCATTATCGCCCTCGCGGACCTCGCTCCTGCGTCAAGCCCGCTTCCTCTCGTTGGGCTTCTACGTGCTCTGGCGCCAGGGAGTCTCGACCGTGCTCTGGTTCCAGCTCCGTGACCCGCCGGGGCAGACGAACAGCTTCGCCGGCGCCGGGCTCTACTTCGGGACGGGCGTAGCCAAGCCATCCGCGGCGGCTTTCCGCTTCCCATTTATCGCGATCCCTGCTCGCCACCACAAGCTCACCATCTGGGGTTTAGCTTCGACCCCCGGCACGGTCGTCATCCAGAAGCTCACAAAGCGGGGCTGGAAAGCGATACTGAAGCTCACGTCCACGCCCGGCGGGGTCTTCTACTCGAACCACCGGCTCGGCTCGCATCTCCAGCTACGAGCGAAGGCAGGCTCCGCGATCAGTCCGGTCTGGGCGACCAGCGGACCGATGTGAGCTTGTGCTGTCCGCCCGACAGCACGTACAAGGGGTCCGGAAGTCTCGTTAGACTCGGCCGGGCCCGTCGCGGAATGTGGGTCACGACGAGCAGACGAAGCGCTGCCCAGTCCGGGGGTCTACGAACGCCGACTCGATGCTGACGCCCGAACTCGCAGCCCTACGCGTGCAGGCAACAACCACCACGGCGGTGAGCTCGCTCTCGGGCCGGGCGCTGATCGCAGGCACCGCGTCGCTGCTGATCTGCCTGTTTCTCAGCCCCCGCTTCATCTTGTTCCTGCGCCGGCG
>JALYZY010000214.1 GCA_030948665.1 Actinomycetota bacterium | reverse complement strand
CGGTGTCGTCGATGAGAGCGATCTCTACGTCCGTGAGGGCGAGGAATGCCCGGTCGGCGGAGTTCAGGTAGTCGGTCAGCCGGCTGCGATAGCCCTCGCGCGGAAGATGCAGAAGCCCGGTGATCCGGTAGCGATCTGTCTCGATCAGAACTCGCTCGTTGCGCTGGTCCATCAGCAGCGACGATAGCGTCCGACTCGCACGCAGCT
Organism: Actinomycetota bacterium; assembly: GCA_030948665.1. Taxonomy (GTDB): domain Bacteria; phylum Actinomycetota; class Thermoleophilia; order Solirubrobacterales; family Solirubrobacteraceae; genus Palsa-465. Next base: position 5,531 of record JALYZY010000214.1, on the reverse strand, counting down.
GCAATCCTTGGACGCATGGGTCAGCGCCAGCTCCCGCCAGCGCGCTGGTGGAACGTGCGCCGCGCCCAGAACCGTAAGCCGGCGACGTATGTGTGCCCGATCTGCGGCCGCCAGCTCCCGTCGCTCAGCGAGCACATGCTGCTGTTTCCGGAGGGGTCATCAAGTGGCCGCCGCCACGCTCATACCGCCTGCGTGATGGCCGCACGCCGGGCGGGGAAGCTCCCCGCCCGGGATGAGTGGCTGCGCAGCCAGCCGAGCTCCCCCGGTCCGATCAAGCGGGTGCTCCAGAGGGGCGCTCGCATGATCGGACGGGAGAAGTAGCTCAGCCTCAGGCGGTGCTCGGCGTCGGTGTGGGCGCAGGGGACGGAGCGTGGGGAGTCCCGTGGCCGAGCCCGGGCAAGCCTCCGGGGAAGCCCAGCGATGGGACGTCCGACGGATAGACCTCATGCCCGTGCTCGGCGGTGTCGCCGATCTCCATGTTCTTCTCGGACATCCGCATCGGCACGAACAGACCGACCAGCTTCAGGAGCGCGAACGTTCCAGCGCCCGAGAAGGCGATTACCCAGAACGCGGCCAGGAACTGCCATTTCAGCAGCGTCCAGTTGCCGTGGAGCAGGCCCACTGCCGAGAACCCGGACACCTTGCCGTGGCCGGGATACACGAGCATTGCGGGATCCGCGAACACTCCCACCAGCAGACCACCCGCCAAGCCGGCGAAGCCGTGGGTGTAGACCACGCCGAGCGTGTCGTCGACCTTGCGAAACGGTCGCAGCCGGCTCAGGTAGTTGAGCGCGAAGTACACGATGCTCGATGCGATCACTCCCAGCGCGATCGCGCCCCAGCCGTTGACGTAACCGGCTGCCGGGGTGATCGCGACCAACCCGGTGATCATCCCGTTGACTCCCGAGAGCAACCCGGGCTTACGGCCCGTGAGGTAGTCCCAACCAACCCAGATCAAAAACGCCACGGCGGTGCAGAGGTTCGTGTTGAGCACCGCGGCCGACGCGTTCGCTCCCGCGAAGTAGGGATCTCCGCCGTTGAAGCCGTTCCACCCCAGCCACAGCAGGCCGGCGCCAACGGCGACCATCGCGACGTTGTTAGGCGCGTCGATCTCGCGGTCGCGCTGAAGTCGCGGACCGATCACCGCCGCAGCGACAAATCCCGACACCCCTGCTGAGAGGTGGATCACGTAGCCGCCCGAGTAGTCGACCGCGCCCATGTGGGCGAAGAAGCCACCGCCCCAGATCAAGAACGCGTTGATCGAGTAGATGAACGTCGACCAAAGCGCCACGAACGGAATCCAGGCCTTGAAGTTGACGCGGCCGAGGACCGAGCCGAGCATCAGGATCGGCGTGATCGCGGCGAACACGAACTGGAAGTACGCGAGCGAGGACTGCGGGAACCTAAATGCCGGCATGCCTCCGCTGAGTAGCGGGATGTTCGCGCGACCTTCCTCCTGGGCAGCGCCGAGGATCGTTCCGGGGACCCCGATGAATGTCGAGAAGAAGCCTGTCCCCGAGCCGATGGGATGGCCGAACGCCATCTTGAATCCCCACAGCACCCAGACAATCAGCACCACGGCGAACGCGGCGAACGTCAGCATCATGCTGTTGACCGACCAGCGCTTCTGCATCACGCCCCCGTAGAGGACTACAAGGCCGGGGACGCTCATCAGGCCAACCAGAGTGGCAGCAGTCAGCTGCCAGGCATTGTCACCAGGGCTTAGCCAGGTGGGGTATGGCAATGGCAAACTCGTCTCCTTGTGTTCTGAGCGGACCGGGTTTCACGCACTTCCCCGGTTTAGCCAGGATGTTCGCCAGGGAGACAGGTTGCGGCCATGGCCTGAGGTACAGGAAACGGCCCGGCCGCCTAGACATCTGGACAACGCGAGCGTCGTGTGGGTCTCAGAGGTTCGCCTGGGCCCAGGAGACCGACTGGAACGGGACGGTCGGGGATCCGACGTCGAGCTGGATGTCCGCGTGTGGGTTGAGCGGAATCGCCCGGGGGCTCCCGCTCCAGATCTTGCCGTTGACGTTCGCCGTCACCGGGCCCTTGGCACTGGCCACCTGCCCGGAGCTGAGCGGCTGGTGCCACTCGTCAAAAAGGTCACCGAGCGTGTATACGCGCGCGGTCGGCGACTCGATATGGATGACGCCATCGTTGGTGTGCGTGTGGAGCCAATAGATGCACTGTGCGCTCCCGCCCGCGACGACCCCGCCGTGGTAGGGGACTTGCGAGGAGCCGGGGATGCCGATCCCGGCCGGCAGCGAGCGAAGCGAGCCGTTCACGTAGACCGCGAGGTGCGCGTGGATGTGGTAGGCCAGCTGCTCGATCGGCGCGCAGGTGATCCCGTCCACCGTGCCGATGCCTGTGGTGCTCGGCGTCGCCAGATTCGGTCCCAGCTCAATCGGCATGTTCTCGTAGCCAAGGAGCGTCTTTGAGGCGGTGGTCGTCGTAGCTGACGTGGTGCTCGTCTGCGAAGGCGAGCTCGACGAGCTCCCCCCGCAGGCAGCGACGCACAGACAGGCGGCGACTAGAAGGGCGATTCGTGACAAGAGACGGAGCATGGCTCGCAACGGTAGCGACCGAGCCTGCTCTGCCCGCACTACAGTTGCGGATGATGCAAGCCCAATCCGGCGCCGCGCTTCCAATGACCACCGCGCTCGAGCTTCCGGGATGGACGATCGGCGAGTCGCTCGGCATCTGCTACGGCCTCGTGGTCAGGAGCATGGGGTTCACAGGCGGAGTGACCGCCTCCTTTAAGGGACTTCGCCGAGGCGAGATTCCGGAATACACGCAGCTGCTCGAGGATTCGCGCCGTCACGCAATCGACCGGATGGTCGACAACGCACGCCTGCTGGGCGCCGATGCGGTAATCGCCATGCGCTTTGACTCCTCCGAGATCGGCCAGCAGTTCACGGAGATCGTCGCCTATGGGACAGCGGTGAAGGCCGAGCGCGTCTCCTAGCGTTGGGGTGCGACTCAGCGACGCCGACCGCGAGCTGCTGTTCGCGAACCTAGCTCGCCACGCCGGCGAAGGCCGGCTCGATGTCGACGAGCTGGAGCAGCGGATCGCGGCGATTGCCGAGGCGAGGACGCACGAGCAGGCAGCCGCGGTGATGGCCGATCTGCCGCCGCTCACGAGCGCCGCGGGGCAGGCTCCCCGCGCCCGGAGGGGGCGCGGGCATGGCGACGCCGACGCCCCGGAGCCCGGGTGGGCGCCGACCGAAGAGCGCTTCCGCGACCCTCGTAGCGGGCGCGTGATGCGCGTCTGGGCGGACGCCGCGGGTGGCCGGCACTACCTCGCCGAGCCCTAGCAATATCTATTCTGATCCGGGTGGACCGGCTGTCCTACGAGCATGAACTGCATGCCGTCCTCGAGGCTCGCGGCAGGTTCGGGCACCGCGAGCATCTCGAGCTCGCCTGGTGGTATCTGCGTACGGCGGATCTCGCGAGCGCCGAACGCCTTATGGCCGCCGCGATCAGGGACGTCGCCGAGGCGCACGGCGCGCCCGAGCGCTACCACCACACGATGACGCTCAGCTGGCTACGCCTGGTCGCGGCGCACATGGCCTGCTGCGACGCCGCGAGCTTCGAGGCGTTCCTAGCCCGCAACGAGGGCCTGCTCGACAGGCAGCTCCTCGCCGGTCACTTCAGCGCCGCGACGCTGTCCGACCCATCGTCGCGGTCCGATTGGGTTCAGCCCGACCTCCGGCCGTTACCGGTGGTCGCGCGCTCAGCCAGCTAGGCCGGCGTCTGCGGCACGGCGTACTCGGCGTCCGGGCCCGCTCCACCATCCGTGGACGACTCGAGTTGCGACACGCGCTCGGCGAGCGGGAGCAGCTGAGGGTGGGAGATCTCGCCGGACCCGATCAGCCGGTACGCCGCGCGTCCGAGATCCCCGTACGCCTGGGAGAGCTCGCGCTTGGTCTGAACCTCCCCTACACCCTCCTTAGCCTTCACCGCCGCCTGCTCCGCTGCTGCCTTTGCCTTGTCCAGGAATCCCATTGCTTTCTCCTTCGTGTATGGCGTGTGCGCCGCGCGGTATCGCGACCCCCGCTTAGAGCCTATCGCTGCGAGTCAGAGCTCCTCGAGCTGCCGCTCGAGGAAGCGCTGCTCGGGCCCCTCGCCCGTCAGCTCGAGCGCGCGGCGGTAGGCCGCTCGGGCGTCATCGGTGCGTCCGAGCCTCCGAAGCAGCTCGGCGCGGGTCGAGTGCAGATACCGGTACTGATCGAGCTCCAAGCTGTCTACGAGCTCCAAGGCCGCAGCAGGTGACCCCGCCTGCGCGATCGCCACCGCCCGATTGAGCTCGACCACGGGCGAGCGGGAACGGCGCGCCAGCTCCTCGTATAGGACGCTGATCTCGGGCCAGTCCACACTCGGCTCGAGCTGGAGCGAAGCGATCGCCGCCTGGATCACGTAGGGCCCGCGGCCGCGGAGCGCGAGACCACGATCGAGCTCGGCACGTCCCTCCGCGATCTGCTCTCGGTCCCACAGCGACCTGTCCTGGTCTGCAAGCCGCACCAGGCTCTCGCCCCCGAACCTCGCGGCTCGGCGTGCGTGATGTAGGAGCATCAGCGAAAGCAGGCCACGGACCTCGGACTCGTCCGGCATCAGCGTGCAAAGCACGCGGCCGAGTGCGACCGCTTCAGCGGCAAGGTCGATGCGGCCGCCGTAGCCCTCGTTGAAGATCAGATAGACAACCGCCAGCACCGCCTCGAGCCGGTCGGTGAGCAGGTGAGCGGCGGGGACGGTGAACGGGATGCCGGCCGCCTTGATTTTCGATTTGGCCCGGGAGAGGCGCCGCTTCATCGTGTCCGGTGAGACGAGGAACGCGGACGCGATCTCTTCCGTGCTCAGGCCGCCAAGCGCGCGGAGGGTCAGCGCGACCTGCGACTCCGGGGCGAGGGCTGGGTGGCAGCAGGTGAAGATCAGCTCGAGTCGCTCGTCGGGAATGCTCATCGTCTCCTCCGGCTCGTCGGTGGCTGCCTCTGGCGGAAGGAGCAGGGCGGCCTTCTCCGCAAACAGGCGCTCGCGGCGCAGCCGGTCGATCGCCCGGTTACGCCCGGTCGCGATCAGCCACGCCCGCGGATTCGTTGGAGTCCCGTCGCGCGGCCAGCGCCTTGCTGCGATCGCAAACGCGTCCTGGGCGGCCTCCTCGGCGAGATCGAAGTCGCCGAGAAAGCCGACCAGGTGAGCAAGGATCCGGCCCCACTCGTCGCGGAAGACCTGCTCGATCAGCTCGGCTGCTCCACGATCGGGCGGACCTCTACTGAGCCGCCCAGCCGGGCGGCCGGAACGCGCGCGGCAACGGCTAGTGCCGAGTCGAGGTCCTCAGCCTCGAGCAGATAGAAGCCGCCGAAGAACTCTTTGGTGTCGGCAAACGGGCCGTCGGTAGTCAGCATTCCGCCTCCATTGACCTTGACCGTGGTAGCGGTCTGGATCGGCTGCAGCTGGGCGCCGCCGTATACGCGATCGTCCTCGGAGATCGCGTAGTACTCGCCTCGGATCGCGCCGAGCTCCTCGTCGGA
>JALYZY010000044.1 GCA_030948665.1 Actinomycetota bacterium | reverse complement strand
TGTGTTCCCGTCGGGCACGGTTGGTCGCGCAATGTTAGCGATCACACGCTGCACATGTCAATCCGGCCGCGGCCCCGCTCAATCGTGCGGGGCGACCGTAGTGCTCGCGCGGACCACGAGTTCCGGCCGCACCCGGGAGCCGGAGATGACGCGCTCGCCCGTCTCGATCGTCCTCAGCAGCAGGCGCAGGCTGCGACTTCCCATCTCCCGGAAGTCCTGGCGGACGGTGGTCAGCGGGGGCGTGAAGAATGGGGCCTCGGGGATGTCGTCGAAGCCGACGACGCTCACTTGTTTGGGGACCTCACGGCCGACCTCATGCATGGCGCGCAGAACGCCGAGGGCCATCTGATCGTTGGCTACGAAGATCGCGGTGATCGCCGGATCCCGGCTCAAACGCCGGCCGAGGTCGTAGCCGGACCGCGCGCTCCAGTCACCAACCAACGGCGCCGGGACCTCGGCTCCGACGGCCTCGAGAGTGGCCTGCCAGCCCTGCAGGCGCTCGCGGGACTCGAGCCAGCTCGAAGGTCCTGAGATGTGCCACACCGCCTTGTGGCCGAGGTCGAGCAGATGGCGGGTGGCGGCTGCTGCCCCGGCGAAGTGATCCACGGCCACCACGGGGACGACGTCGCCCGGCCCTCCCTCGACGGCCACCAGCGGAACGCCGGCCGGAGCGTGTAGGAGAGCGTCGACCGCGTCCTCCTGGGGAGCGATCACGAGGATGCCGTCCACGCCCCGATGACGCAGCCGCTCGACGGCGTCGCTGACCGACGAGCGGTCGAGGGCGTCCAGGCTGGCGACGATGATGAAGTAACCGGCCTCATGCGCCGCGCGCTCGATCCCGAACAGGGTCGATGCGGGGCCGTAGAGAGTCGTGTCGAAGGTGACGACGCCGAGCGTGTTCGATCGGCCCGTAGCGAGTGCGCGGGCTACCGGGTTGGGCCGGTAGCCCAGCTCGCGCATCGCCGCCAGGACCCGCTCGCGTGTTTCCGGTCGCACGTGCGGGCTGCCGTTGATGACCCGCGAGACAGTCTGATGAGAGACGCCCGCCAGCCGGCCTACGTCGGACATCACAGCGGCGCGAGCCGGGCGTGGGCGCGGCGTATCGTCTCGGACATCCATGTATCGCGCGTCCCTGTGAAGCGGCGGGCCACGATGTTATCGCTAACGCGGCCTTCTCAACCTAAGATCATCGCTGCCTGACCGGCTGGCGCTGCAACCCCTGAAGGAGGAGCATGAAGACGAGCCTCGGCATCTGGGCCTTCGGGCCGATGATCACCCGTTTCGTGCCCGGCGGCTATCAGCCGCAGTACAGCTACGAGACCGAGCCGGTGGCGGAAAAAGTGCATCGGGCGATCGAGGGGCTCGGCGATTTGATCGACGGTTACGAGTTCCACTACCCGGACGAGCTGTCGCCCGAGAACCTAGACGAGGTTCAGGCGGCCCTGGGTTCTCACGACATCTACTGCATCGCCGGCGGCTTGCATCTGGACCCGCGCTTCGCCCGCGGCGGCCTCGTCAACCCCGACCAGAGGACTCGCGCGGAGGCCCGCCGGATCCTCCGCGAGGCGGCGGAGTTCGCGGGAGCGCTCGGCGCCCAGCTGATCATCTGGCCGGGGGGCGAGGGCTACAACTACCCGTTCCAGACCCCCTACGCCGACTCCTGGCGCTGGCTGATCGAGGGCATCGGCGAGGCAGCGGAGATCTGTGGCGCTCACGGAATCAGGCTGTTCCTCGAGCACAAGAACTCTGAGCCGGCAATGAAGATCATGATGCGCAACATGGGCATGACGCTGCACGTGATCCACAAGCTGCGCGCCCAGGGCATCGACAACGTCCAGGTCAACATGGACTGGCAGCATCTCTTGATGAACGGCGAGCACCTGCCTGAGTACGCGGCGCTGCTCGCCGCCGAAGGTTTGCTCGGTCATCAGCACGCGAACTCAGGCTGGGGGATCTTCGACGACGACAACATGGTCGGCACGACCGCGTTCATGGAGACGCTCGAGCTCGCCCTCGAGCTACGTCGCTGCGGCTACGGCACTGGCGGCGGGCGGCTCGGCTTCGACCTATATCCCTACACCGAGGATCAGGTAGCGGCGGTAGAACGCTCGGTGCTGCAGTGGCGCTTCATCGACTCCGTCGCGGCGAAGATCGACGACGCCGCGCTGCGCGAGGCCCAGCAGGCCAAGGACGCGGTCCGCGCCTACGAGCTCGTGTACGCCGCCCTGGGCGCGTGAGCCCGCCCGACGGGCCACTGGTCGGGATCGACGTCGGCACCTCGGGCGTCAAGGGTCTCGCGATCGACCACGAGGGAACGGTGCTGGCTGCCGCCGAGTTGGGGTATCCACTGTCCACGCCTCGGACGGGCTGGGCCGAGCAGGATCCGGAGGATTGGTGGAGGGCGACCGAATCGGTGCTTTCCACGCTGCGAAGGTCGGCGGGGGCTCCGGCCGGCATCGGTCTCTCGGGGCAGATGCACGGGCTGGTCGCGCTCGACGCGGCCGGCCGCGTGTTGCGTCCGGCGATCCTCTGGAATGACCAGCGGACCGCCGAGGAGTGTCGCCAGATCGAGGCCACGATCGGCGTCGAGCGCCTGCTCGAGCTGACAGGCAACCGCGCGCTCCCGGGCTTCACCGCGCCGAAACTGCTGTGGATGCGCCGGCATGAGCCCGACCTCTACGCGCGCATCGGGCGCATCGCCCTCCCGAAGGATTATGTGCGTCTACGCCTGTGCGGCGAGTACATGAGCGATGTCTCCGACGCGTCCGGGACGTTGCTGCTTGATGTACCGGCACGCCGCTGGAGCGAGGAGGTGGTCTCGGCGCTGGAGCTCGAACGCGAATGGTTGCCCGAAGTGCTGGAGGGGCCGGCGGTGTCCGGGCTGACGGATGACGGAGTGCCGGTGGCGGCGGGTGGGGGCGACCAGGCCGCAGGCGCGCTCGGAGTGGGCGTCGATCGACCGGGGCCGATTTCGGTCGTGCTCGGGACCTCAGGCGTGGTGTTCGCCGCGCTCGAGAGCTTCGCCGCCGAGCCGCACGGGCGCCTGCACGCGTTCTGCCACGCCGTGCCCGACGCATGGCACGTGATGGGCGTGATGTTGTCGGCAGCGGGCTCGTTGCGGTGGCTTCGCGACGTCGTTGCGCCCGAGATGCCCTACCGCGAGCTGATCGAAGGCGCCGAGGCCTGGCCCGCCGCTACTGAGGGCCTGGTGTTTCTGCCGTACTTGGCCGGCGAGCGAACGCCGCACGCGGATCCAGACGCCCGCGGCGCTTTCGTTGGACTGAGCGTGCGCCACGATCGCGGCGCGCTCGTGCGAGCGCTGCTCGAGGGCGTCGCGTTCGGTCTGCGTGACGCCCTCGACCTGGTTGCCGGTCTCGGTGGCCAGGTCGATGTGGCCCGCGTCTCAGGGGGCGGCGCTCGCAGCCAGTACTGGCTTCAGATTGTCGCCTCGGTGCTCGAGCTCACCCTCGAGCGGGTCGCAGTCGACGAGGGAGCCGCGTTCGGCGCGGCCGTGCTCGGCGGAGTCGCAGCGGGAGTCTGGCCCGACGTCCATGCTGGTGTCCAGGCGACCGTGCGGCCGCGCGATCGAATCGACCCAGTGCCCGAGTGGATCGAGCCCTACCGTGAGCAGCTCGAGCGTTTCCGAGCGGCGTATCCCGCGCTGCGCGAGCTCGGCGGTAGGTCCTAGGTCGCGCGGGCCCGGATCCCGCCGTCGCCGCCGCCTGAACACGGCGAGTTTGGTCAAGAAGTTCTTGACTAACTCGCCACCCTAGTCATGTCCGCTTGCTCTAGTCTCGTCCAGGTGGCAGTGCGGTGGGGAATCATGTCCACGGCGTGGATCAACGGCCTGTTCCTGGCGGGCGCGCGCGAGGCCGACGGCGTGGAGGTCCTCGCCGTCGCAAGCCGCGAGGCCAAGAAGGCCGAGAGCTACGCGCGCGAGCACGGCATCGAACGGGCTCACGGCAGCTACGAGTCGCTGCTCGCCGACCCCGACGTCGAGGTCGTGTACATCTCGCTACCCAACTCGCTTCACCTCCCATGGGCTGTGCAAGCGCTGCAGGCCGGCAAGCACGTGCTGTGCGAAAAGCCGCTCGGGCGCCGCGCGGCCGATGTTCGCGCGGCTTTCGACGTCGCCGAGCGCGAGGGACGGCTCCTGATGGAAGCATTCATGTACCGCCACAACCCGCAGACACTGCGCGTGATGGAGCTGATCGCCGCCGGATCGATCGGCCGCTTGCGGCTTGTTCGCTCGGCCTTCAGCTTCCCATCACGCGATAAAGCCGATGTCCGGCTGAGCACCGAGCTCGACGGCGGCGCGCTGATGGATGTCGGCTGCTACTGCGTCAACGCGACGCGACTGATCGCCGGCGAGCCCCAGCGTGTGCAGGCCGAGCAGGTGTTGGGCGGCGACGGCGTCGACGTGTCGTTCGTGGCCACGATGCGCTGCCAGGGGGATGTCGTCGCCCACTTCGATGCCGGCATCGCGATGGCGGAGCGTGACGAGCTCGAGGTCGTGGGCGAAGACGGAACGCTGTTTCTGGACGATCCATGGCATTGCCGGGAACCGGTGATCGAGCTCAGGCGAGAGCAAGGTGTGGAGCGTGTTCAGCTCGAAGCGCACGACTCCTACCGCCTCGAGGCGGAGAACATGTCGGCTGCGGTTCGGGGCGATGCCGTGCCGCTGCTGGACCGAGGCGACGCGGTGGCGCAGGCAGCCGCGATCGCAGCGCTGTACGAGGCCGCGAGCGGCGGCGGGTCCGTCGTCCCGAGGTCGCAGGATCAGCGCATTGAGCCGCCGGATCGGACTAAGAGGGTATTGACGGACTTCACATGTGACCGTTAACATTCGCCCCTCGGTTGTCCCCAGAGAGGAGTCCAAATGGGAAGGCTTGGCATCCACGAGGACGCGACTACGCGTCTGGACCGGGACGAGAGCAGGAAGGGGAATCGCCACTCGCGCTGGCGCCGCTTGACTCGACGAATCGGGGTCAGCAGCGGGGTCGTTGGGATCGCGACCGTCCTGGCCATGGGGAGCGTCGCGACGGCGTCCACGTCGCACGCCCGTGTCGGTCGCGATGCAGGGCTGAGGATTACCAGCGAGCCGTTCGGCACGGTGCCGGCGCACCCCCCCGTCAATAAGGCACTGCCCGCGCAGCTTTACACGCTCTCCAACGGGCATCGCATGGTCGTCAAGATCACCAACTACGGCGGGGTCGTCCAATCCATCTCGGTACCCGGCCGCAACGGTCGGGTGAAGAACGTCGTCCTCGGCTTCCGGACGCTGGCCGAATACGTCAAGGACTTCACCAATCCTGCGCCCGGCGGATCTGGCAACACCTACTTCGGCGCGATCATCGGCCGCTACGCCAACCGCATCGCAAATGGACAGTTCACGCTGAACGGCACGACGTATCACCTTCCTCAGAACAACGGTCCGAACACGCTCCACGGTGGCCCTGACGCGTTCAACACCCAGGTGTGGGACGCCACCGCGCAGCGGGGCCCACACAGTGTCGGTCTGAGGTTGAGCTACACGGATCCCGCCGGGTACAACGGTTTCCCAGGAGCGGTGACCGTGGTCGTGACCTACACCCTCACGGAGAAGAACGCGCTGCGGATCGAATACCGCGCCACCACGACCGCCCCAACGGTGATTAACCTCACCAACCACAGCTACTTCAACCTCGCTGGTGAGGGGTCCGGCGACGTCTACGGTCAGCTGCTGAGGATCAACGCAGATAGGTACACGCCGGTCAACGCGACGCTGATCCCGACGGGAGAGCTCGCCCCGGTGGCAGGCACGCCGTTCGACTTCCGCTCGCTGAAGCCGATCGGCCGGGACATCCGCAACGCCGGCATGCCCGGCGGCAATCAGCTGGTGATCGCCCACGGCTACGACCACAACTGGGTCCTCAATGGCTCCGGGCTGAAGCTAGCTTCAGTCGCGGTCGACCCGGGCAGCGGTCGTGTGCTGAAGACCTACACCACCGAGCCGGGAGTGCAGTTCTACTCCGGGAACTTCCTGGTGGGGGATCTCGTTGGTACGAGCGGTCATACATACCGGCAGACCGATGGGTTCACCCTCGAGACCCAGCACTACCCTGACTCCCCGAACCAGCCCAGCTTCCCCAGTACGGTGCTGAACCCGGGTCAGACATTCAGCTCGAGCACGGTCTACGCGTTCTCGACCACACGGAGGTAATCCTCGCCAGAGGCTGATCAATGAGTCGGTCGCGCGCATTTCGCGCGACCGACTCAGGTCTGTCTCCGTAGGGCCGCAGCGGCCCGACGACGAAGCCCAGGACCATTAACATGCGGGCCTAGACCGACCATGGAGCAGCGAACAATCGATCGCCTTGGGCGCGCGGTGAGCGTGGTCGGCCTCGGCACGTGGCAGCTGGGCGCCGACTGGGGATCGGTCACCCCAGATGCCGCGCGCTCGGTACTCGAGGCAGCCGTCGAGCAGGGGATCACGCTCTTCGACACGGCGGACGTGTATGGCGACGGGCGCAGCGAGCGGTTCTGCGCCGAGCTGCACGCTCGGCATCCCGAGGTGATGATCGCCACCAAGATGGGCCGGCGGGAAGAGCAGCTATGGAGAAACTACAACCGCGACAACTTCCTAGCCTGGAACGAGCGCTCGCGCGCCAACCTCGGCGTCGAGCAGATCGACCTCGTTCAGTTGCATTGCCCGCCGGACGAGGTGTACGCGAACGATGCCGTGTTCGACGCGCTCGATGAGCTCGTGGACGCGGGACGCATCGGTGCATATGGCGTGTCGGTGGAAACGTGTGAGCAGGCGCTGGCGGCGATCACGCGCCCACGCCTGGCAACTGTTCAGATCATCCTCAACTGCTTCCGACTCAAGCCGCTCGAGCAGGTTCTACCGGCGGCGCGTGCCGCGGGGATCGGGATCATCGCGCGGGTACCGCTGGCGTCGGGATTGCTCTCGGGCCGCTACGACGAAAGCACCACATTCGCGCCCGACGATCACCGCAGCTTCAACCGCCACGGCGAGTCCTTCGACGTCGGAGAAACATTCGCCGGCGTGCCCTACGAGGTCGGACTGGCTGCGGCGCGCGAGCTCGCCGGACTGGTGGGGCCGGGAGTTGCGCTCTCCCAGTTCGCGCTTCGCTGGGTGATCGACCAGCCTGGCCTCAGCACCGTGATCCCGGGTGCGCGCAACCTCGATCAGGTCTCACAGAACGCGGCCAGCGCGGCGCTCGCGCCACTCGGAGAGGAGCAGCTGGCGGGGGTCGCCGACGTGTACGAGCGCCTCGTCAAGCCGCACGTTCACGCGCGCTGGTAACGATCTCCCGGACCAGGCCCGACACGCATGTCCGCGGCTGGGTATGCGGGTGCAAGGGCGCCCCAAACCAACCTTGAGGGCTGCCGCGCGTTGTATTAGGTGCGGGCAGAGTTGGGTCGTGGGGGCGACCCATTGCTGGGCTTGGCTCGGGGCGTTCAGGCATGGGTAGGGCAGGCGGGAGGCGGCGGCCCCGGGGGAGACCCCGGGGCCGAGGCTTCCGGGGCGCAATCGGCGCGCCGGTCGGATGAACCGGGTACGCGCCGAGCGTGCCTCAACGTCTGAGCGGACGCCTCGGATTGGGCGTACGTGGCGATCACTCGAGTCGGCTGACCGCTAAGCGAATTCACACGCACCGTGCCGCGAACTGGGGTATACCCGAATGGCCGCTTGGCCGCGGCCATCTTCCTTCTAGCTAGAGGTGTTATGACAGTCAAGGGTTTTTTCCGCCTTGCGGTGGTGCTGGTCGTCTTCGCGCTTGCAGTTGCGGGCTGCGGCTCGTCCAGCGGTTCATCGTCGGCAGGTGGTGCGGGAGCTTCTCCGGCAACCACTCCGACGCAGACGGTGCATTTCGCCAAGACCAAATTCGTGTTGCATGTGGGACTGGCGTTCGGCGCATTCCACCGCTATATCTACAAGCCTTTGCGAGCCGGCGTGTTCGCCCAGCCGCTGAGTCATAAGGCGGCGCTGGTGAAGGCCGCGTTGGCGAGCGCGTTCATCATTCACGAACTGAAGATCGCCTACACCGACGCGCAGTCAAGCCCCACCCTGCAAAAGCTCCTGAGCCCGCTCACGGATCTGAAAGCCAAGGCCACGGCGATGGTCGCTGGGCTGAAGGCCGGTCACTATGATCCGACTCAGGTCAGCGCAGCCCAGGGCGATGTCGCTTCGATCGCCTCTCAAGCCGCCGGTGCGGGAGCGCAGGTTAGGGACCTCCCGGTCCCCGCCTTCTAGCCTCTCCTCGGGACTCGAACGCCCCGAGGAGGTGACCCGGAGGAGGTGACCCGGAGGAGGATGGATCTATCTACGTGTTGCCCATTGTGCGACGGCGACGCGTGGTGACCGCCTAGGACCGCTGGAGCAAGGTCCCGGTGCCCGCTGGAGCAAGGTCCCGGTGCCCGCTGGCGTTGCGCGGATACGCACGCAGCGTCGCGATCAGCTCGGGATCCTCACCTTCCAGAGCCATCCAAGCCGTGCGCAGGCCCTGGCTCGCTGCGATCTGCAGCGCCGTGGAGCGGTTCTCGAGTTGGCCGATGAGCAGTGAACCGGCGGGGGGACGAATCACGCATATCGATGGAGAGCCCGAAGGGTCCGAGGCCCGCGCCGCGAGCCACGCGCTGAGCTCGTCGTAGCGGTCTGAGCGAGTGCGGCGCAGGGTCACCAGGGACGGGTTGATTCCCCGCAGGTAGCGATCGGTGAGGCGCGCAACGCCGCCGGACAGCGGTGCGTGCTGAACCCCGTGAGGGCGGCTTTGCAGCACCAGTACATCAGTGGCGCTGGCGAGGGCGGCCTGCACGGGGATCGCCTCGGCTAGGGTGGCGTCGAGTAGCCTGCGTCCGCGAAATTGGACTGGTGGCCCGGCGAGCCATGGCAGTCGCGCCGAGGCTCGCAGCGCGCATCTGATCTCCTCAGCCTCGCGCAGTTCGGTGAGGTCGACGATCTTGGCGCTGTCGGCGTCCGTGGCGGTGCAATGCAGGGCGATCGCGCTCGCCTGGATTGCCTCGAACCGCAGCGGTCGCTGGCGGGTCCACACGTCGGTGATCACGTAGTCCATGTCCAAGGCCGGGCCGCCCCGCAGCGCGCGTACAACGCTCACGAAGCGGGGATCGCCAAAGCCGTGCAGGTAGAGCGCTGTCAGGTAGGCGGCCTGACCGGCTAGCAGAAAGGCGGCGTTGAACGCGCCGGCGGAGGCCCCGTGAATCTCGTCGAAGGCGTCGCGGAGACACAGTTGCTCGAGCGCCGCGGTCATGCCCGCCGAGACGACGCCACGCATCCCGCCGCCCTCTATCACCAGCGCCACGCGCCGGCCGTCGTGGCGCTCGCCGGGCCGGGACCCCTCGGCCCGCCGGCGCCGGATGATGTCGATGACTGGATGCCCGCGATGGTCGTCGGTCATCGCCATCGAGGGGCGAAGGTTGTCTGGGGCTAGGCGTCGCGTAATCATCGGTCGGACTGCTGGCGGGCGCTGCCGATCAGGCGCTCAGCGTAACGGGCGTCGGCGCGTCTGCGACGGCGCAGGCGCCACGGTGCCTGGAAGGGCTCGCGCTATAGATCCATCTGCGCGGGCCGATTCAATGATCAAGCGGTAGAACATGGACGCCACCATCCAAAAGAGACTAAAGGCCGAGCTGAGGGTCGCCAGTGCTGAGCTCAAGGCTCACATGGCCTCCTGGGAGTATGCATTTGCGATGGGGAGCGGATGCGAAGGCGCTTTCAATCATCCGATGCACGCAGAGACTCGCGCCCGCAGCGATCGGCTCGCGGCTCGCTATCGCGACCTCCGCGCGCTCGTCAGCGAGCACGAGCTTTAGCTCGCAGGTACCGAGCTCGACTCCTGTCTGAAAACCAGGGTTAGTTTGAGTGGTCCTGGGCAGTCTCAGAGTAACCCCAATTGCCAGGAGGCGAACATGGCAGAGAACAGAGGCGTGGCCTACATGGGGACCGGAAAAGTGGAGATTCAGGACATCGAATTTCCGACCTTCGAGTTGAAGGACGGCCCCGGTGTCAACCCGGCGAACGTCGGCCGCAAGCTTCCGCATGCAGCGATTTTGAAGTGCGTGGCGACGAACATCTGCGGCTCCGATCAACACATGGTGCGCGGCCGCACGACGGCGCCCGAGGGGCTGATCCTCGGTCACGAGATCACGGGCGAGGTGATCGAGACCGGACCCGGGGTTGAGTTCATCAAGGAGGGCGATCTCTGCTCGGTGCCGTTCAATATCTCGTGCGGCCGGTGCCGCATGTGCAAGACGCAGAACACGGGTGTCTGCCTGAATGTGAACCCGGAGCGCCCGGGGTCCGCGTACGGCTATGTAGACATGGGCGGCTGGGTCGGCGGGCAGGCGGAGTACGTGGTCGTGCCATACGCCGATTGGAACCTCTTGAAGTTCCCGGACAAGGATCTGGCGATGGAGAAGATCCTTGACCTAACGATGCTGTCGGACATCTTCCCGACCGGATACCACGGCGCGTACACGGCCGGGGTCACGTCCGGCTCGACGGTCTACATCGCCGGGGCAGGGCCGGTGGGACTGGCGGCCGCCCATTCGGCGCAGTTGCTCGGTGCCTCGGTTGTGATCGTCGGGGACCTGATCCCGGAGCGGCTCGCTCAGGCGCGCAGTTTCGGATGCGAGACGATCGACGTGTCCGAGGGCGATCCGAAGGATCAGATCGAGCAGATCCTCGGCGTACCGGAGGTCGACGCGGCGGTTGACGCAGTCGGGTTCGAGGCCCGCGGGCATGGCTCTGACTCAGACCATGAGGCGCCGGCGACGGTGCTCAACTCGATCATGGACGTAACCCGGGTAGCGGGCAAGCTCGGCATCCCCGGCCTGTACGTCACGGGTGATCCCGGCGCGGTGGACGACGCCGCCAAGGTCGGCTCGCTGTCGATCAAGATCGGTCTGGGATGGGCGAAGTCGCACAGCCTCACCACCGGTCAGTGTCCGGTGATGAAGTATCACCACGGGCTGATGCAGATGATCCTGAAAGACAAGGCGCACATCGCAGAGGCGGTGAACGCGACGGTCATCTCGCTCGATGAAGCGCCGCAGGGCTACAAGGACTTCGACAGCGGAGTGGCCAAGAAGTTCGTGTTCGACCCGAACGGAATGATCAAGGCATAACCCCCAGTCGCGCGCCGCGGGTCAGCGACTCGCGGCGCGCCGCCCGGGTAGGGTCCCGCAGGTGACCCATACCCTTGGCGGGGCGCCGCCGATGGTGAGCCGGATCGGCCTTGGTCTGGCGGCGCTTGGGCGCCCCGGCTACATCAACATCGGACACGCGGCCGACTTCGCGGGCCGGACGGGAGTCGACGCGATGAAAGTGAATGCGCACGCCGTGTTCGACGCGGCGTATGCCGGGGGCGTCCGCTACTTCGACGCCGCGCGCTCGTACGGGAAGGCGGAGGAGTTCCTCGGGTCGTGGCTGGTCGGTCGCGGGTTTGGACTCCAGGAGGTCACCGTCGGGTCGAAATGGGGCTACACATACACAGCCAACTGGCGCGCCGACGCGCAAGCGCACGAGGTCAAGGATCTCTCAATCGAGACCCTCCGCCGCCAACTCGCCGAGAGCAGAGAGCTGCTTGGCTCGCACCTCTGCCTGTACCAGATTCACTCGGCCACGCTCGAGAGCGGCGTTCTCGATGACCCCGCCGTGCTCGAGGAGCTTGGCCGGCTGCGTGCCCGCGGCCTCTCGATCGGGTTCACGGTGACCGGACCTAGACAGGGTGAGACGATCGAGCGAGCACTCGAGGTGGGCGGCTTTGATGCAGTGCAGGCGACCTGGAACCTGCTCGAGCCAGCGGCGGGCCCGGCGCTCGCCGCGGCGAACGCTGCCGGCGTGGGCGTGATCGTCAAGGAGGCGCTCGCGAACGGACGGCTGACCGCGCGCGGCGATGTTCCCCCGGTGGCCGACGCGGCCCGCAGCCTGGGCACAACGACTGACGCACTGGCTCTCGCGGCCGTACTCGCACAGCCGTGGCCAGATGTCGTCCTCAGCGGCGCGACCACGCCAGAGATGCTCGCCAGCAACCTCGGCGCGGCCGAAGTCGAGATCGGCGAAGAGCTTCTGGAGCGGCTGGGCACGCTCCGTGAGGATCCAGAGAAATATTGGGGCACGCGGTCAGCGCTGCCGTGGACATAGCTGACGCCCCAGGAGGTCCGCTTAGAGCCTGCACTCCTACGCCGCGCGCAGCAGCCCCTCCGACCGAGCCCACTCGACCGTGCGCCGCAGCGTTTCCCGAGGGTCGGTGTAGCTGAGTCCGAGTTCCCGCTCGGCACGGGAGCCGTCATAACGGTGGCCGTGGAGCAGCGTCCGGACCATCTCGCGGCAGACCGGCGGATGCCGGCGCGCCAGCCGGAACGACTGCTCGACGATCGCTGCGGCGGCGGTGGCTACCGGCCGCGGCAGCAGCCGTGGCTTGCGCTGTACCCCGGCGACCTCTCCGGCGAGCGCGAGCGCCTCGGTGATCGTCAAGGCGATACCGCTGAGCAGGTAGCGCTCGCCCGCGACGCCTCGCTGCGCTGCGAGCAGGTGGCCCTCGACGCAATCGGCGATGTCGACCAGGCTGATGTTGGTAGGCACGAAAACCTTCAGTCGGCCGTCGAGGAAGGCGAGCAGGAACCGGCCCGTTCCTCCGGATCGTCCCGGCCCCTGCACCGATGACGGGTTGACGCAGACCAGATCAACCCCGAGTTCGTGCGCCGCCGCGAACGCCGAGCGCTCACCCGCGGTCTTCGTGCGCTCGTACGTCGAGAGGTACCAGCCGCGGTGGGGGGTGTGCTCGGTACCGACCGTTCCCGGCGCCTCGCCGATGGTCGCCGCCGAGGAGGTGTGCACGATACGCGTGACACCGGCGCGCTTGGCGGCACGCACGGCGACGAGGGGTCCGTCGACGTTCAACTGCTGCATCGGTCGCTCGTCATCGACGCACAGCGAGTTGATGCCCGCGACGTTGAACGCAAGCTCGCACCCATCCATCCCGCTCGCTACCGCTTCCTCGTCGAGCGCATCGCCGCGCACGACCCGTGCGCCGCGGGCCGCGAGCGCGCCCGCCGAGGCATCCGAGCGCGCCAGCCCGACGACCTCGTCACCGCGCTCCGCGAGACGCGCGACCAGCGCGGTCCCGATCACCCCTGTGCCGCCCGTGACGAATACGCGGCTCACGGCAGCTACGAGCGGAGCGCACCCGAGAACCGCAGGATGTAGTCGATGCCAGACCAGGCGGTGATGACTGCCGCGATCGCCATCGCCCATTGATCGAGGTAGGCCCCGGCGATCACCGCATCAGGGCGCACCATCGCCAGCGCGATCGCGACGAACTGCACCGTCGCCTTCCACTTGCCGACCATCGAGGTGTCGAAGTGACGTCCTTCGGACACCACGGCCACCCGCAGGCCAAGGATCGCGAATTCCCGACCGACGATGATCAGCGCCACCCACGGCGACGCCCGCCCGATCGCCACGAGCCCGATCAGCGCGGTGGAGACGAGCAGCTTGTCGGCGGTCGTGTCCAGGAACGCGCCCAGTCGCGTAGTGACGCCCCAGCGTCGGGCGAGCCGCCCGTCGAACCAGTCGGTTGCGGCGAGGATCACGAACAAGATCGCAGCCGCGGTGTAGGCGTTGTCCAGGAGCAGCGCCATCACCACAGGGGCCAGCACGACGCGCAGTCCAGTGCCAGCCGCAAGCATCCGAGACGAACGCAGCGCGCTCAAGGTGGCGGCCTCCACAGGGGCACGAGGTTACATCACAGTAGGGCAGCGGCCAGCGCGCGGGCAGCGGCGGCATCGTCGGCTTCGAGCGCCGCTTCGGCGGCTTCTTGAGCCGTGGCAAAGTCGACTTGGCGCAGCGCCGCCTTGACCTCCGGGACGAGCGCCGGTGCCATGCTTAGCTCGGTGACGCCCAAGCCGACCAGCAGCACTGCGGCTGCTGGGTCACCCGCCAACTCGCCGCACACGCCCACCTGGCGTCCGCGCGTCGCAGCCGCCTGCACGGTCGCGCCGACGAGCCGCAGGACCGCCGGCTGCGGGCCTGTCAGCAGCGCCGCAAGCCGCTCGTCGCCACGCTCGGCGGCCATTGTGTACTGGGTCAGGTCGTTGGTCCCGAGCGAGAAGAAGTCGGCGTGCTCGGCCAGCTTCGCGGCCGTCAAGGCTGCCGCGGGGACCTCGACCATGATCCCGAGCTCGAGCGGGACCTCGACACCAGTCTCCTCTCGCGCCTGATCGAGCACCGCCCGCGCTGCGTGGATCTCCTCGACCGTGGCCACCATCGGCAACATCACCTTGACCGGGTACTCGGCGGCCACGCGCAGGATGGCTCGGAATTGCGTGCTCAGCAGATCACGGCGCAGGAGCGAGAGCCGGATCCCGCGAACGCCAAGGAACGGGTTGGCCTCCGGGGGCCTCGGCAGCGCGGGCAGCGGCTTATCGGCGCCGGCATCGAGCGTGCGGACGATCAGTGGGCGGCCGCCGAGCGCCCGAGCGATCGCGCGCAGCGTCTCGGCCTGCTCCGCCTCTCCAGGAAGCTCGGCACGATCGAGAAACAGGAATTCGGTGCGCAACAGGCCGACGCCCTCGGCCCCGAGCTCGACTGCGCGGGCCGCTTCGCCGGGAGAGCCGAGGTTGGCGAACACCTCGACACGCACCCCGTCGCGGGTGGCGCCGGATTGGTGGGCAAACGCGCGCGCAGCGGCGTGGCGCTCCTCGGCACGCTTGCGCCGCCTCTCGGCTTCACGCACAGTGTCGTGCGGCGGCTCGACCTGCACCGTCCCTGCCTCCCCGTCGAGCAGCACCGGCGTTCCCTCCTCGATTCCGAGCACGACCTCGCCGAGGCCGACCACGGCCGGCAGCCCGAGTGCGCGCGAAAGGATCGCCGCGTGCGCGGTGGCGGTGCCGTGCGCGGTTGCGATGCCAAGCACCAGCGCGGGGTCGAGCATCGCCGCGTCGGCAGGCGTCAGCTCACCCGCGATGACGATGCCGGCGAGGCCGGGACCGTCATCCTGCTGGCCGGTGAGTGCGCGCACCACCCGGCGCCCGACGTCGAGCACGTCGACCGCACGCTCGCGCAGCAGGGGCTGATCCAGCGCGCGGTAGCGAGCAGCGACGCGTTCCGCCGCGTCGTGCCAGGCGCGCTCCGCAGTCGCACCGGAGCCGATCTTCTCGTGCGCGGGCTCGAGCATCGCCTCGTCATCGAGCAGCGCCAGGTGCGCGTCGAAGATCTCAGCCTCGGCCTCGCCGGCTCGTCCCGCCACCGCCTGACGGTCGCGTGCGATCGTCTCGCGCGCGGCCGCGATTCCGTCCTGGAGGCGGGCACGTTCCTCCTCGGGAGCCTGCGCCGCGCGGGCGGGCAGGGGCTCAGGGGCGCTGCGGAGATGGCTGGCCGCCCCGACCGCGATCCCGCGCGAGGCGGGAACTCCGGTGAGGACCTGGCCGCGAGCCGGCGCTGTCAGGCCGGCCCCCGCGGCCTCGGCGTGATCAGCCGCAGCCGGGGGCCCAGCGGATGACGGAGCTGCCGCCCGAGCCGCGATCCCGTCGCCGAACCCCTCGTTGGCCAGCTCCTGGAGCGCGTCGATGGCCTCGGCCGCCTGCGGGCCCGCAGCGCTGACGAGCAGCGTGTCGCCGAACCGCGCCCCCAGCGCGACGACGTTGGTCAGGCTCGTTGCGCGGACCGGCTCGCCACCCGGGGCCTTCGCCACCCGAACCTCGGCATCGAAGCGGCGTGCGATCTCGACGAAGCGGGCGGCCGGACGAGCATGAAGCCCGACCTCATTTTGCACGTCCAGCGAGGCTTGGGCATCGGCATGTACGGGATCTGCGTCCGCCTGGGCGGCCCGGCCTGACTCGGCGCCCTCGTCCGAGGCGCCGAGCTGCGATGCCTTCATCGCCAGGGCCCCGCGGGCCTCAGCCGCGACCTGTTCGAGCGTCGAACCGCCGCGAGCCGCCACGGCGGCGGCCACGGCACCTTCGACCAATGGGGCCTCGCTCAGCAGCACCCGGCCCGAGCTTTCCCCCAGCAGCTCGATTGCGAACTCCGCGCTCATCAGAGCGCTCCCGAGATCCATCAGAACGAGCACCCCGTCGGCGGACATCGCCCGCTCGATCGCTGCCCGAACACGCTGCGGATCGGTCCCGAGCACACCGGGCTCGTCCATGCCTCCGGCAGGCTCCAACGAGAGCTCCTCGCCCCCCATCTCGCGCGCGAGCTTGACGACGCCCTCAGCCAGCGCGTCGCTGTGGGACACGACGACGATCCCGACCACGCCGGTCAGAGCCCGTACGCGCGGTGCAGGAAATCGATCGGATGAACCGAGGCCCGGTCGGTGCCGTGCGCGATCTGCCACCGGCACGTCTCGCTGTCGCAAGCCACCGTTTCGGCCCCCGATGCACGAACCTGATCGAACAGCTGGGATCCGACATCCATCGCGACCTGATACTTCTCGGCCTTCAGCCCGTAAGTGCCGGCGATCCCGCAGCAGCGCGCCGTCATCTCCTTGACCTGCAGTCCGGGGATCAGCGCCAGCAGGTCGAGCGCGGGCTTGCCGAGGAAATGGCCTTGCTGCTGGCACGGCGCGTGGTAGGCGATCGTCTCGTTGATCGGCTGGAAGTCGGTGCGCAGCTCGCCGCGATCGTGCAGCCCGAGCAGCAGCTCACAGATGTCGTAGGTGCGCTCGGAGACGAGCTTGAGGTCCGGATCGCGCTCGAGGCCGAGGATCTCGCGGGCCTCCCGCTTGAGCATCAGCGTGCAGCTGGTCGCGTTGCCGACGATGATCGTGTCGTCGTCGCGCACATGCGGCGCGAGCGCGCGCGCCAGTCGCAGCACCACCTTGCGCGCGTCGTCGAACAGGCCGCTGGACTGCAGCGGGAG
>JALYZY010000182.1 GCA_030948665.1 Actinomycetota bacterium | reverse complement strand
CGGGAGAGTCCTTCCTCCACGACCGCGCGGCCGGCGAACTGACTGCCCCCAAGCACGAGCAGACGAAGTGCCATGCGATCACGATAGCGCAACTCATCGGTTGCACGTAGAGCGCTCGGACGCTTGGTTGGGACTCGAGAACCAAGGGCCAGGAACGAATACCGCGATATCCAGGACTCGGCCCTCGGGTGGCCTAACCAGATGGTCGCGTCCTTCGCGGAGACCGCCGGCGTGCCCTTCGCGGCCTAGCAGCTCCTGCTCAGCGGATCGCCTCATCCATGTGGGCGTACCGAGCTGACGAGCGCACGGGGCAGAGGCAGTGGGCAACCGGCGGCGGCAGCTGGCCAGGTCGCCGCTGGCGGTGCCAGCGAAGCGGCCGGCGGTGCGGATGGTCAGCCTCTGGCGAAAGCAGCGGCGAGCCGAAATCCGGGTCGGGCGGATCACCCAGCACGTCGTCGGCGAGCGAGATGCAGGCCTGCAGCAGTCTGGTGGCTGACTGGAACATATGTTCGTAGAGTATTGCGCGACTCGGACAGAACGCCTACGGTTAGGTCAGAGGCATTTCGAGTTCCTCGCCGATCCGTGCCGTCCGCTACGGCGCAGACTTTCTGAGCTCCCCGCCGATCCTCGCCACCACTGCATCGGTGAACTCGGTCGTGCCCGCATGGCCGCCCAGGTCCGGGGTCCGAACGCCCTCCGCGACCGCCGACAGCGCGGCTCGGTAGATCGCCTGCGAGGCGGCGTGCACCTGTTGTCCCCGGCGCTCAGCGGCGTGCCGCACGATTGCCGCGCAGGCCAGGATCATCGCCAGTGGATTTGCCAGGTCCCGGCCCTGAAGCGCGGGAGCGGTGCCGTGCGGCGCTTCGGCCATTGCGACAGTCGTCTGGTAGTGCTCATCGAATGCCAGGAGCACAGATTCGGCAGCCGCGATCGAACCGAACATCGGCAGCACCAGATCGGACAGGCAGTCGCCGTCGCGGTTGAGCGCGGGAATCACCAGCGGGATGTCGATCGCGCCGGACACGAGCCCCGCATACGTTGCGTCGATCAGCACCGGCCGGTATTCGACTTCGGGATGACGCCCTGCCGCTGCGTCGAGCTCCTCCTTGAGCATTCCCTCGTAAACGGGGGAGACCGTCCACTTTGGTCCACCGTAGACCCGCGCGCCGAGCTCCTCGGCCGCGCGAAAGGCGTATTCCGCTACAGCCCGACACGTCCCGCGGGTGATCCGCTCCGTCCGCAGCGCGATCTCATTGGCCGCGCCGGCTTCACCTTCGCGCCACTGTCGCGCACCGTATGCGTCGCCCACGGCCATGCGAACGATCGAGATCGGATGATGCAAGCCGGCGATCGGACGCACTCCAGGGAGCCGCCGCCCGGTCCTGACGATCACCTTTCCATCGATCTCCTCACGGAGGATTCTGTTCGGAGAGCCAACATCGTCGGCGCCCTCCGGCGTCACAGTCGCAGCCTTGAGGCCAAGGCCGGCCTCTCGCATCGCCGCGGCCGCCTCGAGCACGACGCGGTTCGAGGTTGATCGCCGATTCTCGAGCGACAGGTCGAACCGCACGAGCTCGATCTCGAGACCCAGGAGGGTGGGGTCAAGCACCCGGACCGCCTGCTCGAGTAGCTCTTGGCCGGTCTCGTCGCCTTCGAGGACGATCAGCTTGATCGGGGAGGTCATCGCGAGGACATCAGCTGTTTCAAGGTGATGCGCCGTGGAAACAGAGTCCTGGATAAACGCGGCGAGCCAGAGCGTTGGCTCGGAAGGCAGCGGCGCTGATCCGCGGAAAAGGAGTGTGCCGATGCTGATGATGCCGGAAGTTGCAGGATGTCTTCCTGCTCGACTGTGCCATTTCGCCCGACGCCGACGTATATATAGATGGAAGCATCGATTCAAGGGGCAGACGAAGATGATGGGCGGACCCCAGCGAGACGGGGGATGATGCGCGAAGACGCTCCCACCCGTCGTACGACCCGGCTCGAGAGCGACGGGCAGTCGCTCGGCCGGGCGCTTCGACCCCGTGGGCCTGTGCGACTGGCCCTCAGCAAGCGCGTCGTCACTGGCGCCACGATCCTGGAGGTCGGCGGGGAGCTCGACGTGCTCACCACGGCCAAGCTCGGCGCGGAGCTCGACGACATCGTCCGTAAGCAGACCGGCAAGGTCATCGTCGACCTGAGCGGGACAGGGTTCGTCGACTCGGCGGGGCTGCAGCTACTGCTCAGCGCCCAGCGGCGACTCTCCCGCCGGGAGCGTGTCCTGGCGGTCGTCTGCGGGCCCGGGCAGGTCAGGCGGATGATCGAGCGCGCCAGGCTCCTCGACGCGCTCGGCGTGGTGACGAGCCTCGGAGAGCTCGACCGCGCCGGCTAGGTCTGCTCGGAGCGGCCCGCGCTCGCGGGCATCAGCTCCTCGCGGCGCTCGGCCAGCGCTGAAATGACCGTCTCGAGGTGCTGGTCGAACTCGACTCCAAGCGACTCGGCCCCATGCGTCAGCTCCTCGCGATTGACGGCCGCCGCGAAGCTGGGCTGACGGAGCTTCTTCTTGACCGACTTCGGGGTCATCCCAACAAGCCCGTCGGGTCGCACGTATGCGCAGGCAAGAATGAACCCCGACAGCTCGTCAACGGCGTACAGCGTCTTCTCCATGAGCGACTCGCGGGGGACCTCCATGAAGTCCGCGTGCGATGCGACGGCGCGCACCAGCTCTTCGGGATACCCGCGCTCCCGAAGCTCTTTGACAGCGAAACGCGGATGGCCATCCTCGAGATTCGGGTGCCGCTCGTAGTCCAGGTCATGCAGTAGCCCCGTCAGCCCCCACAGGTCCCGATCGCCCTCGAACCGGGCGGCGTAGGCGCGCATCGCCGCTTCGACGGCGAGCATGTGCCGGCGTAGGGATTCTGACTGGGTCCATTCGCAAAGCAGGTCCCAGGCCTGATCGCGCGAAATCTCAGGAGGCATGGCGGTTAACGTAGCTGACAGTCCTGCCAAGCCGGCCCCGCCGAAAAGGTCCTTCCGTCCTGCGCCGCGTCGGCCCGCCCACCAGCTACCCTGGCTTGGCGCTATGGAGAGGTTCGTTATCGAAGGCGGGGCGCCCCTGTCAGGCACGATCGTCCCGGCCGGGAACAAGAACGGGGCGCTGCCGATCCTTGCGGCGTGCCTGCTCACCGAGGACGAGGTGATTCTCCGAAACGTTCCCAGTATCCGGGACGTCGAGACGATGATCCTGCTGCTCGAAGATCTCGGCGCTCGACTCGAATGGCTCGGTCCAGGCGAGATCTCGGTGATCGCCTCGGGCGTCGACCGCCAGGAAGTCAACCGTGAGCTAGCCGAGCGGATCCGCGCCTCCTTTCTGCTCGCGGGCCCGCTGCTCGCTCGCTTCGGCCGCGCCGTGATGCCGCCCCCCGGGGGTGACGTGATCGGGCGCCGGCGGCTCGATCCACACCTCGATGCGTTCCGCACGCTGGGGGCCGAGGTCAAGCACGGCTGCGACATCACCCTCGAGGCGGCGCCGCTGGGCCTCCGGCCGTGCGACTTCCTGATGGATGAGCCCTCGGTGATGGCAACCGAGAACGCGCTGATGGCCGCCGCCCTCACCCGCGGTCCGACCGTGATTCGCAACGCGGCCTCCGAGCCACATGTCCAGGATCTGGCTCGCATGCTCGAGCAGATGGGCGCTGCGATCGATGGCATCGGCTCGAATGTGATGACGGTTCACGGCACGGCGGCGTTGCGAGGCTGCACCCACACGATCGCCCCCGACCACATCGAAATTGGGTCATTCATGGCGCTCGCCGGCGTGACCGGTGGCGAGCTCGTGGTCAAGGACACCAGGCCGGAGGATCTTCGGATGATCCGCATGGTGTTCGAGCGCCTGGGGCTTCGAAGCGAGCTCCGCGGCTCCGAGGTGATCGTCCCTGGAAACCAGAAGCTCGTGATCCGCAATGACGCCGGCGACTACATGCCGAAGGTCGAGGACGGCCCGTGGCCGGCGTTTCCTGCCGACCTCACCAGCATCGCCCTAGCGCTGGCAACCCAGGCCGAGGGCTCGGTGATCATCCACGAGAAGATGTTCGAGAACCGGCTGTTCTTCACCGACAAGCTGCAGCTGATGGGAGCAGCGATCACGATCTGCGATCCGCATCGCGCGATCGTCGTCGGGCCCCGGAGGCTGCGTGGACAGCGCGGTGGCGCCTTTGACTCGCCGGACATCCGCGCCGGCATGGCGATGCTGATCGCGGCGCTGTGCGCCGATGGCGTGACCGAGATCGGCAACGTCAGCCACATCGATCGAGGCTACGAGCGGATCGACGCGCGCCTGCGCGAGCTGGGTGCGCAGATCACGCGCATCGAAGACGTGCCGGCCTCGGTCTGACCCCCCGACGCGGCGCACACGAGATGGTCGTTGATCGGATCCCGAGCGGCACCCGCGACGTTCTGCCCGACGAGATGCGCGAGCTGAGGGCGATGACCGACCGGATCAGGGGCGTGTTCGAGAAGGCTGGATACGGCGAGGTCTACACCCCAGCGCTCGAATACGAGGCGGCGTTTGCGCTGGCGGGTGAAGAGCGCGCGGAGCGGACGTGGCTGTCGACGCCGCCCGCCTTCCGGGTGTTCGATGAGCAAGGGAACGTCCTCGTGCTGCGCTCTGACATGACGGTGCCGATCGCTCGGCTGGTCGCGAACCGCTACCGCCAGGCGCAGCCGCCGCTGCGCTTCTGCTACCTCGCGCATGCCTACCGCTCGGTCCGCCCGCAGCGCGGCCAATCGAGGGAGTTCCTGCAGGCGGGAATCGAGCTGATTGGGTCGCCGTCACCCGGCGGAACCGCGGAGGTTCTCGGCGTACTGTGTGCGGCGCTCAACGCGGCGGGGCTCGAGCGATACCGGGTCGGGCTCGGTGACGCGGCTCTGTACCCCCGCCTGATGGAGCAGCTAGGCGTCGCCGAGGAGGTCCGCGAGCGGATTCTGCGTGAGCTCGTCTCAGGAGACTTCGTCGGGATCGAGCGCGAGGTGCAGATGTTAGGACTCGGTCGCGCCGATGCCGAGCTGATGCTGAGCGTGCCGCAGACGCGCGGCGGCCCCGAGCTTCTGGATGGTCTGCCCGCATCCCTTGATGAAGCGCTCAGCGGCATGCGTGCGGTGCACGAGATGCTGCCCCCCGAGATCGGAGCTCGGATCATCTTCGACCTCGGCCTGGTGCGGAGTCTCGGCTACTACACGGGGGCCGTGTTCCAGGTCT
>JALYZY010000037.1 GCA_030948665.1 Actinomycetota bacterium | reverse complement strand
AATCGGTCCAGCTCCGGAGCGAGCGCGCGATCTTACAGCTTTCACTCAGACGCGCATCCGCCTACGCGCGCTGTAGTTAGACTCGCTCGCTCAGTGACCGAGGGCAACTATCAGCTTCCCGACGATGTCGATGCCGTCGTCGTCGGCGCGGGCTTGTCTGGATTGGTGGCGGCGCGCGAACTCGAGGCCTCAGGTGCATCAGTCGCCGTGCTCGAAGCGCGAGATCGGGTCGGCGGGCGGGTGCTCGGGCAGCCGCTGGCGGACGGAACCGTCGTCGATCTCGGCGGCGACAGCAGCTCCCCGGCTTCCCGCGACGGCGACGGCGAGCTGGCACGGGGGTGACCGGCTGTTCCAAGGCCTAGTGGCCGAGGTCGGCCTGACCCTATGGTGGCGCTGCAATCGGCACCGCCGGGCTCAGTCGCAGTCGCGGCTTCCCGTGCCGCGTGATCACCACCTGTTCGCCCGCGGCCACGCGATCCATCCACCAACCGAGTTGCTCGCGGAAGCTGTGTGAGCCAATCGTTATGGGTACCTCGATAGCCGCACCCGCGATCGGGGCGGCTGGCGAGGTAGTGGAGCTAGTCGGGCTCGAACCGACGACCTCCTGACTGCCGGTCAGGCGCTCTCCCAGCTGAGCTATAGCCCCTTCGAAGTCGAACCTAGAGGCAAGGTTAATGCATGAGCGTTGGCCGTTGCGGGGCGGGCTTAGGCGTAGCGAGAGTGCATGCTTGCCTGAGACCAATGACGAAGGGACCAAGAAGCATCGGTCCAGGTCAGCGCAATAGATCCCGAACAAGTCCACCTCGTGCTCCGAGTAGGTCGTCGTCCGGTATCCGGTCGGCACACATGATCGGCAGCTGACATGAGCCTCGACGACGTCACGGGCATGGTTCAGTCGTCCCCACTTGCACTGCACTCGCCATAGCCGCCCAGCGAGCTCGAGCGCGAGGTCGTATCGGCCGTGCTCGCTGACAGGGCGCAACACGGGCACCCCGAGCTTGATCGCGGCGAAAACAATTGCCTCCTCGGCGATCGCGCCCTTCACATTCGAATTCATCATCGAACATATGTTCGCAGGAACTGGAGACGGAACAGCACACCGCTGCGTCGATCCCGAGGTGAGCCGAAGCCACCTTCGCGAGCCGAGGCCGACCCGCAACACACAAGTAACCTCATGAGCTCGCCATGCCTGACGAGCGCTATGACCCCCAAAAGATCGAGCCCAAGTGGCAGGACGTTTGGGAGCGCGAGCGCACCTGGGAGGTCTCAAACGACCGAGAAGACCCACGCGAGAAGTCCTATGTGCTGGAGATGCTCCCGTACCCCAGCGGCGAGCCGCACATCGGGCATCTGAAGAACTACGCGCTGGGCGACGCGATCGCGCACTTCCATCGCCGCACCGGCCATCGGGTGCTTCACCCGATGGGCTACGACGCGTTCGGTCTGCCCGCGGAGAACAACGCGATCAAGACGGGAGTGCATCCCCGTGTCGCCACCGACCGCTCGATCGCCGCCTACCGCCACTGGTTTCACCGCTGGGGGATCTCGATCGACTGGAGCCGGGAGTTCGCCACTCACCAGCCGTCGTACTACCGCTGGACGCAATGGATCTTCCTGCGGTTGCTGGAACGCGGATTGGCCTACCGAAAGCAGGCCGCCGTCAATTGGTGCCCGAACGACGCCACCGTCCTGGCAAACGAGCAGGTGATCGACGGCCGCTGCGAGCGCTGCGGCTTCGAGGTCGAGATTCGCCAGCTCGAGCAGTGGTTCTTCCGGATCACCGACTACGCGGATCGCCTACTCGACGACCTCGACACGATCGAGTGGCCCGAGCACGTCAAGACGATGCAGCGCAACTGGATCGGGCGCAGCGAGGGCGCGGAGATCGTGTTCCGCTGCGAGGAGCTGGCAATCGACTACCCGGTGTTCACCAC
Organism: Actinomycetota bacterium; assembly: GCA_030948665.1. Lineage (GTDB taxonomy): Bacteria > Actinomycetota > Thermoleophilia > Solirubrobacterales > Solirubrobacteraceae > Palsa-465. The sequence goes on along the minus strand of JALYZY010000037.1, from coordinate 537 downwards.
CCGCCCCGACACGGTGTTCGGCGCCACGTTCTTCGTGATGGCGCCCGAGCATCCGGACGTGTTCAAGCTCGCTCAGGGAACCGATCACGAGGAAGAGGTGCACGAATACGTGAACCGGACGCTGACGGATTCGGTTCAGGTCCGAGGGGCGGCCGACAAGCCGAAGACCGGCGTCAGGCTTGGGCGAACGGTGACAAACCCCGCCACCGGCGAGCAGATCCCGATGCTGGTGTCCGACTACGTCCTGATGGAGTACGGCACCGGGGCGATCATGGCGGTACCCGCCCATGACCAGCGCGACTACGAGTTCGCGGTTGTGTTCGACCTCCCGATCCGGCCGGTTGTCGCGCCGAAAGACGGAGAGCTGCCCGAGGGACAGGCGTACACCGCCCACACCAGCGACGAGATCCTGATCAACTCGGGGCCGTTCTCAGGGCTCGATGCCGTGGAGGGCCGGAAAAAGATCGTCGAGTGGCTCGAGCGCGAGGGGAAGGGACGCCCCGCGGTCAGCTACAAGCTTCGCGACTGGCTCCTCTC
>JALYZY010000178.1 GCA_030948665.1 Actinomycetota bacterium | reverse complement strand
ACGCGGCCATTCCGCCGTCGCCGACGACTCCAAGCGGATCGACCGCCAGCGCGCCAGCCAGACGATTAGGGTGTGCCGCCGCCAGCCGCAGCGCGAGGTGCCCACCCCAGGAATGCCCGACGACGAGTGCCTCATCCCACTCGAGCCCGTCGAGAACGGCTATCGCGTCCAGTACCGCCTGCGCGACGGTGAAAGGGCCCCGGAGCGTCGACGGCTCGAGGCCCCGCTGCTGCCATGTCGCGACGGTGAACTCAGACGCAAGCTCATCTGCCAGCTCATCGACCAGGTTGTAGGTGAGACCAGGGCCGCCGTGCAGGAGCAACACTGGGTCACCCGAGCCCGCGGTCCATCCGGCTAGCTTGCCGCCGGACGCTGACACCTCAAAGGGCTCACGAACGCGCACGGGACCAGACTACTCGCGGCTTGGACAAGTTCTGATAGGAACCGCACCCTTGGTGCGGCTGCTTCCCCAGGGGACCCGAGCGGCTTGGCCTCCCAGCGGCGCGGGTCGAGCGCTCCTGGCCCTGATCGTCATCGGGGTGCTGCTACGCGTGCTGGCCTCGATCAGTCTCTGGCCGACCACGATCCTCGAGGACGGCTACCAGAACTTCGCCGCAGCGAACCCATTCCTCGATCCGCAACACCCCGCCGGGTACGCATTGATCCTTGGCGCGATCGCGGCAGTCACGCACCAGATCGCCGTCCCGATCGTCCTCCAGCACCTAAGCGGGATCGCGTCGGCGTTACTGCTCGGCGCGGCGACCCGCCGGATTACCGGGTCGGCATGGGCGGGGCTGTTACCCGCGGCGATCGTCCTCCTCGATCCCGACGAGGTGTTCCTAGAGCACTCGATCATGTCCGAGAGCTGGCAGCTGCTCGCCACGTCAGTCGGCCTCTACGCGACGGTGCGTTCGATCGATCAGCCCGAACCGTGGAGACGGTGGCCACTTCTGGCAGGAGCGGCACTTGCGCTCGCAGTGACGATCCGGAGCGCGGCGCTCCTAATGATCCCGGTGGCGATCTTCGGCCTGGCTCTCGGGAGACCGAGAGAATCCCCTCGCTGGCGAGCGCCCGTGGCGGTGGCGGGCGCCGCGGCAATCGTGTTGCTTGCCTTCGCAGGGGCCAATGCGGCGTTCGGAGATGGCCCCCGTCTCGAGCCATCACCCGGCTGGTACCTGTATGGACGCGTCGCGCAGTTCTCGGACTGCCACCGCTTCACGCCGCCTCCTGGGACGTCCAGCCTGTGCGAGACGACGCCCGCGTCGCAGCGGCGCAGCGGCTACTACTACATGTTCCTGCCGCAGTCCCCTGCGCAACGCCTGTTCGGGGGATTCGGACGTGATGACGGCGTGATCGGAGGATGGGCGAGGCGGGCGCTGGTCGCCCAGTTCGGGGATTTCCTCACCACCGCCTGGGTCTACTTCCGCAGCTATTACGTCCCATCGTCTCGGCCGGCTCGGCTCAAGTCCAGCACGGAGCTCGATCCGCAGCTCGATTTCACCAACCGGGGCAATGTCTTCTACGCGGCTGCGGCGCAGCAGGCCCTCGAGGACTTCTACGGGCCATTCAAGCTGCATCGGTCCTCCTGGGCGCTGAGCATCATCCGCCGCTGGCAGGTGGTCGTGAGGTTCGGAGCGACAGCACTGTTCGTTACAACGCTGCTGACCCTGCTCGGCCTACTGATCGGAACGCGTCGCTCCCGAGTCGGCACGCTGGTGCTCGGCGTGGGCGGGCTCTCGCTGCTGATCGCGCCTGCCCTGACGGGCACATACTCTGGGCGGTATACCGTTGCCATGGCGGGACCACTCATCGGCGGGGCTGCAGTCGCGCTCACTGAGGTGCTGCGTGCTCGGCGGAGAGTGCCTCGGTCGCCTGCCCAGGGCTAAGCTACGTGGATGCCCGGCGACGACGACCTGTTCGGACAGGAGCATGTCCGCGTATACCGCGAGACCAATGGCGAGCATGGCTATAAATGGCGCGGTAACACGATCCTGCTGCTCACCACTACCGGACGTGTATCCGGCGAGGACCGCACCACGCCACTGATCCATCGCACCGATGACGACCGGTGGATAGTGATCGCCTCTCAGGGAGGCGCCCCTGAGCACCCCGACTGGTACAAGAACCTTCAGGCGCGTCCCGAGGCCACGATCCAGGTCAAGGGCGACCGGATCCCGGTCCGGGCAACCACCGCGGCCGGTGAGGACCGTACGCGCCTGTGGAAGCTGATGACCGAGTCCTGGCCGGCCTATGACCAGTATCAGCAGAAGACCGAGCGTGAGATTCCGGTAGTCGTATTCGAGCACCGGTGACGTCCGGCGGACGCGCCGGACGGGCAGCTCACGATCGATGCCACAGCTCCTGGTCGTAATCGCAAGTACCCGCCCGGGACGCGTTGGGCTTCCGGTCTCCGAATGGTTCATCAGGCATGCCCGCGACCACCGCGGCTTCGATGTTGAGGTAGCCGACCTTGCCAAGCTCGACCTGCCCCTGCTGGACGAGCCCAATCACCCCAGGCTCCGCCAGTACACCAAGCAGCACACGCACGATTGGAGCGCCCGGGTCGAGGCCGCCGACGCGTTCGCGTTTGTGAGTCCTGAGTACAACTACGGCCCGACAGCGGCATTGATCAATGCGCTCTCCTACCTACACCACGAGTGGCGCTACAAGGCTGCCGGGTTCGTGAGCTACGGTGGCGTGTCCGCCGGGACCCGCGGCGCGCAGGTCGCCAAGCAGATCGTCACCACGCTGAAGATGTTTGCGATCCCTGAGGCGGTGTCGATCCCGTTCGTGCAGCAGTTCCTCGATGACGAGGGCCGGATCCAGCCCAACGAGATCATGGTCAGCGCTGCAACCGCGATGCTCGACGAGCTCCTCCGCGTGCAGGACGCGCTGCGCCCCCTTCGGGCGGGCGGCTGAGGTTCGTCAGCTTCCCGCTACTCGATTAGGTCGGCCGCGTAGTTGGCGACGGAGCGCTGATATCTGGGCAAGTGGCCGGCGAGCGCTGTCAGGGCAACCGAGACGGCCTCTCGATCGCGCCCGCTGTCAGCCAGTGCGAAGGCCAGGAATGCGCTCACGGCGTCGTCGAGCTCGTCTGACCCGGCCTCCTGCTCGGCCCGCAGCAGCGCGACGCTCTCGGATATCTGACCGAGATTACGCAGCGAGCTCGCGAGCTGGATCGTCGCCTGGCGGCGTCGGCTGCCCTCCAGCCCGGCCTCGAGCGCCTTCCGGTAGAGGGGAATGGCCATGTCGCTGTGGCCGGTCGAATCGAACGCACTCGCCCTTTCGAAGGCAGCGATCCCGCTGCCCTCGGGCAGCTCGGCGCAGAGCTCGTCCATCTTCGCCCTAAAAGCGGTCTCGGGGCAATCGTCGATCGAGGCCCACAGCTCCGACAGCCGACCCTCCCAGCCATCTGGTGCATCCATACGACCACGGTACTTCACCCCGCTGACCGTGCGGTGGCTCCACGGCACTCAGTCCCGTCGACTGCAACACTGATGAGCATGAGCGATCCATCTATGCAGGGCGGCTGCCTGTGTGGAGGCGTCCGCTTCGAGCTCGGCGAGCCGGCGAAATACGCTGGCTATTGCCACTGCACCCGCTGCCAGCGGCGCACCGGGACGGCGGCTTCGGCGCAGGCCCGGATCGACGGCGGCAGCTTCCGCCTGGTTCGCGGCGAGGAGCTCGTCAAAGCGTGGCGCCATCCGGACGGAGGCTTCGAGAAGTGCTTCTGTCGCGAGTGCGGCGCCCACCTGTTCAGCCGGGATCCCGACGACCACACGCAGATGAGCATCCGGATGGGGGCGTTCGATGGCGACCCCGGAGTACGCCCGGCGTGGCGCACTTTCGTCGCTTACGCAGCTCCCTGGGAGCCGATCCCGGACGACGGCCTCGAGCGGTTCAGCGAGAGCAAGTCGCGCTGAAGCGCGACCGAGGTAGTTCAAGCTTCGCTGATGCTGCGAGCGAAGGCCGCGGTAAGCGTGCTCCAAGCCTGCCGCGTCCGATCACGCCGGGCGGGTCCCGCATCACCGAGCCGTTCCCATCCGCGCTGCTCCAGGCGGACGGCAGTCCCGTCGCCAGCTGGAGCGAAAGTGAGGTCGACTACGGTGGCCTCCGCCGGGTCGAAAAACAGATGCCAGAGAAACCGCAGGCGCGAAGGTGGATCCCAGTCGAGCACCTTCCCCCAGTCGTGCTCGACGCCATCGCCGCCCTCCTCGAAGATCCGTCCCCCCACGCGCGGCTCGAATGTGATCGCGGACGGCGCCTTCGTGATCGTGTGCGACCGCGGCCACCAGGTGGAGCACCGGCGGGTCCATGCGTCAAATGCCTGCGGGGGCGGGACGCCTACTTCGAATTCGATAACCAGCGGTTCAGCCGTCATCTTGGGCCTCGCCTGTGTTCTCGGCAACGATGCGAAAGCGTGCAATCGCGTTGCCCCAGACCTCGGCAAAGTACTGCCTGATAGCTGCCACGCCTTCCTCGCGGAGCTCGTAAATGTGCCTGGTTCCGGCGGCGCTGTCGCTGACCAGGCCGGCGTGCTTGAGCAGCCGCAGATGCCGCGAGACCGCGGGCCTGCTGATCGGAAGCTGATCGGCGATCTCCTGGACGGATTGCCCTCCCCCGCTGAGGATCTCGACGATCGCCCGGCGGTTTGGGTCGCCGAGGGCATCGAGTGCTTCGCGGTGGAGACCTGGCTGCATGATCGTTTGAAGCGTATTCGTAACTTGCGTGCTACGGTAATGCGTAAGTTACCAACTACGGAGGAGGTACAGCTCGATGACACTGCCGCAGGTCACCGGGCCAGGGAGCCCCGACGATCCCTGGACTCTCACCACACCGCCCGGAGGATCAACCTTCCAGGCATATCGGGACGAGACGGCGGACCCCCCGGCGGTGGTCGTGAAGGTGGGATCGACTGAGCTGCGCTACCACCTGAGCGCGATCACGGACCTGCACGAGATGCTCAAGGCCCACGGCGACTGGATGCCGCTCGGAAACGCCGATGAGCAGAAGCCGGCCGCCGACGGCACCGTCGAAGCGTGGGGACGGTCGCCCGATAACCCGGTGGGCGGCTGGTATGGCCTCAAGAAGGGGTTGCGCGGCCGGTTCGGCAATTACGTTCCGCCGATCCTCGAGGCGCTTGGGCTCGCCGAAGTCGAGCACAACGCACGCAATAACCGGATGCGCGCGCTCTGAGCTAGGGGGTCGGTTCGGTTGTCGACTCCACTTCAGTCCCACGCGCTGGGTCGTCGTCGAGGCGCAAACGGTGAGTGCGGCGACGTAGGCCACGCCCGCTGATCTCAGGCCGGGCGCGTGAGGATCGTGAAGAAGTCCCGGAAGTAGGGCACCATGAATTGGCCGGGGATGCCAGTTTGGCCTGCAACAACCGGGATTGGGACGAGCGTGTGTCGGCGCCGTGGGTGGGCGTAGAGGTATCCGGCCACCCACCTTGGGTTGATGTCGAGCTCAATCGCGCGGACGACACCCTTCGCAGCTAGGGCCTCGGCCAGCGCCCGTACCGAAAGGTTGTGGCCTGCAGCCCAAACCAGATCGCCACCGGAGGCGATCCCCAGCCCTGAGCGCGCCACGATCGGCTGTTCATGCAGCGGGTCGCCCCAGCAGACCTTGATGCAGGTGTCCACGGTCGACGCAATCCGACCCGCGCTTATCAACAGGCCGAGGTTCTGCCTGACGGCCTCTACCGCGCGCCCTCCGGTCGGGACGGTCTGCCGCCAGCGCCCGATGTCGGCGAACCCGTCGCGGTAGATCACCACCGAAGCGAGCCCGCGGCGCAGGGGCCAGCCGATCCGCCCGCCCTGCTCGAATCCGCCGGCGCCATAGCTCTCCTCGAACGCGCTATTGAACGCTGTGACCACTAGGCGTCGCTCTGCTCCAGCTATCGAGTCTCCGTAGCGCCAGCCAGCCCCACCCGGCTGGGAGCGCCCGGCGTGCAAGGCCAGCTTGACGAGCCGCTGGTCGAAGCGAAGCAGCGTCACCGTGAAGCCACTCTCGTGATACGCCTGAACACGCGCAATCCACACCGCCGGGTGCCCCCGAACCGCGACGGCCGGGGTCCAGCCGAACAGCCCGTGGCGCCGAGCCCCCGGCAGGATCGCGATCAGATCGAGCCGGTGGGACCTTGCCACAGACCGAGGTGCGGCGGTACTTCGCGTCGTCGTGCGCGAAGTAGTCGCAAGCGTCCGCGCCGAGGTCACCGTCGCCTTCGATGGCCCAGAGTGATGCGATGAGCCACACCCGGCACATGCCACGAGCACGCACATCACCCCCGCGGCTGGGCTCATGCGGCTCGAGACTCGGGGCCGAGCGCCCACCGGTCAGAGTGTCTCAGACGCCCAACTTGCTCGTCGTGAGCACCAGGTCCCGGTTGTCTGAACTGGGGTGCCTTCGCCAAGGCCTGCCAGAGCTGGAGTGAGCCGCTCAGCCCCTGATGCGCAGACGAAGCAGGGGAGCCAGGAAAGCGCGCAAGTGACCCGTGTAGCTGGTCGGGTCTATGTTCCAGCCCTCGATGTGACCGGCCTTGGCGACCGGGACGTATGTAGTCAGTCGCGGTAAGGCGGCGGCGAAGCGCTCGCTGTCGATCGCGGGGACGAGGGGGTCGGCGGCCCCCTGGAACAGCAGGATCGGGACTGGAACTGATGCGCCCGGCGTACCTCGTCCATGGAGTTCCAGTCCATGCCAATCCGTAACGAGATGGTGGTTCGTAGTGGCAAGGACAGAAACGGTAGGTGGACGGTCGAGAGAACATGGGCTATCACCGACCGCCAGTCGAGGACCGGTGAGTCGAGCACCATCGCCACTACGTCTCGCGCCCTTGGGGATTCGTGCATGTACCGAGTGACGATCGCACCGCCCATTGAGTCTCCGTAGAGGATGAAATGCTTGGCACCGCGGGCAAGCGCCCACCGGGTGGCCGCGTCGAGGTCCTGCCACTCGGTCATCCCGAGATGAATCAGATGGTCCGGGCTACGTGGTGCTCCGGAGTCGTTTCGGTAGCTGATCAGCATCGTCGGGATGTCGAGCGCATGGAGCGTGATCAACGGGCGCAGGCCGCCCGTTCGGTTGCCATCGATGCCGTGGACGAACATGACCCACGTCGCACCCCGCCCGCCGACGACCCAGGCGGGCATCGGGCCGAGTGGATCTGGATAGCTGACCTCGGCGTACGGGATGCCGAGTGCGGAGCTGGGGTTCCCGTTCCAAACGGCGTCGTTCAGGTCGGCGTCGGTGCCAGGCGCGAGACGTCCACTCAGGGCACTGAGCTTGCGCGTGACAGAGTCAGGTCCTATCCGAGTGATGGCCGTGATCGTTGCACTGCCGCCTGTCCAGTCGAGCCCGTACGTGCCGGGGCGCATGCTGGCCGCGGTGCGCGCGAGCTTGACCTCGCCGGGGCCGATCGACAGGACCTTAAGGCGACTACCGACGAGATTGTCGTGCGGGTCGAGCAGGAGCGAGGACAGGAACCAGCCGGAGACTGGGATCGCGATCGCGACGAGTCCGGCGAGCCCGAGCACGACCCGCGCCCACACTCGACGAGGTACGCCCCGCCGGATGCGGCGCGCGACCGAAGACACCCCCGCGGGCGGGTTATCGCGCTCGGCAGGCGGGGCGCTCACGCTCATTCGAGGCTTAACGGCACCTCGAGACCCATCCCTTAAGGACGGCAGTGAACAGAGGGGGCAGCTACGAGGGCAGTGAACCGCTGAATTCAACCCGGTCCTTGGAGAGCTTCAGGCTGCAGCCCTTTGCCTAGACCGACCATCTCGGGTCAAGGACGCGTTCTCGGTAGAGCATGACCCCGGAGCGGACGCTTCTCCCTACGCTTCTCCCTCTACGGCCTGCCGGCAAGCTGGCGAGGGGTAATCGACTATCGGGGGACCACCGGACCGTACGCGTCGACATCGCTGGGCCAGGGCAACGGGAAAACCTCGCGATACGGGCGCGCCTCGTCGATGACCCTCGCAATCGACGGGCGATTCACCAAGTCACGGTAATAGCGCGTGACGTTGATTTGCTGCTGCTCCTCCCATCGGTGCACAACGCGGGCATAGAAAAGCGCGGGCGCGGCAGCGCAATCAGCGATCGTGAACGTGGGGCCAGCAGCCCAAGCAGTTGTGTACGCCAGGTGGGCATCGAGGATCGCGTATGCAGTCTCAAGCGTGGCTCGCGCCTCTGCAACACCCTCCGGATCCCCGCCGCCAACGGGTCGCAGCGCGTCGGCAACGATCTTCTGCATCGGCGCGGCGACATATTGGTCGTGGAAGCGATCCCAGAGCCGAGCCTGGAGGGCGGCTGCGAAGTCTGCGGGGATGAGCCCAGGGCCGCCCGGACCGAGGTAGTCGAGGTACTCGATGATTGTCGTCGACTCCGGGAGCAAGAGATCCGCGGTCTCGTCGCGGAGCACCGGAATCTTCACCAGCGGCCAGAGTGCCGCAAGTTCAGCGCGGGATGCTTCATCGGCGACTAGTTGCGACTCGAACGGAATATCGAGCTCGTAGAGGGCGACCAACGCCTTCTGACAAAACGACGCGAACGGGTGCTGGTACAGGACGAGTCGACGCGTGCCCATCTGTCTCCTCTCGGAATGTTTCCTGACTACAGACCGATTCGCCCCGCAACAATCATCGGTGCAGGGCAAACCGGTGTCGATTTCAGGGCCGGGTTCTGAAGCGGGTGGGGCGAACCCTCGCGCCGGCGCAGGGTTGGCGACAATTCAGCAGCTGATGGATGAGCTGAAGCATCTCCTCCTGTTGCGCCACGCGAAATCAAGCTGGGACGATCCGGCACTTGGCGATCACGATCGCCCGTTGGCACCGCGCGGGCGCAAGGCGGCGAAGCTGATCGGCGCTCACCTCCGCCGGGAGCAGATCGGGAGCTCTCTTGTGCTCTGCTCGTCCGCGCGGCGGGCGCGCGAGACGCTGGAGCTGGTGTCGCCGTCGGGCGAAATCCAGATCGAGGATGGGCTCTATGGGGCATCGGCCGACGAGTTGCTCGGCCGGCTGCGACAAGTGCCGGACGAGGTCGACTGTGCGCTGCTGATCGGACACAACCCGGCGATCCAGGACCTCGCGGCGGGCCTCGTCGCGGACTCCGCCGGGCTCGCGACCCGAAAGTTCCCCACGGGTGCTCTAGCCACCTTGACGTTCGCCGGGACCTGGTCTGAGCTGGACTTCCGGCGGGCCAAGCTCGATGCGTTCGTCAGGCCAAGGGAGCTGGTCAGCTAGCGAGCCATCAGTCAGACTTGACTATCTGGCGGGTGAGATAGGTGAGCTGGTTCACGACTCCCGGCGGTCCGGGGAATTGGCTACTGCGAAACAGCACGGCCCTGCGGCTCTCGAGGAGCTGGCCGGTCCGCGGATCGACGATCAGTGCCAGCTGAACAGCGTTGATCCTCACCGCGATTTCGGTCCCAGTGCGGCCTGCGGCGTCCTTGACCGGGCCCAACAGCTGCAGCCCGGGCGTCGCTGCCAGCACGCGGTATAGGCCGGCAAGGAGTGCCGGTGGGGCGGGAGCCTCGGCCAGACCGCGGATCACGATGAACCTCGCGGCCGCGCGCGCTTGTGCATACGACATGTGCAAACCCGGAAACGACATGTGGATGCTGCGCAGGATCGAGTCGATTCGGGCCGAGAGCAGCCTGGGATCGACCGGCAGTTGGCGGATGTGTGCGTAGGAGAAATAGAGAGCTGGCGCAGGGACGATCACGAACGGCCGGGATGCGGGTTGCAACCTGCTGTCGGAAAAGGCGGGGCCGGCGCGTGAAAGGTCGTGGAGCGGTTTGGGACCGGCTGGGGTGAGGCTCACGGCGCTGAGCACGCGATAGATATCCCGACCGGATCCGTCCGCGGCGATCCAGCTGCGATCGAGGCTGGTGAGGACATATGGCGGGTTCGCCCCGTATCGAACCCGCTGGAGGATCTCGGTGTAGTCAAACTCTCCGGGCCCCAGAGTCCCCGTCTGGGCGCTCTGGTCCGACGCCTTCGACGTTACCCGCGGCAAGCTCGCGGCCGAACCAGTGTGCGGGTTCGTCACGCCCCGGCCGCCCACGCCAACTCCGACCAGAACCACGATCACGGTGGCGACGACAGCCACCCCGGCGGCCGTTGGCAACATGCTGTGCGTCCACCGGCTGGGCGGCCGCGACGGCGCCGGCACACGCGCCCCCGCGTATGCGACCAAAGCCTCGCCAAGTTCGCGGCGATAGCGCTCCGGCACCCGGACTTGATTTGAACTCAGGCTCATCGGTCACCTCTTGCGATTGCTGATGGCTCGCTCACGGCGCCTGTCTCGATCGCCGACAGTGAGATGGCCTGGCGCAGCTTGCGACGCGCGCGGCTCAGCCGCATCCGACCTGCGACGGCGCTCAGGCCGAGGCATCGCGCGGCGTCGGCGACGCTCAGCCCGTCGTGCGAGACGAGCAGGAAAACCTCCCGTTCTGCGGTGGTCAGGTCACCGGCGAGCGCGCGCTCGGCCGCAGGCGCGAGGCGAGCAGCGTCGATCATCCGCTCGACGTGCTCGTACTCGTCTTCTCTGAGCTCCGGAGCGACCGCGAGGCGCTGAGTCAGCTGCTCGCGCCGGTAACCGTCTCGGCGCTGGTCGGCCAAGCACCGTGCGGCGATCCCCAGGAGCCATGGCCGCGCGCTGCCGCGGTGCGGATCAAAGCTCCCTGCTGCGCCGAATAGCTCGAGAAATACCGTCGCCACCAAGTCGGAGACATCCTCTGGGTCGCGGCACCGGCGCACCGCGAATCTGAACACGGCTTCGACATGGCGCTCATAGAACTCGCGCGCCGCATCCGGGTCGGGCATGCACCCGAGTAGGCGGGCGTCCGATTCTCGAGCGGGGGTCACCTATGACGTCTTCCGGACTCAGGGCCCAACCGTAACGACGCTCGCAAGGCTCTCGGCGTTTCCGTGGCGCGCCGGTCGCGATCGTTAGCACGACGATAGCTATCAGGACCGTCAGCATCGGGGCGAGAAACAGGCCGAAGAATGCAGCAACTACTCCGGGCGGGCACCCCTTCAGCTTCGGCCATTTGTCACGCCGCAGCACGAGCAGTATCGGGGGCGCGAACGTCCCGATGAGCACTACCGGCGCCGCCCGTAGAACAGGAAGCCACCGATGACGTAGCGCTCCCTGGGAAGCGCGGCGAGCAGGATTGCGGCCACAACACAGTGGAGAACAGCACGACAGCGAGAAACCGTCTCCGGCCCATCCGGCGCTCGGACTTGACTCTCTGTGGCCTGGAGAGAAAGTACGCGTCGACCACACCGACGAGCGCCGCCAGGGCGCCGTAGTCAGCTACCGATGGAGCGGTCCCGAGCCCCATCCTCGGCACGATATCCAGCTACATGGGTAGGCGCCTCCGCGCGCGCTCGCGCGTGGCGGAGCCGGCGTGGCCAGGGTCCGGCCTCGGATGAGACGCTCGTCAGACGGCGACGGGCGCAACCGAGGCGTCTCCGGCGCGTGCCGCCTTGGAGTGTTCGCGGCTGTCGCGCGAGGAGATCATGACCGCGGCCAGGATCGCCCCGACAATCGCGAAGCCGGCACCGACCAGGAAGGCGCGATCGAATCCCTTGGTCAGCGCCACGGATGCGCTATGCACGCCCGTGTGGAAGAGGCTCTGCGTGCGGCTATTCGCAACCGTGGCCAGGATCGCGAGGCCCAGTGCGCCCCCGACCTGCTGTGAGGTGTTGATCAGCCCCGAGGCGAGCCCCGCCTCGCTTGGTTCCGTTCCCGTCACCGCGGCGATCGTCACGGGGACGAAGGCGAACCCGAGACCGAACGCGGCGAGGAGCGACGGGCCGAGGATGTCCGCGGCAAACGAACCACCCGTGGCTGGCACCTGCGAGAACCACAGAAGGGCGCCGGCGACCAGGAGCAGGCCGGCAATCAAGGGCGGCTTGAACCCAACGCGCGTGACGAGCTGCGATGCGGCGCCCGCGGAGAGGATGATCCCGATGGCCAGCGGGAGGTACGAGATCCCGGTCTTGATCGGCGAGTAGTGCAGCACGTTCTGCAGGTAGAGCGAGATGAAGAAGAACATCGAGAACAGCGACATGCCGATCAGCAGCCCGACGATGTTCGCGCCTCTCAGTGTCCGCAGGCGGAAGATCGAGAACGGCATCAAGGGATGCTGTTGGCGTAGCTCGATCGCCAGGAACGCGAGCAGCAGCACCGCGGCGCCGGCGAGGCGCAGCAGCGTCGCCGTCGATCCCCAGCCGATGTTGACGGTGTCGACAACGGCGTAGATGAGCAGCGCGAGCCCGGCCGTCACCGTCACGGCGCCCGGGACGTCGAATGTGCTCGTACCGTCGTCAGCGCGACTCTCGACGAGCGTCCGGGGAGCCAGCAGGGCGGCAATGATCCCAATCGGGACGTTGACGAACAGCACCCAGCGCCAGCTCAGGCCACTGGTCAGGATCCCGCCGAGGAGCACTCCGGCAGCACCGCCGGCGCCCGCGACCGCGCCCCAGATTCCAAGCGCGCGGTTGCGCTCAGCGCCCTCTGAGAACGTGGTGGTGATGATCGAGAGCGCGGCCGGCGAGACGATCGCCCCGCCGAGTCCCTGAACGGCACGCGCGGCGATCAGCCATCCCTCTGACTGGGCCAGTCCGCCAGCGAGCGAAGCGATCGAGAACAGCACCAGGCCGAGCATGAACATGCGCCTGCGCCCCAGCAGGTCGGCGAGGCGTCCTCCCAGCAGCAGGAACCCACCGAAGGTGAGCGTGTAGGCGTTGACCACCCACGACAGATCGGCCCGGGCGAAGTGCAGATGAAACCCGATCGACGGCAGCGCGACGTTCACGATCGCGGCGTCGATCACGATGACGAACTGCGTCATCGCCAGCAATATGAGCGCGAGATTCTTCGCGCGTGGGGTGTCGAGGGCCGTGGTACGTGTGCTCATCAAAGACCTCACTGGAAGGTGACCTCCGGTTCCGCTTGCGTTCGGGACTATAGTGAACTACGATTCCGGTTGTCAAGGCAGCGGTGAAGAAGCTGTGACCATCGACACGCAAATTGAGACCGGGCGGCACCTACGCGCAGATGCGCGCCGTAATCGCGAGCGCATCCTTGACGCGGCACGAGAGGTGTTCGCAGAGTACGGGGCTGACGCCCAGATGGATGACGTGGCGCGCCGCGCAAGCGTGGGGGTCGGCACGGTGTATCGCCACTTCCCGACGAAAGAGGCATTGATCGTCGAGCTTGTTGGCCGGAAATTCCGGGTGATGGCCGATGTAGCCCGCCTGGCGCTCGAGCGTGACGGCGAGCCGTTCGAAATCTTCGCCGACATGCTGCGCCGCAACGCGGGGCTGTGCGCGAAGGACGCCGCCCTGCAGCACGCACTGACGGGCGTCGGTGAGCACATCTGGGTTCAGGTGCGGGCGGAACAGGAAGAGCTCACCGCACTGAGCGGAGAGCTGATCGGGCGGGCTCAGCGCGCCGGAGCGATGCGCCCAGACATCCGTCCCTCGGATATCCCCATGCTGATGTGCGGCGTGTCCTCGACCATGGCCCACGGCGCCCCCGGGTTCGACTGGCACCGGCACCTGGATCTCGTGATCGATATGTTGCGGGCCGGCTAGCGAGCGCGGGGGCACCCGCCGGACTGCCGCCAGCGAGGTCCGCTGCGGGCAGCAGTGCCAGTGCGATTCAAGCTAGTGTCGTGAACGACTGCTCACGTGACCGCGGGCTCGTGTTTGCTCGTGGCGCTGCCGTCGGCGGCCAGAAAGCGCTGGACGAACTGCAGGCAGATGTCCGCGACCTCGCGCCATCCGCTGTCAATCGTCAGCGCGTGTCCCCTCCCCGGGATCTCGACGATCTCGGTGACCCCCGGGTTGTGCTGTTGGTGCTTATAGGAGGAGTGGGAAATCGCCCAGGGCACCTGATGATCCTTCTCTCCCGAGGTGATCAGCAGTGGCCCTCGCTCGGGATTCTTGGTGTCCACCTTGGCCTCTGTGAACGGATTGAGGTTCGCCGCGGCCGCTTGGAAGATCGGCGCCCCCGAGCCCGGAACCGAGAACTTCTCGTAGAGCTCCCTGGCCTCCTCCTCGCTGATCGCGTTTGCGAACCCATAGCGGAACTGCTCGTAGCTCAGTGGTATCGCGCGATGCTTGTTTGCTGGGTTGCGCAGCACTCCGCTTGCCGACTTCAGCGCCGAGAACGGCAACGGCAGGACGCCACGGAATGGGGCTGGATCGACAGCGACAGTCGCAGCGGAGAGCCCACGTCCGGCCAGGATCTGCGCGAGCAGCCCACCGAACGAGTGGCCGATCACCGCTGGCTTTTGGTCGAGCCTGCCGATGACCTCTTCGTAATGGTCGGCGACCTGGCCGACCGTCTTATTGGCGAACACTTCGGGGTTTGCGAGCGCTTCGTCATGCGTGTCAGGGTCGTCAGGCCAACCCGGCTGCAGCGTCGCATAGCCGGCTTCGTCAAAAACAGCAGCCCAGCGATCCCAGCTGGAGGCTAAGAGCCAGAGGCCGTGAACGAAGACAACGGGAGCGCGGCCGCTGTCGTTCGCACGCGCGATCTGCTCGGCCTCGTGACCGGCGATCGTCGTCGCGTCGCTCTGAACGGTATTTGTGGTCATGGCTGTTCCCTTCGGGCGGCGTTTCGCCACCATCAAGTCTCTGTGGATTGGGCTGCAGAGCGACCGGCAGCCGCCGTCCCTCGAGTGAGTCCCTCGGCGACCAGGAAGCTTCAGAGGCAAGGGGACGAGGGCAGCCTCCTTTCAATCGCGCACCAGAGTCGGTCCTCGTCTGGTGCATGGCGAGCAATCCACTCTCCTCTGATTCGGCAGGAAGTCAAGGGACGGCTCGCCTAGTCGCGGGGCGGGCACGGCCGTCTGGCCACCGGTCAAGCGTCTGCATGGACGCCGGCTCGCAGCGCGCGCTTACCGGCGGTGCCGCGCGTGACGGCTTGTCGGCTCTGATTGTGCCCGCGCGGCAGCAAACAGGGCGGCCGTGTCTGGCTCCATGTAATAGTCGGTGCCACCATCGGCGCGGCCCTCGGTAGCGATTGGAAGCACGCGGCTGAGGTGGCGGGAGTAGCGGCCGGGCCAGGCGAGGATGCCGGCGACCCCATGCGCGCCCTTCTCGAGCCGGAGGCGTCTGGCGATGTCCTCGCCGCCGAAGCGCTCTCCTGGGGCCCCTGAGAGCAGGTCGACCAACTCGCGTGCCGGCGGCGCGAGCTTGCGGTACAGCCAGCTGGCCTGGTCGGCATCATCCGCCGACCAGGCGCTCGCTTCACCGTAGTGACGGAAGCCGTGGGGTCCGCGACGTCCGCGCCCTGCTGAGGGCGGCGGCGTCCCGGGCTCAGCCGCCAGGAAGGCTGCGAACCAGGCATAAAACTCCGGTACGCGGTCTTCAGGAACGGCGACCGTGACTTCCTTGTCAGCCATCAGACCTCGGTGGTCCCGGCCGGTTGACCTGCGGACTGGCCCTGCTCGGTCGCTTCGTGGCGGTGAGCGCAGCCGCGTCCGTGGGCGCCGTGGTGGCGCCTGCCGTGTCGTCCCCTACGTCCGCGGCCAGCGGGGCTGGCCAGGAAGCGGCCGAAGAACGCGTGAAAATCAGCGATTCGATCCTCGGGAACATCGACGGTGACCTGCTGGTACTTCGTGGTAGTGGGAGTTTTGCTTGACTCCATCTTAGTACTCCTTTGGTTGCTTATAAAAGCAAGCATAACACAGTAAGTACTTAAGTCAAGCGTTTTTAGTTGTCGTGCGGATGCCAGGATCCGCTCTGCACCCGGGTTTCTGCGGTCCCATTGCCGATCTCTTGCGGCGAGATCTCGCAGCTGAGGCTTCAATCGGGCTTCCCCCGGGACACGCTCGAACACCGCGTCGCTGACGGTCTCGCCCGGCCGCGGCAACCGCTCGCAGCGCGCCGCCAAGTCGATGTTCGCCGATCCGACGACCGCAATACGTGGCGGCCTGCTCACGCGTGAATTCCTACGCGGTCAAGACGTCCGCGCAGCTTGACGGCAGCCGCTGCGTACCTGCGGCGTACCGCTCAGTGAGCGGCACGCGCGATGGCAGGGCTCGACGGTCAGAAGCGGCTCGTGTACATGTCGCAGTGCACGCCCCACCCAAAGCTACGGCTCCTGACCGGTTCACAGCTGGTGGCTGGATTTATCTGCTGGTTGGCGCTCGGCTGTACGACGATCACCCCTCGTGAGGGCTTCTCCTGGAAGAAGACGTTGGTCGCCGACCAGACATACAGCGACGGGTTTGCGGCCTTCACGATCGTGGCGGCTCTGCCGCTGCTGGCGGTCTTCAGTTGGCCCTTGTAGTACTGGCCTGAACCGGCGAACTTTGAGGCGCTCTGAGCCAAGAAGGCCTGCCCGAACAGCTCAACCGTGCGGCTGCAGGCGATTCCAGAGAACCAGCGGACGCTGGTCGAGCCGGACCCGATCCGGATCTTTCGGGTGGTGAAGTTGACCGAGCACTGAACGGCCGAGACGGGAACGTTCGCGTTCTGCACGTGCTTTGAGACGTTTGCAGGCACTGCGCTGCCGCCGATAACCGTCGCCCGGCCGCCCACGAACGAGACGGCGATCAGCGGCTGCGACGAGGGAGCGGCACCGAGACCGACGAACGGCTGCGTGCGCGCCTCCTTGGGCGAGGAACCAAGTGCCTTGAGCTTGGATCGCGATGGGGGTCCCGAAGCCAGGGCCCCGCCCGCGCAGACGGCCAGCGCAGCGAACCCCAGGACCGTTACGGCGGCGAGGCGCCGAGGCGAACTCGTAGAACCCATGTGCTGCTCCCTTCTTGCGCATCGGTCCCGGCGATGCTGGGTGGACCCACGCGGCGGACGAGCCGCCGCCACCATTCTTGCGGGTGCGGGTCGCCGGCGTCAAACCCGCCACCACCAAAGAAGTCAGCGAGGCTAGATCCCTGACGAGGGGAGCATGATTCTGCGGCTCTTACGGGCCTAGCCCGTTCGCCTTCATCGCGTGCATCCCTCCGGAGCTGGGATCACAAGGCCTGGGACCTCGTGCGGCGCGGCGAAGATTCCGGCTGCGAGCCAGGACGGTCGCCGTCGCGATCCTCGCGGCAAAGGCCATGGGCCGGTCTTCTCGGACCAGCACCGCAATCAGCGCCATCCCGGGGTTCCTTATAACGAACTGCACGCGATCACCACGCGCGGGCTGGAGATCCATCCCTCCGCCGACGGGAACGGGCGCGTCGCCCGGCTGTTTCAGATCGCGGTGCTCATGAAGACCGACGTCTTCCCAAGCAAGCGGCGCGATCACCCTGGAGCCTTGATCGAGATGAGGTGCCTCGCTTGGGGCCGTCGACCGCGCCCCCGGAGGGCGTAGGTTGTGCCGGTCAATCGTCGACCGGCACAACGCGAGCGCCGGCGCTGCCCGAGACTCCTCGCGCCTAGAGGCCGGGAGTGCGCTAGCGCTCTCGGTCCTACCGAAATGCGCTGCTGGCGCGGAGCAGGTGCTCGGCAGCGTTGGTGCTGAGCACGGCGGCGTTTGAGTCGATGAATAGCCGTCGTCCCAGCGTCGAGATGCCGACCGCCTCGGCGTGGTTGGCGCCATCGCTGTAGAAGCCGATGATTCCCGGTGGCGGTGAGGCGTCGGGAGTGACGAGCGCGATTACCCGCAACCGGCTAAATCTCAGTCCGGCGGCGAATTGCCCGGCCGGCGGAAAAAGTCCGTCCGGGCGCCGCTGCGCGTCCCCGATCGCGACCTCCAGGACCCCGAACAGCGTCGAGGTAAGGCGATCCTCATCCAGAAAAGCGGCGCCCTTCTGGCTCAGCGCGATCGAGTCAAGCAACGGGCCCGTCACCTGCTCGCTGCTGAAACTGCCGCGGGTGACAGACAGTCGCACGCGGCCGATGTCGCAAAAGTCGGCGTGGCGATCAAGCAGCGTGTGGTAGGTGGGCCGTCCGTTCGGTCCGGGACCTTCCTCGGCAGCCTCGGAGGAGCTGCCCTGCGAGAACCCCTGGACCGATTTGCTGAGCCTCGTACAGGTTGCGTCTAGCGCGTAGCCGGCGCGCATCAGCACCGCGAACCTCTTGCGGCCCGCTCTGGTCAGCGCGACCGAGAGCTGACCATGGCCCAGGTGCAAAATCCGTACGTTGCGCGTCGAGCCGGTGTGCAGCGCCGGTACCGCGCCCGCCGCAGGCGCAGCGAGCAGCAGCGCCGGTACCGCGAGCAAGCAGAACGTCTGGAGCAAGCGGCGCGCGGCCATGCACGGCCAATGTAGCTCGGATTCTCGATTCTTCGAGGACCCCTCTCTCTGAGTCGACGCGTTCTTCACTTGATTAAGTTTTAGAGCGGCTCATCTGAACTGGGCTACGTCGCGATCGTCGTCCGGCGCTCGTCGCCGTAGCGCTCTGCGACCCCCAGCAACTGGCCACGAACCGCCTCCTGAGAGCCAGAGCGCAGGCGAGCGCTCACCCACTCGCTGATCGATTCGCGCAGCCCCATCAACCGGGGCGCGCCGTCAACACACGCGACCATCTCAACCGGCGGCGAAACCTGCAAATCAGTCTGCGCATACAGCCGCTCCAACATCTCGCCGGGGTCAACGTCGGCAGCGAGAACGATCACAAGCCGCAGCAGAGACCCCCACTCGACCGCCACCTGCTGTCGTGATCGCTCTGGTCAAGCAGATCGCTGATCCCGGCCAACGCACCTGAGCGCACGCCATCAGCGATCTGAACGATCACGCCGGCATCGCCGCCCTTGCGAACGCCGAACGGCAGCTCGCGGACAACGATCTGCACTCCCTGCGGGCCCTGCTCGATGTCAGCTCGCGCCCGCAGCACAAGCCGGCCGCGACCAAACTCGTAGATCGTAGGCAGATCAGCGCCGTTGGTGAAGATCGCTCCGGTGGGAAAGTCCGGCCCTGCAATGTGACCGAGCAACCCCCTGAGATCGATCTCGCGATCATCCAGATACGCGATAGTCGCGGCGATCACCTCACGCAGATTGTGCGGCGGGACACCCCCACCGCCGTTGGACAGCAGCAGCGGAAACAACCCCACATCGCTCGCGACCGGCGCCAGCCGCGCCTCTGTGTACTCCATGTCAGCTGGCGCATCCCAGTCGACGCTGCCGAAGTTCCCCTTGCCATCAACCATCGGATATCTCGTTGCGAAGGGCTGCGCCAAGCCCACCAGCGCCTCATACAGATGCCGATCGCCTGCGACCACGCGCTGGCTGACGGCATACACCGCTCAACGCACCCAGAACACGCCGCTGCCGCGGGGTAAGCCCGTCCAGGTCAGGCGGCTCGCCACCGCTCACCTGCTCCGCCCCGCGCCGATCCCCACCAGCGGATCCTAACCCAGCACGAACGCCCGGCAGCGGCCGACACCAACCGCCCCGGCCGACACGCTCCGTGACGCACCCCAAAGGCGAGGAAAGGCAGCTTCGGCGAGCTCGGACCGGCAGCCGCCGGGACGATCGCATCCGTCGGACTGATCATCGCGGACTGACGATCGCCTTGGCGACTTTGCGATCCTCCGGAGTCGGGCGTTGTCGGGCGAAAGCTAAGTTGCGGATTCGGGCCCAGAGGCGGTCATGGGCAAGGACGCACCACACGCTCCAAATCGACCGGCCTCTGCCCGCTCGAGTTACTCGAAGATTGGACGTTCAGGGGGCGTGGCCAGCCTCTCGGCCGCCGCCCCCGGCCGCACCTGTCGACGAGGGCCAACGACGAGGACGGCGCCACGTGAAGCCTACACCCAGCGATGGGATCTCGTCCGCCCGGAAGGATCCCGCCGCCGCGCACGCTCTGTACGACATCTTCGCAACCGGCCGCGGGACTCCAAGGGGATCGAGTTGGTTGCGCGCCCGACCTCGCCGCCGCTCGTTGACTCCAATCGTCGGCTTGTCACATGAACACGCCGGACGACCGTTCGCTTGACATAGAATGCGAGACGGCTTATGTGACAGGCGACGGCCTCGGAGCGGCGGTCCGAGGCGGTGTCACGTAACCGGACGTATGCGTGACAAGGAGATCCATTGCTGGTCGGCTACATGCGCGTGTCCAAAGCAGACGGAACCCAGACCGTCGAACTGCAACGCGACGCGCTGCTCGCCGCCGGCATCGACGTCACCCACCTCTACGACGATCACGCCTCCGGCCAGCGCGATGACCGGCCCGGTCTCGCCTCGTGCCTCAAAGCGCTCAGAGACGGCGACACGCTGGTCGTCTGGAAGCTCGACCGGCTCGGCCGCAACCTGCACCACCTCGTCAACACCGTGCACGATCTCACGGCCCGCGGCGTTGGGTTGAAGGTGCTCACCGGGCAAGGCGCCGCGATCGACACCACCACTCCCGCCGGGAAACTGGCGTTCGGGATCTTCGCTGCGCTTGCCGAGTTCGAACGCGAGCTGATCTCCGAGCGCACCACCGCGGGACTGGCCTCGGCCCGCGCCCGCGGTCGCAAGGGCGGCCGGCCGTTCAAGATGACCCCGCGCAAGCTGCGCCTCGCCGCCGCCTCGATGGGACAGCCCGACACGAAGGTGGGCGAGCTCTGCGCAGAGCTTGGGATCACCCGCCAGACGCTCTACCGCCACGTCTCGCCAACAGGCGAACTCCGACCCGACGGGCACAAGCTCCTCGCCGATAGCCGACGCAAACCACAATGAGAAGGACCTGTCCGCCGACATGGCGGTGCAGTGGCGACTTCCCGAATCGACCAAGAGCAGCAGCGCGGAGATCCCGTCCAACCTCTAGCGAGGCTTCCCTGTCTTCGTGAGTCTCCTACGCATGAAAGTCAAGGGTTGAGTGGACGGATTCCGTTCGGCGTGGGATCGTTTGGGGTGGTGCGGGTGACCGCGAGCTAAAGCGCAGGTTCTGGGGCTGTTTCCTGCCGCGCTGCTGTGCCGCTTGACGGCCTTTGAGATGCGCGCCCCGGTGCGGCACCCGCACCATTCCGTCCGGTTCCGG